>JAAETI010000270.1 GCA_024228555.1 bacterium | reverse complement strand
GCACTCAGCTCGTCGGGGGCTGAGAGCATTGGATAGTGACCGGTGTCGATCTCGGCCCAGCTGGCAGTGAGGCGTTCCGCCGTTCGTCGCTGATGCGACTCAGGAGGATTGGTACTCTGGCGGCAGTAGATCACCTGAGCGACCCACGATTGTGACCAGAAGTGCTCCAGCTCGACGGGTTGATCCATCACGGCGCGGGGATGATGGGTGACCCGCTCCGCGGCCCAGTGCCGAAGGGTTGGTTTGAGGTCGGCAAACAGCCTCTCCTCGATGTCCTTCGCCGTTGGACCAGTGGCCAGCTCGTCGCCGGCCGACGGGGGGCGATCGACGACGTCACCGATCCGCTGCCCATGGTCCAGAACGAGGGCATCGACGAATACCACTCGGGCGATTCGCTCGGCGCCAAGCTCACAAGCATGACAGACCACCATGCCCCCTGAGCTGGTTCCGACCATGGTCACCTCTGATAGGTCCTGGTAGAACAACAGCTCGGCGATCTCGGCTCCATGGCTCTCTGTTGTGATCCCGGGCCGCAGGCTTCCCCGGCGCTCGGCACAACCATCGAGGGTTGGGGTGAACACGCTATGACCGGCAGCTTCCAGCTGAGCGGCAACCCGTTGCCAGATCCAGCCTCCTTGGTAGGCACCGTGCACCAGCACGAAGGTCGACGCGGTTGGCGATGACATTGGGATCCTCCAGTCGTTGACCCGGTCAGTGAGTCATGATGGGTCGTGTAGGTCCGGGTCTACGTGTCGAGCTGGGCGGCCAACCAGTTGTTGATATCCCGACGGGCCTGACGCGACACCACGGCTCCTGGGGCGAAGCCCTCGAAACCATGGGGTGCCCCGGGGTAGACGTGCAGTTCGACCGCAACCCCGGCATGGTTGAGCCGCATCGCGTATTCGATGTCTTCGTCGGCGAAACCATCGAGGGTCCCGACCATGATGTAGGCGGGGGGCAAGTCCGACAGATCCTGGGCTCGGGCCGGAGCAGCGTGAGCGGGGATGTCATCGGAACCGAACAGCTCCCCCAGATACGACGACCAGCCGAACTCGTTGGACTCCGGTGCCCAGACCGGGACATCGAAGTTGGCAGTCACACTGGTCCTGGTGTCGTCGATCATGGGGTAGATCAGGAGCTGGTAGTCGATCTCGATCTCGGCCCTGTCCCTGACCGCCAGAGCCAACGCCGCCGCCAGTCCTCCCCCACCGCTCGGACCCCCGATCCCAACCTGACCGGTGTCGACTCCGAGATCGGCTCCGTGCTCTTTGACCCACTTCAGCCCCGCGTAGCAGTCCTCAATGGCAGCCGGGTATGGGTTCTCGGGGGCCAGACGGTACTGGACGCAAACGCCCACCAGGTTGAAACTCTGACACCAGCGATCGAAGCGCAGATCGTCTTGTTCGGGCGTACCGAGGACATAGCCGCCCCCATGAATCCAGTACAGGCAGGGCAGATCACCCTCTGCATCTCTGGGCCGATGCACCCGAAGGCGGATGTCGGGGGCCCCGTCGGGCCCGGGGACGACATGGTCGGTCCTGGTGACCTCGTCGGACAGGGGGACCTGTTCGTTCAGTAGGAGCCGGTTGGCTCGGACTGTGTCCAAGGTGGCGGCATTCACAGTTCCCAACGAGGGGCCGGCTTCGAGTGTGGCCCGGACCTCAGGATCGAAGAACGGGCTTGGATCGGTTGTGGTCATCAGCTCGGCTTCTCCTGAGATCAGGTGGCCGGCTGGCCAAGAACGGGCACGAACAAGGTCGGCGGCGCCGCCATCAGCCGTGCATTCCACCGTCGACAGTGAAAGCCTGGCCGGTGCAGTAGCCAGACCGGTCACTGGCCAGGAACAGGGCCATTTCGGCGATGTCGTGGGGGCTGCCCAACCGCTTGATCGGTTGGTGAGAAATCATCCGGTCTTCCTTGCCGTCGACGATGTCGGCGATCATGTCGGTCACGATCGCTCCCGGGTGGATCGAGTTGACTCGGATGCCATGCTTGCCCAACTCCTTGGCCACGGTTCTGGT
>JAAETI010000269.1 GCA_024228555.1 bacterium | reverse complement strand
TGATGCCGTAGAGCGGCGTGCGCAGCTCGTGGGAGGTGTTGGCCAGGAACTCGTCCTTGAGCCGATCGACCTCACGTAGCCGGGTGCTCACCGTGCGCAACTGAGCGCTCACCGCGCGCTCGCGCTGCAACTTCCTGCGATTGGAGCGGGCATATGCCGCGACCAATGTGGCGAGAGCCATGCCGTAGACGAGGTAGGCCCACCAGGTTCGATACCAAGGCGGCAGGATCCGAAAACCAAAAGAGTCCTCCTGGCTGACGAAGCCGTAGACGTCGCGCGCCTGCACGCGGAAGACGTAGCGCCCCTCCCAGATGTTGGTGTAGTCCTTGTCGGTCTCGGTGCTCCAGGCCGACCAGTCGTCGTCGAAGCCGTCGAGGCGGGTGCGGTAGTGGGTGCGCTCGGGCGCGTCGTAGCGGGGCGCGGCGAAGGCAAAACGCAGGGCATTGTCCTGGTAGGACCATGGCTCGGCCTCGCCAGCCTCGCCGTGCTGTCCGTCGTAGAGCAGCGAGCCGCCTGTGGTGGTGATGCGGCGGATCCAGACCGGATAGTCGGTAGAGGGATCGAGGAAACGTTCCATTTGCCCCCCGCCTGCGTGACTCTTGCCGTCCAGGCGGATGAGCCCATTGGGGCCTGAGCCCCACACTTGGCCACCAGCTTCTGCAACCATGCGGTAGGGGTCCAAATGGGGGACCCGGCGCAGGGCCGTAGGCGCGAACGTGTAGCCGCCGTCCGCTGACGGATGCGCAACGCCTGAAGCCTCACCGGCTGCGATCCACACCCGGCCCTGCTGGTCTTCAGTCAGCCTGATGATTTCGCCTGATCCCTGGGCCAGCAGAGTGTCGAAGGTGGTGTCGGGCACGAAGCCGAGATCGTTGGTCTGCCCGTGGCGGTCACGCGGCGACCCGGTCCCGGCATCCATCCGACGAGACAGACTTCTCCCCTGGCCGGCCAGGAACCTCACTCGTCCGGCCACGGTTCTGGCTTCGACCCACCCGGCCGGCAGACCGTCCGCGACGCCAAATCGGGTGATGATCGGTTGGTCCGAGTCGGCGATTAGGTCGAGTCGCAGAGCCCCCGCGGCCCTCGTCCCCAGCCAGAGTTGTCCCAGCGCATCCTCGACGATGGAGTTCACGTGTTCCCGCACGCCGCCGATGCGTTCGGCGTCGGTCAACCGTCCGGCGCCCAGACGCATCCGTACCAGCCCGTCGCTGAGGCCCAGATAGAGCAGCGTCGGATCCCGTCGGGAGCGATGCAGCGCGAAAACGGGGACCTCGGTCTCGGCCTGCCACAGCCTCCGCCCGGCGTCCACGTCAAAGAGACCTCCGGCGCACCCCGCCAATAGCGCTTCCTCGGTCGACAGCAGCGACCAGCACTGGGTGGAGATGCCGGGCATCGGCTCGAAGCGCGCTGGAGCGCCGGCTGCCGCCGGACGCAGCCGGTAGACGC
>JAAETI010000268.1 GCA_024228555.1 bacterium | reverse complement strand
GGCGGGAACGCGGTATCGGTAGCGGACGACGCCGGAGCAGGCGACATCATCAAGGTCACGCTCTCGATCGGGGATAACGCATCGCTCACGCTGACGGGCATCAGCGGCGCAGCCCTCACGGGATGGACAGTCACTCCCGGCACCTTGAACTATGTGTTGGAGGGGACCGTTGCGCAGATCAACGCCGAAATGGACGGAATGATCTTCACGCCGGGAGGCGACTTCGTTGGCACGACAACTCTGAGGATCTATACGGAGGATCAGGGGAACACCGGGCTCGGTGGTCCCCAAACCGATACAGACACGATTGCAATCGATGTCACGGCGGTCAACGATGCCCCGGTCCTGACCGGTGATCTCAGCGCAAATATAAATGAAGGGGCGACCTATATCATCACCGGTACCGATCTCGGTTACACCGATGCCGATGATGTGGATGCCGGCATCACCTTCACCACCAGTGCGGCGAGTAACGGCAAGATCCAGGTCAACGGTTCGGATGCCAGCAGCTTCACCGGCACCCAGCTCACCGCAGGGCAGGTGACGTTCATCCATGATGGCAGCGAGACGGTGGCCGCCTCGTTCGATGTCAACGT
>JAAETI010000267.1 GCA_024228555.1 bacterium | reverse complement strand
TGCCTGGGTGGCCCAGGCGCCGGTCGGGTTCGCAGTGACGCCAGCGAAGCACACCTCGCGGGTTTCGACGGAGATGAAGAACAGGACGTAGTAGCGGCGCAGGAATGCAGTGTTGACGGTGAAGAAGTCACAGGCGACCGCAGTCTGGGACTTGAGGAATTCTGTCCATGTGATGTCGGATCGGTTGGGGGATGGGTCGATGCCGTTGTCGGTGAGGATCTGCCAGACCGTGGAGTGTGCGAGCTTGTGGCCGAGTCGGGCGAGTTCGCCTTGGACACGGCGATGTCCCCAAGGTCGGGTTCTCGGTTGCGAGTCGCACGATCAGTTGGCGCAGTTCGGCGTTGACTGGTGGTCGGCCGGTCCGTTGGGTTGGTGGCTGGGTCCAGTGTCGGGCGATACGGCGACGGTGCCAGCGAAGTAGCGTTTCGGGTGTGACGATCCATCCCTGGCGCAGCGCTTTGGGCAAGGCTGCGGCGATCGCTGCGAGGAGGGTCCGGTCGTCGTTGTTGAGTGAGGGTCGGCCGACTTGTCGGCGCAGTACTGCGTTTTCGTGGCGAAGGACGATGATTTGGAGGTCCTTCCAGCGGCCGGAGCGCACGGCGAGACGCGCAAGTTGGGCGAGGAAGCGGTAGAGCAGGCGGGACATGAGAGACCAGGATGGCGGGCAAACCCGCTGGTCAGACCACACGCGCGCCTTTTCGAGCGGGACAGGCAAACCTGCTGGTCAGCGCACACGCGCGAGTATTCGAGCGGGACACCCTTCGAGACGGTCGCCGTGGGTGATGAACAGGTTGCGGGCTGCCTGGGTGGTCCACCTATCCACCTTGACATAGGAGTATCAGTGCCTCCTGAGTTGCCGCGATCTAGGTCCAGGGGTTTGTGACTTTGAGGCCGGTGAAGCGGGTGAAGTCGCCTGTGTTTCGGGTGATCACGGTCATGTCGTGGTGAAGGGCGGTGGCGGCGATGAGTGCGTCTCTGAACGGGGCGGGGTCGGGCACATGCAGCGCTGCTGAGTGGCGGGCGATGTCGGCGGTTACCGGTAGAAGTCGGTCTGCGAAGGCGGGATTGACGCTGGTGTCGAGCCAGGTTCGGAGGATGGAACCCTTGGTTGGGTCGGAGTGTTCGGCGAGCAGGACTCCGTGCTCGAGTTCGTGGAGGGAGATCACTGACATGAACATGAGTGTGGCGGGCACGCTGTTTGCCCAGTCGGTGACGCCTCTGTTTGCGCGGCCTGATGCTGCCTTTCGGAGCTCGGAGACGACGTTGGTGTCGAGCACGAACATCAATCGACGTCTGCGGGCGTGGCGGTGTCGGCGGATGTCGGCGGTTCGAAGTCGATGTCTTCGATGCCGGGCGGCTGTGCGAGGAGTTCGATGATGCTTGGTTGGTTGGCGGCAAGCCGTTGGTAGTCGGCGAAGGTGAGGAGGACGTGCGATGGCTGGCCCCTGTCGGTGATGTAGACGGGGCCGTCCTTGGCAGCGTTCTTGGCGCCGCCGGTGTCTTGGTTGAATTCTCGACTGCTGAGCTTCTTGGTTGTCATTCCACCCCTCTCTGGTCTGTAGAAACGTTACTACAATTCGTCAGGTTTGGCAATGGGCTGGCATCTCAGGGGTGTCGCGTTGCTAATGGTTTGCTAATGGCAGCCGGCGGCAAGGAGCGGCAGGGAGCGGCAAGTAGCGTTTCGGCCGGTCGTCAGTTGCCGTTGTTTGCCGCTCCCAGCCACCTATTGCCGTCAGTTGCTGGATGGGAGAGGTGAGTTCAAGTCCCCCCTCCGACACTTTTTGGTCGCTGGACGACGCTAGATGCCGCCTGAGGGCGCTGTTTACCGCTCCAGGGCGCTAGATGCCCCGAAGAATTTCGGGGTGTCGGACGGGTGACTGCATTTCACCCTCCTTTTCTAGAACAGTCGAATTCCCTGCAAACAGTGGGTTTTCTGGGTGTAGGGGTGTCGTTCGCTAATGCTTCTGCAAATGGTGACCCTTCGAAAGGCCTGTAGGCGACCGTCAAGTATCCCGTCAGCGTCTCCGAGAACTGGCCGATACTGGGTGTGTATGACTGCACCTGGTTCGCCCCTCGCCAACGGCCCTCATGTAGTTTGCGCGCCCACGGGTAGGCGGGTCAGATGAGCCGCCAAGACTCTTGGTGGGACGACGCCAAGCGAGCAGCTCGGCGCCGGTTCGACGCGTCGGATGATCCGATCGCGGATGCTGTCGCCGCTGACGCGTCGGCTGCCGCCGCGGATCGTAGGAGAGCGGACGCAGCCGGCTCGACGTGGGCTGAGCCGATCGATCTTGGTGTGTCGATCGATCCCGGGGCGCCGTTGCCGCACCTGGTAGCTGATGGCCTCCGAGCTGTCTTGGTGTTTCATGCTGGGCTCCCTGCGGATCCGGATCCGGATCCGGATTGGGATGGGATGACGGTGACCGTTGTCGATCCCAAAGAGCCCACGGTTCGTCGGCTTAGCTGGGTGGTCTTTGCCGGTGTCGCGCATGTGGCGCTCGGAGGGCCGAACGACGAAGCGCTCAGCGGCCACCCGTTGTTCGACGCTGGGCTTCGCCACTAACAGGTGCACGAGGTTCACAACAGCGAATTGATCGCGAGCATGGAACGGCGCAACCGCATTCACCCGAACCACCGCCCTGAGGCCTTCGCCTCGTTGCGACACCTCATCATCACATTCCATGACGAGACATTCGATTGCGTGTGCGAATCCTGGACTGCGGGGACTATCGAGGCTGCGTTCGGAGATGCCATCGCGCTGGCGTGCGGAGCGGTGAGGACAGGGAACTTCAGCGCCACGCGGGGAGGTCAGGAATGACTCCCGGCGACTGGTTCGATCGTATTCGACAGGTGCTGAGGTGGTCTGCTCCTGGAGCGGATTCCGGCGCTGACCACGACCCAGCTGAACTGATGGAAATACCAGGAACACTTCCTGCAGGGTGGGAGGTCCTGGACCGGGCGAGGAACGAGGTTTTCAACGACGAGATCGCCAGCGAGGCGCCGAAAGGTCATCAGCTCTTCGGTGAACCATTTCGTAGCGTCGCTAAGGCCGTCGGGAGCGACAATGTGGTCATCGAATCGCCTGGGATCGGTGGCAAGTGGGCCATTGTGCATCTCATGTATCAGGTGGAAACTGATCCTCAGTAGCCACTGGTTCGTCGCTTCGCTACATGGGAGGCTCTCGTGACAGAAGCAGAACGAAGGGCGACCGGTCGTTGAGCCCGTCGATTCAGTTCGGACTTCGATGTGCCGAATGGATAGTGTGACAAAAATGTGGCGGTGGTTGTTACCCCTGTTGTTCTTGACCGGGACGGGTTGTGGCGGCCAAGGCGGGGATGTACCCGCCCCCACCGCTGAAGCGGAGGCTTCGTCGCCTGATATTGATTCGACGACGAGCGCCATCGCCGCTGAAACCACGACATCTGTTGCTTCAACAACCGTTCCAGAACCCGTGGCCGAGGATGCCGAATCGGCCAGAAACTCAGACGAAACCAAAGCGGGGTGGGAAGTCTCGACCCTGCGGGGAGTCGTCGACGACACGATCGCAATCCAGAGGATGTCGTTCGAGCTTGAATCAGTTAGCTCGGTGGGCGAAGACGAGATTGTCTTCGAACGCGCTGGCTGGTTCGACGATGACACGTTCGAGGCGACTGGCACGATGTTGCATCCCTGGACCGAGGGGCCGGAGACCGTCTCGGAGTTTCGGATGGTCGAAGGTGAGTACTGGGCCTACGACCCCTTTGCAGAGAGTTGGTCCGGCTGGGAACTCAGCGATGTTCTCGACCTGATGGGGGAGAACCCCGTTCAATCGATGGACGGTGATCGCAGCCTTCATCAAATAATGAACTCGGTGACCTCAATTGGCAGCGTCGAAGAGAAACCTGACGGCACCAGGCTCGTGTTCGCGAATGCAACGGCCGATGATCTCCTGCCCGTATTCACTGAAGCGATGGCTGGGGAACGCCTGGCTGAAGCGGGAGGGTCGAGCACCGCGTTGTCAACCGTCGTTACGTTTACGGTCACTGACGGGGTGGTGACCGCAATCCAGGCTGACCTGAGCGCGTGGTGGGAGCAAGTCAGTGGCGAGCTGATGCGGCAAGGCGGCTTCGATCCTGCAACTGAGTCTGCGAGCGCAGGTCTTCGAATCGCGTACACGCCGTACTCCGAACCGCGAAATGGCGAAAGGCCCTGCGCCGATCCAACGATCGAAACCGTCGACGGGCTGACGATCTACAGTTGCTAGAAGCGGCCTTGCAGATCGAAGGCGCTCGGTGGGCAACTCGGTGAGTGGCGATGGCTGATGAGTTGGACGGCAGGCTGGCATCAACAACAGGCTAGGTCACCGCTGAAGGCAGGTTTCCGACGCCGCCATCTTGGACAGGTAGGGGTGTCGCGTTGCCAATGGTTCGCTAATGGCATCCAGCACCCTGGAGCGGTATCTAGCGGTAGGGAGCGGATTCGGGGGTCGCCGGATGCCGCTCGAGGACGCTGGTGACCGCACTGCTCGAGTTCGCGAGCGAGATCAGGCAGTCGCTCACGTAGGAGCGGCGTTGAATCTCCCTGATCTGCAGGATCTTGCGTAGGCGTCATGGCTGGGCGGTAGCGGTGACAGCCTGCAGGATTGGGTCGGTGTAGTCGATGACTCGGGTCAGGAGTTCCTCGAACTCGGCGGGTGTGCCGTCGAGCCGGTGCTTGCGGCGCCATGCTGCGTACTTGGGTTGGGCGGCTTGTGCGTAGCCGTCGAGGATCGCGGCGAGGGGTTCGATTTCTGTACGGCGGTGGTTGGCGACGCGGTTGATCGCTTGGACGAGTGTCTCTGTGTCGATCAGGGTCGAGGCGAGTGATGCGATGTCGACGAAGTCGCGCCAGCGTGTGTTGGCGGAGCCGCGCTGGATTGCGGTGACGATCTTCTCTGCGAGGATGAGCTCGGGTGGGTAGGCGGCGACGTTGATGGTCGAGGGTTCGAGGAGTCGGGGTATCTTGACTGGTCGAGGTTCGGGCCAGAGCGGGTCGCCGATGTTGATGTCGATGTGGAAGTGAATTGTGGCGGATGCCAGTCGCCCTGTGACCTTGGCTCGAAGTCCGGGGTACTCGGCGTCGTCTCGGATGGTGTCGACATCGATCTCGTGTGAGTCGAACTCCAGGCCGTCATCGATCGGTGTCGCAGTGACGTCGGCGATCAGCGCCCTGATCGTTTTGACATCTGCTTGGAGTCGGCGTGCGGCGAGATCGATGTCTCGTGTTGCTCGCCGGTCGGTGTAGGCCGCCAACAGCACGCCACCCTTCAGTACGAACGATGATGCATGCGGCGAGAGCGTGAGACGGCGGAGAAAGCCTTCGAGCGCGTAGAGCTGGTGGAGTTCGTCGGTCGGACGTCCGGTCTCCTTGGCGAGCTTGCGGAGGTCGAGGTACGCGGCGCCGGCGGTTGTTGAACGGTCTGGTGCGTTCATAGGAGGGTCTCGAGCGCGGTGCGTAGGGTGGGCTCGGCCTTCGGGAAGTGGCGTGCCATCTTCAGGAGTGCGCTGGGTTGGTTGCCGCGGTGGGGGAGCCATCGCTTGAGCGCTGTGTGGGCTTGGTCGATGCCGTAGAGGTGACGAAGTCGGTAGGCATCGATGATGGACCGCATCGGGTCGTAGATGCCGATCGAGACCTCGTCGCTGAGAGCGTGCTCTGCTCGTCCGATGTCGAACGTCTCGCTGTCGAAACGATGCCACGTAACCGGGACGGCTGTTCGTGGATGGCGTTGTTCGCGGGGGAGTGCGACGTTGATCGAAGACGGAATGTCGTCTGTGAGGCCGTGTCGGGCGAGGGCGGTCGTGAGACACAGCGTCGCTCGTGGTGCCCGGAGGGCGATCTCGGCGAGGTCGTAGTCGATATCGATTTCGGGCTTGAGGTAGATCCCACGTGCGAGACGGTTGATGTCCCCAGTGCTGCACATCTCTGCCAAGCGACGATCGGAGATCCCTCGCGCGGAGGCGTCCGCGTGAGTGAAGATGTCTGGGAGGGCGGCGAGTCGAGCGCTCATGTATGAAAGTGTAGCCAAAGATGCCTGATCTGGCTACGAAGTCATACAGTGAATCGATGGCTCGTCGCGATCCGTGGGGGTGTCGCGTTGCTAATGCTTTGCTAATGGCATCCAGCGTCCTGGAGCGGTAGGGAGCGGATTGGCCGGTCGCTGGATGCCGCTCAGGGACGCTGGTTGCCGCAGGACGACGCCAGATGCCGCCGTGGGGAGGTTTGTTCAAGTCCCCCCTCCGACACTAAAAGTGGTTGGAGTGCCACGAAAGGTGGGCGGTCGCTAGTCGTTTTGGCTGCGGTCGTAGACGTCGATCGGCCAT
>JAAETI010000266.1 GCA_024228555.1 bacterium | reverse complement strand
GACCGGCAGTTGAGCAGGCAGGAGCACCCATCCAGGTGGACCCCCAGACAGGAACCAATATCAACATGGGCAGACCACCTGGCCACCAACGGGCAATTCCGTTGGCCACCAGCGGGCACTCACATGACCGTCACTGGGCAGCATCTCATGGCCGCCGACAGATCGTGTCAAAACCCTCCAGCACCGTTTGTGAAACGATCGGACCCATTGTGCCTGGTCAGGGCTGTGCTACCAGATGCGCTCGACCCGATCGTTCAGGATCCTGCGTCGATCCTCGTCAGACGCCAAGTGAGGCAACACCACGTCGAAGAACCGCGCGAGCCCCCTCGGCCGTGACCTCCACACGATCACCCTACGACGCGTGCTCTAACCTGTCGTGGATCCCCTAGATCTCTTGGGGGCAGGGCCCCCGGATTTTGTGACGAGTTTTCATGCGGCTGTGTCGAGTCTGGCGGCGTGGATGTAGCCGGTGAGTGACCGGTCGATTTGTTTGAGGGCGCGTCGAAGTTCGATGGGGGCGGGTGGTTGGTGGCCGGCGTTGAGGAGCGGTCCGAGGAGCCGGTCACGGGTTTTGGTGTAGAACACTACGACCCGGGTCCCTTCGGTTGTGAGGTGGTAGGTGTTGGTGCCCTCGACGCGTTGGATGAGCCCGTGTAGGCGGAGTCGGCGTAGGTCGTAGCTCATCTGGTTGGCGTTGTAGTCGCTACCGAGGAGTCCGGCGACGAGCCCGCGAAGGCTTTTGTTGGTGAAGCCGGTGACGGTGTTGACCATGACGCAGAGTGCGCCACACAGGGCCATGGCGCGTTGGTCCCCGAAGCGGAACGCTCCGGTTCGTTGGCCCTCTGTGAGTGGCTGGTGGAGACGATCGAATACGTCGTCTCCGATGGCACAGCCCTGTGTGGCACGTTCTAGTTCTAACAGACGAGCATTGACACCGCGGCAGCGGGCGATGAGCTCGGGTAGGTGTTCGAGTCGGGCCAGGCACCCGATGTCGGATGGTTTGTTGATGACGGTTTCGATCCGGAACGCTCTCCCTTCTTTGAGGTACTGCTTGACTCGTGATCGCTTGTAGGCGAAGTCCATCTTGACCTCAGTCCCTGGGCCGAACACTCGGGTCCGGAACCGTTGCGATGTGGTCCGGCCACGCTTGTTTCGACCGAACACTGCGTGGACCTCCTCGGGACGGCCGATGCCGATGTTGTCTGCCACCAGCGCCTCGAAGAACCGGCGAGCCCGGCGAGGGTCATCAAGCACCAAGGTTCGGGACACCTCAACCTGGCGCATCGACAGTTCCCACCAGTACCCAGCAGCGTGGTCCTCGATGGTGAACGGGGTCGGGACGTGGGTGATCCAGGTGTCGAAGAAGCGTTGCACATCGTCGGGCCCGAACCGGTCACAGATCACCTGCAGCCCGTCAGGGTCATCACAGGAGGCGAACCCGTTGGCCAACGGTGCCCATGCGATCCCGGCCCGGGTGGCTTGGCGTTTGGCCCACTCATGGCCGTTCACCCACACCTTGGACGGGTAAGGGAAGTAGGTGCAGATCTTGATGAACCCGATCCCGAAGTCAGGATCAAGAATGTAGAAGTAGTAGACCCCGACCCGACGCGACGACTTGGTGAAGTCCCACGAACACGCCTTGTCGCTCTTGGCCCGGTCCCGACCGCCGAACACCCACTGATACTCCTGAGCGGCCACGATGGCCACCACCCCGAACCGGCCCTCAGCCTCGGCCGCCTCCACATAGGGGCGAACATGGTCGATCTTGCGGTCATCCCACCTCGACCGATCCGGGGCCTTCTTCAACCCCAGAATCGGTATCCCGTTCGTATCGGCGAAGGTTTTCACCTCCCGACGGAACCGGTTCCCGATCCGAGTGAACAACGCCGGAGAGGGCACCTCGAACCCCAAATGCCGGGTCAGGAACATCACCACCTGCCCTCCGACCTGCAGGTTCGGCACATAGGCGTTCAACAACATCCGGTCCACGCACTCGACCTCAAGACTCACATGACCGTCGAGCACATCGTTGATATTCGTCACCGTTCCCACCACAACAGCCTGACGCACCAGGGCCGGCTCCGCCGGTCCGACCACCCGATCAGCGACAAGGGCCGCGACCCGGAGGCCGGGAGGCAACGCCTCCCCTTAATGGTCTGTCGCGGATTTGGTTTTACGGGTTAGGGCTTGTCGGGCTCGTCTGATCTTGGTGAGGATCTCGGCTGCGGGTTTGGTCCAGACGTAGGGTCGGGGGTTGGTGTTCCAGTTGTCGGCCCACTCGTCGATGGTGTCGATGAGGTGGTCGATACTGTCGAAGCTGGATCGGGTGAGTTTCTTGTCGGTGAGTTCTTTGAACCAGCGTTCGATCAGGTTCGACCATGACGATGACGTGGGGGTGAAGTGGAGCTGCCACCGCTTCTGTCGTGGTTTGGCGAGCCAGGCGACCACGTCGGCGTGTTTGTGGGTGGCGTAGTTGTCCAAGATCATGTGGATCTCAAGATCCCGGGGTACCTGGGCGTCCACCATCTTCAAGAACGCTAGGAACTCCTTGGCCCGGTGACGTTTGAAGCAGTGGTTGATGACGTGACCGGTGGCCATGTTCATCGCTGCGAACAACGTGGTCGTCCCGTGACGCGTGTAGTCATGGGTCATCGTGCCAGCCCGTCCGGGTTTCATCGGCAGTGACGGTTGGGTTCGTTGCAGCGCCTGGATCTGGGATTTCTCGTCGAAACAGAAGACCGCAGCCCGTTCCGGCGGGTCGAGATACAACCCGACAACATCAGTCAGTTTCACTTCAAGGTCAGGATCGTTTGAGACCTTGAATGTGTCGACCTGCCACGGCTTGAAGTCGAGACGCTTCCAGATCCGCTGAACCGTGTCTTTGCCAACACCATGAGTTGCTGCCATCGACCGGGTGGACCAGAAACCAGCATCATCAGGAGTTGACGACGTCGTGTCCGACACGATCTCAGCGACCACCTCGTCCGGGATCGACGGCTTCCGGCCTCGCCCCGGCGCGATATGGCCCACACCAGCCAACCCCGACACAGCGAACTTCTTTCGCCACGCGATCACGGTCTGACGAGAAACCCCACACTCACGACCAATCTGAGCATTCGCCATCCCACCGGCTGCCAACAACAGCCCCTTCGCTTGACGGACCTGGCGCAGCGGCAACGCCGTTGCCAACGCCATCACCTCAAGCTCAGCCCGATCATCGTCTGAAACAACCAATGGATCAGCAGTCACAACAGGCATGACCCTAACCTAACCCACCCGTCAACCTATTTCAGCGACACACCACTAGGCAGTCGTTGGTTTCGATCTGATTGTTTGCGTAAACTGGGGTGATGGAACGACGGCGGGGTGTTGCGAAATTGGGAGCGCGAGTTTTTGGACTGGCGCTCGGAACGTTAGCGTTGGGCGGTTTCGCTAGTTTGATTCTGGCCCATGGCCTGGCTGCACAGACGTTGGACCCGAGTGCAACGCTGGTGTCGCTCAATAGCGCCGGCACCGGCTCGGGCAACGGGGACTCGTTCGATGGGGTGTGGGCGGTCGATGGTAGTAACCGGATCCTGTTTCGCAGTTTAGCTTCGGATCTGGATGACATGGTGACCGACCCCAGCAGCTTCTTCGATGTGTTTGTGCGGGATCTGGATTCTGGGGAGACGACTCTGGTGTCGCTCAATAGCGACGGCAGCGGCCCGGGCAACGGTGACTCGTCCGATGAGGTGTGGGCGGACGATGGTAGTAACCGGATCATGTTTCGCAGTTCAGCTTCGGATTTGGATGACATGGTGACCGACACCAACAGCGCCAATGATGTGTTTGTGCGGGATCTGGATTCGGGGGAGACGACTCTGGTTTCGGTCAATAGCGACGGCACCGGCTCAGGCAACGGTTTCTCGTCCGGTGGGGTGTGGGCGGTCGATGATAGTAACCGGATCATGTTTCACAGTGATGCTTCGGATCTGGATGACATGGTGACCGACACCAACAGCTTCTTCGATGTGTTTGTTGTGGATCTGGATTTGGCGGCTTTCGCTATTGTTGTGTTGGATGTGCCGTGTCCTATCTATGACTCGACTACGGCTAATGGGCTTGGATTGTCTGGTTCCTTTGCTGGTGACGAGACGAGGAACGTGTCGGTCACTGGGTCGGTTCCTGCTGGTCAGGGGGTTGGTACTGGCGAGTGTGTGCCTGATGGTGCGACAGCGGCGGTGGTTACTATCTCTGCTATTGATCCACAGGGTTCAGGTAATCTTCGGTTGTCTGCCGCTGGTGTGACCCCGAACGGGGGTGTTGTGAACTACGCCATGAACACGTTGAACAACGCCAACACGGTTACTGTTCCGTTGAGTGCTTCAGGCCAGGTTGACATTTTCGCGAACGTGAGCGGGACCGATGTCCGTCTTGTAGCTGTGGGCTACACCTCAGACACCACCGGTCTGCGTTACACCGGCGTAACTCCGTGTGCTGTTGCTGATTCCCGAGAGAACCAAAGCCCAACCGGGGATTTTGTTGGGCCGTTCGAGTCTGGGGACGACTACCCAGACATTGATGTCGTAGGTACTTTCCCTGCCTCACAAGGGGGAGGGAACATTGACTGTGGGGTACCAGACGGAGCTGACGCTGTCATGGTCAACCTCGTCGCGGTGAACACCACCGGCGGTACTGGTTTCTTGTCTGTAGCAACCGCGGGCCTTGACCCTTTCGAGCCGGCAACACCGTTCGCTGATCTCGGGACAAACAACTCTGCCTCGGCCATCATCGCTCTCCAAGGTGGTGACGAGATCGCTGTTGACATCGATACCTCCACCGGGACACCGTCAACCCATGTCAGGGTTGTCATCCTTGGATACTTCGATGACACCGGCGACGACTTTGTACCCCTCACAGGTTGTGCTGCGTTTGACACACGTTCTCGCTTTGGAGGATCAGGACCTTTCCTTGGTCGTCGACAAGCGGGATCATCGACCACCTACCAGATCACCGGGGCCATCCCCGAAGGACAAGGAGGGGAGCACGGTGGGACCTGCGAGGTCCCAACCGGAGCCAAATCGGTCCTGATCAATCTTGTTGCCGTTCAACCCGTCACCGACGGTAACTTCCGAGCCTACGCCACTGCTAGCACTCCCACCGGAGGCGTAGTCAACTACGGTCCACTAGCCCCATCCATGAACAACAGCAACGCGGTAGTCATCCCCCTATCCACGGCCGGTCAGTTTGACCTATACATCAACACCAACACCAACGACGGAACAACCCCCAGCACCCACGCCCGAGGCGTAGTCCTCGGCTACTACAAATAGAGGATTGCCAAGGCTCTCGACCTTTGAAAGAGGATGAGAGTTATGAGTATCGATGTGGTGTCCAAGCCGACGACGAGGCGGTATTCGGCAGAGCAGAAGGAACGGCCCATCACCCGGCAAACGGCCGGCGTCACGCCGAGCGACATAAGCCGCCACCGTGTGATGGGAACACCCAGCCAGCTCACCGGCATCTCTCAACGACCCCGTAAGGTCAAACGCTTCCAGAATTTCCATGATTTCCTCGCGAGACTTCACTCGCTCCTCCTGCTGAATAGTCACTGGTTTCAGCGACCGGCAGTTGAGCAGGCAGGAGCACCCATCCAGGTGGACCCCCAGACAGGAACCAATATCAACATGGGCAGACCACCTGGCCACCAACGGGCAATTCCGTTGACCACCAGCGGGCACTCACATGTGCGTCACTGGGCAGCATCTCATGGCCGCCGACAGATCGTGTCAATGTCGGGTATCAGGCGACCGTAAGATCGGGCTGCCACCGCCCGCTCTGTCAATCGTCGAGTCCACTCGATATCACCGCTCACAATCACACTTGCCGACCACGCACTACCGGCGTTGAGTAGTGCTCTGGCCGCTCAGAAACTGGTGCTCGATAATGTGCGGTGGGGGACCCTGTGAGTTGAGCGAGCTACTGGCTAGTCTCGATGACGGTGAGGGTATGAGCGGGCATCAATCGGGCATCAACGTGCCCGTCGCTGCCGTCAGTCAACCAGAGCTTCTCCTGGTGGGACCTGCTAGGACGGGCCCAACACCACCCAGGTCAGACGTCCGCTACCGGGCTCATAACTCGAAAGTCGCTTGTCGGGACTGATGAGCGAGATGAAGACGGGCTGGGGCTTGGGGTCCGTGCCCATCATTTGCCCATCAATTCCAGCCAGCTCGACATACGGGAGAGTACCAGACGGATTCAGTCGCCAAGCCTGACCAGGGCAGACATGCTCTAGGGGGTATGAGAGACGGCCTCCCTAGTCTTGCCAAGGTGAGGGTCGCAGGTTCGAATCTCGTCGTCCGCTCCAACACAACACCAGGTCAGCGGCTCTTTCGGGGTCGCTGTTCCACGTTTGGGTTGCTCATCCTGCCCATCTCGATGCTCATCAAGGATGCTCATCAAGGGTGGATGCTCATCAAGGGGGTGGGTGACAGAGGGGGTGGGTGACAGAGGGCGGGCGAACACCGTTGTGTCTGAGTATGGCTGGTTCGATACGACAACGGGTAGAGCACTCTGCTGTAGAGGCGCCGGCTATCGTCCCTGGCCCGGTGGCGGTCATCGCCTCGGACCAGTTCAGTGTCTCTCAGGCGATTGACAATGTTGGAGGTCAGTGTTGACTTGCCGGCGGTAGCCGGTTCTGCGAAACCGTTCGGGGTTCAGGCGGGATTGTTGACGCCGAGGCTGCGTTCTCGGGCTCTTGACGCCAGCTTGTTGTCGAAGGTGATGATTGCCCGGGCCCCGTGCAGGATTGCCGTATCGAGGACGATGGCTTCAGGAAGTCGCAGGCCGGTTGAAGCTCGGAGCGAGGCCCACCTGATCGGGGCGTCGTCGTCGGTCTGGGTGATGTCGAAGGCG
>JAAETI010000265.1 GCA_024228555.1 bacterium | reverse complement strand
TCACCACCCACACCATCAGCACTGCTGTGAATGGTGCGCATGGAGTTTCCGTCGCAGACTTTGATGGTGACGGTGATATGGACGTCGTGTCGGCTTCCTACTATGACGACAAGCTTTTTCTACATGAGAACGATGGATCCGAGAACTTCAGCACTCAAGAAATTGCGACAGGACTGGACGCCCCGACGGATCTCAATGTGGGAGATATCGATGGTGATGGAGACATGGACATCCTGGCGGCAGCGATCATTGACGACCAGGTCCTTTGGTACGAAACAAGCGGTGGCATTTCCTTAAACGGCACACCAATCTTCACCGAAGGCGGCGCAGCGGTGGTACTGGATGATAATGTCGATATCAGCGATGTCGAACTCGATGCCCTCAACGGTGGCCTCGGCAACTACGACGGTGCCAGTCTGACCCTGGTGCGCAACGGCGGCGCTAACGCCGATGATGTCTTCAGCAATACCGGTTCGCTCGGCACCCTGACCCAGGGCGGGAATCTCGTCTACGGCGCAACCACCATCGGCACGGTCACCACCAACAGCGGCGGCACCCTGGTGCTGACATTCAACACCATCGCCACCAGCGCACTGGTCGATTCAACCCTGCAATCGATCACTTACTCCAACTCCAGTGATAATCCACCGGCCTCCGCACAAGTCGACTGGAGCTTTGACGACGGCAACACCGGCAGCCAGGGCACCGGTGGTGCATTGCAGGCGGTTGGCAGCACAACGGTGACCATTACCGCCGTCAACGACGAACCGACCTTAAGCGCCACCGGCTCCAATCCGACCTTCAACGAAGGCGGCGCGGCGGCTGGACTGTTTACTGGCGCATCGGTCTCGACCGTGGAAGCCGGTCAGACCATCACGGGCCTCACCTTCACGGTCACCAACGTCACCGATGCGGGCAACGAGCAGATCACCATCGATGGCACCACCATCACCCTGGACGATCTCGAATCCGGCAGCACCACCGATTTCAATTACAGTGTCTCGGTAGCCGGCTCCACGGCGACAGTCACCTTGAGTGGCGGCACGGCGAGTACGGCCAACGTCGAAGCGGACATCAACGGCGCCACCTATCAGAACAACAGCCAGGATCCAACCGACGCCAACCGGGTCGTGACGATCACGCAAATTGTCGACAGCGGTGGTCAAGCCAACGGTGGAGATGATACCGGCGCGCCAGGCATCGTCTCGACGGTCAACGTGGATCCGGCCGACGATGCCTTAAACGGCACGGCGACCGGCAACACGGTGGCCTTTACCGAGAACGGTGCCGCCACCGCAGCCCTGTTCAGTAGTGCCGCCATCGATACCGTAGAAGCGGGCGATACCATTACCAGTATTAC
>JAAETI010000264.1 GCA_024228555.1 bacterium | reverse complement strand
TTCTCCATCGCGATATCAAGCCGGAGAACATCCTGGTCGGGACAGAGCAGACGACAACAACCAAGTTGGCTGATTTCGGGATCTCCTCGATACGTGAAGCGACCGCGACACAGGCCATCGCGTACTCAATGGCTCACTCCCGGTGAGTCTGGCAGGGTTCTGACTAGGCCGAACGGTCTGATCGACACGACTGCGCACCCCCTGAAATGGAACGGGATGTGTACTAGATGTGTACCTCTCCGCCGTGCGGTGCATCCACGGTCCCGCGCCAAGGCCGAGATCGAGCTCTGGTGTCGTGGCCTCGACGGCCTTCGGTACCCCGGTCGATCGACACAGCTTCGCTCGATCGATGCGGCTTCTGTGCAAGAAGGTCGGCATCGACCCACCGATCACGCCGTACGAGTTTCGGCACACGGCGATTAGCATGAATGCCGACGCTGGACGGTCGAGCTAGGAGATCGCCGACTGGGTGGGAATGTCAGAGGCGATGATCAGCCGGATCTACCGCCACCGCCTCCGGAGGGTGTCGACGCTCCGGCCGGCTCATGACTAGCGGTAGTGTAGGTGGGGACATTGATGTCCCAAGAACGTCAGTGATGCGGGAGTCACGATGACCAGCGCCGACTCGTTTACCCTGATTCCTTCGCCCGGAGCCGGTGTGCCCCCGATCCTAGTCCGAGGCGATCTGCTGGACTGGCTGGCCCGAGGGAAGGGAACCCGTCGGACCTATCTGGTGGACGTCGTGGTTTCGGCCATTGCCTCCGGCGACATCGATACCGACTTTCGGGGCCTTCACACGTTCACCGAGCCGGGTGGGCACCTGCTCATGTTCCTGGAGGCCCGTCTCCTGGTGCGATGGCACAACGTGTTTGCACGCCCCATCTTCGATGGGATCGGAGTCCTGGCTATTCCGTCCATGGACGGCAGCTCTGGTCCACAGAGCATCGTGCTCGTGCCAACCCTGTCCGGGACCGTAGAGATTGTCGCCGACCTCGACGTCGGCCTGGACCTCGATGCGGTCAAAGGCGTGACCTGCGACTACTCCTACCCATGGGAGCCGAGGGAGTCCCTGGGACCGCTCCGACGCTCCGACTCCCCTGAAGGCGGCGGACCGGACTGGGACGAGATGATGACCCTGACCGAGCTGCGCAACGAGCGAGGCTGGACTGACACGTTGATCAGAGACTTCCTGGGCGAGGCCGACGAGAGCCGTCCCAACCCGTATGGAAGCAATGCTCCGATGCGGCTGTACGATCGGGCTCGAGTCGCTCGGGTCGAGGCCACGACCGAGTTCCAGGACGCTATGAGCGAAAGCCAGGAACGGCGTCGTATCGCCCAACAGCGCGACACCAGGCGAGCACAGAAGACTCGGGAGGAGCTGAAGCCCCGTCTGGAGGCCCTGACTGCCGACCGGCTTCCCCCGTTCGCCAACGAGGACGAGCTGCTCACCGAGGCCATCCCGGAGTACAACCTCTGGGCCATGCAGAACTACGCTGACCCCTTCGACCGGACAACGGCGAGCCCCGAGCAGTCGCTCTATGTGCAGATCCGGTATCTCGCCTTCAACGCACCGGCCGTGGTTGATGTGATGGAGTGGACGAAGGGTAAGAAAGGAGCTGCCCAACTCCGAGCCATCGTCGAAGATCATCTGGTCGAGATCGCCCCGGAAGCGTACCCATGGTTCAGGTGACCGACAGCCATCGAGGAGCCATTGGCTCCCAGATGCCCCCGTATCCGGGCCTCGACGCCCTACCATCCCTGGTGGAGGTGTCTGAGCGCCTGGTGGGCTCCCCCGCCTTCAAAGCAAGCTAAACCCGTTCGTGACCGTCCGGGGATGGCCTTTCACCAGGACCCGCTGTCCGCCGCAGTACGCCGTGAACCGCCTGGATGCGTCCCGGTTGGCTCCCATTTCGGCTCCCAGCGGCGATATCGGATGATTCAAGCACCGAAGCGGCTGTGGCACACACGTCGAGATCCTCTACTAATTCACCGAGCGGAGACAGTTGAAAGAGGAGACTCTGATCGTCATGACGTGGCGCGCTCGGGCGATCACGTGCCCCGAGACGGAGAAGCCGGCGCGGTGCTCTCCGTGACTCGCGGGTGACTCCAGGTAGGTCATGGACCTCATGGCTGTCCTGGGGCGCGGGGAGGGGCGAGCTCTCGTGTTCGCCCTAGTCAACTGGTCGTTGACGCAGCTCCACTGTTATCGCTGTTGACCGTTGGTCATAGTTGTGGGCTGCTGGTTTTGGTAGGTGGCTGGTACGGGTGATGGTTGGCTCAGCCGAGTTCATCAATCCTCGTACAAGTCAGGTGGCGTGTGTGTCTCCGTCGCATTGGCCCCCCTTGTATCGCAACTGGGAGGTTGGGAGCAGGGCCGGATCGACATTGCTCGGGGATGGGTCGCCTTTGGCCGGCTGGTCGGTCGCTGTTGTTGGATAGGAGTTGGAGAGCTAGGGCGGGGACGGTAGACGCCCAGCCAATGGTTCTTGAGAGCAGCTACGGTCGATGCATGGATCGGATTGGCGCTGTGGGAGTGAAGGCTGACGCCGTCCGACTCCGTCTTCGTTTAGGGATGTTCTATTCGGCCGTCGGTCAGCACCGGAAGGCCCTTGAAACCAAGACGTCAACTATGCGACTCTCGACTGAGATTCTGGGCGACGAGCACCCGGACACGCTCAACTCGATGAACAACCTGGCCGCAACGCTGGTGGCTGTGGGTGACTACGACGGGGCCCGCACCCTGCACCAGCAGGCCCGCGCCACCCGGCGGCGGACCCTGGGCGACGCGCACCCCGCCACGCCCGCATCGATGAGCAACCTGGCCGAAACGCTGCGGGTTATGGGTGACTACGACGGGGCCCGCACCCTGCACCAACAGACCCTCGACATCACCCGGCGGACCCTGGGCGACGAGCACCCGGACACGCCCACCTCGATGAACAACCTGGCCACCACC
>JAAETI010000263.1 GCA_024228555.1 bacterium | reverse complement strand
GTGATGTAAGCCGAGTTGGCCCAGTCGTACATCGCCCATCCGAAAATGGTGCGTTTGTCGTTCTTCAAGCCCACTCCCTCACTCATGTCCCCCTGCGCAGGGCAGACTACGAACCGAACGGTCCCCGCCGCAACCCGCAGTCACACTCGGCTGAAGAGCTCCAGCAATGCATCGTTGACGGCGGCGGGCTGCTCAATGGGGCTCATGTGCCCCGACTCGGCAACGATCGTTAGCGTTGCGTCCCCAATCGCGGCCGCCATCGCTTCTGCTTCGGCCGGTGGCGTCACGCCATCGTCTTGTCCCACGATTACGGCTGTGGGCACATCGATTGTGGCCAGCACCTCGGTTCGGTCGGTACGGTCCCTCATTCCGCCAAGCGCACCCACGATCGTCTCATACGGGCAGTTTTCGATCATTGTGCGCAATCGTGCTTGGGCCGCGATCGATGCCTGCGGCCCAAGCAACCCAGATTGCATGAGTTCCGCGATCGCAGCCCTGCCGTCGGCGACAAGCTTCTGTGCCATGGCGTCGCGCCCAGCCTTCCCGTCTGCCGAATCGGCTCCGGATCTCGTGTCGACCAGCGCAAGAGTGCGCATCCGCTTCGGATAGATCTCGGCGAAGGCAAGCGCGGCATATCCCCCCATGGAGAAACCGATGATGTCCGCACGCTCCTCGGACACTAGATCGAGAACTCCGGCGAGATCATTGGCCAGCTCCTCCATCCGTAGCGGGGAGCCGTCTACTGCTGAGGAGCGGCCAAAGCCACGGAGGTCGACGGCGATGCACCGCCGCACCTCGGACAGGGCATGCAACTGGTCAATCCACATCGAGGAATCGAGGGGAAAGCCATGGACGAAAAGCGCGACAGGGCCGGACCCCGCCTGTCGTATGTGTAGTCGGACCTCGTCGAACTCTGCGTATGGCATTTCGTCCTCCCTCGAATCTAGAGCTTCCTGCGTCGGAACTCCTCGACAATCGCATCGTCGCGATATCGCATCAGATCAACATCCCAGTCCACACCAGACAGCGGTTGCTCGACATTCCTGATCAGAAGATCAGAAACGCGATCACGCAAAGTGCGGGCCCAGGCCCGACCGGTCGCCGACTGCTCATGCGAGAGGGTCCCGTCGCCGTTGGCCAAAAAAACGCTTGCCTCGATCTGTGGGTTTGCCCGCGATCCCTTCTCGCCGTAGACCATCACAATCGATCCGACCGGAACATCTTGGATCCCGCCGGCAGCAATGAACTCCCCATCGAATGCCCAGCCGGACGACTTGGTTTCATCAACATTGTCGATGACCTTCGCCCAATTCTTGTGGCGCGGATCTCCGACGAGCGGAACCTCGATTGCGACCATTGCATTCATGGCGCCACTGTAGGCAGACCGACATCGTGGCAACAGCCTCTCGATCCGACAGCGCTACCCGGGCGGGGCGCTGTGTCTGTCCAGGAATTCGTAGATCTCCGTCGTGTCGACCCCGGGTAGGGTCTCGACCGGCATTGCCGCAAGCACGTGACTATTGGGGCGGACAGAAGGGAATGCCCAACCTTCCCAGCGCGCCGCAAGCTCCTCGGTTGGCTGCCGACAGCAGACACCGTCGGGGCATTGCGAGATCGACCGGTGGTCGGTTTCTCTGCCCCTGAAGTACTGGGCATCGCTAAATCCAACACCCACCGTGATCGCATGCGGGGGATGTCTTGTGTCTTCGACCCGAGTGCTGCACCAGAACGTACCCGCAACCGTGTCGGTGTACTGGTGACGTATCGAGTAGCGATCGTCGGAACGGAAGGCTTGTCGGGTGCCCCACTCACGGCAGAGACGCTGCCCTTCGATGGCGCCGACCGAGTTGTGCGGGAAGGGAACATCGTTGTTCTCGTAGGCCTTCCAGATGATCCCCAGCTCATCGGACCGAACGAAGTGCACAGGTATGTCCAAATGTCTCGTTGCCATGTTGGTGAAGCGATGTGCGGCCATTTCGTACGACACATAGAACGCATCACGAATGTCCTCCACCGCGATATCGCGCTCGGATTTCGCTCGTTGCAGGAATGGCGCCAACGTCACCTCCGGCATGAGCGCGGCACCCGCAAAGTAGTTGGCTTCGACCCGCTGCCTGAGAAAATCTGCGAAGTGCTGTGGCTCGGGATGATCGAGCGCAAAGTGACCGAGGGTTTGCAGCACAACGGATCGACTGGCCCGCACCGAAATGGAGTCACGTTGCGGGATGTAGATCCTGCGGTTGCGCAAGTCGGTGAGGGACCGCACCGCGGATGGGATCTCCCTGGACCGATGAACAGTGAACCCGAACTGGGCGGCCATGGCCTGAACCGTCCCCTCGGTGAACCCACCGCCGGTGTAGCCAGCCCCCGCCACGGCTTCGGCAGCGATCTCTTCGATCTCCTCGAAGTAGTTGCCTCTTCGCCTCATCTCCGCACGCAGATCGGAGTTGGCGATACGGGCCTCCTCACGAGTGGCCATGGTGGCCTGCGCCCTGCCTTTGAGTTCACCAAACAGGCCGAGTATGTGCTCGAGCGCGGTATCGGGCAGCTTGGCATGGGGCTTGAGAAGCGGAAGCTCGAGATCACGGTAGATCGGGTCTTGCTGGGCACGAGCAACGCCGATTTCTAGACGAGAGCGACGGGTTGGCGGATCGGGCAGCAGCAGCTCGGCGGCGCCGACATCGAGAGCCTCGGCCAAGGCGTTGATCAGACCAAGCCGTGGTTCCCTCTTGCCGTTCTCCAACATCGACAGATATGGAGCCGGCTTGCCCACCAACTCACCGAGTTGATCAAGCGTCATCCCCGCCCGCCGACGGAAGTAACGCACCCGATGACCAAGAACCAGGGGATCGATAGAATCTTTCATTGTGAATCCTCACGATTTGTACACGAAACGATAATAAGTGTAGATCTTGCGCCCAACAGGGTTTTGCAAACCGCTCGTTTGATGTTGGAATCGGGGTACCAAACGAGGAGAACCCGATCATGGCCATTGAGATTCTTGGATCACCGCGCTACGACGAGATCTTGACCGAAGATGCGCTCTCATTCGTTGCCGATATCCACCGTCGCTTTGACCAGCGGCGCCTCGATCTCCTCGCCGCCCGCCGTGAGTTGCAGAAGCGCTTCGATAGCGGCATTCGCCCCGAGTTCCTATCTGGGGCCAGCGAAGCTCGTTCCGGCGATTGGCAGGTAGCCGCGCCGACCGCCGATTTACTCGATCGACGGGTCGAAATCACGGGTCCCGTTGAACGCAAGATGATGATCAACGCACTGAACTCTGGTGCCCGGGTCTTCATGGCAGACTTCGAGGACAGCGCCTCCCCCACCTGGGAGAACATGATGACCGGCCAGTCCAATCTCAAGGATGCAGTGCGCGGCACCATCGAATTCGACGCACCGGACGGCCGGCAATACCGACTGAACGATGAAGTCGCCACGTTGATGGTGCGGCCGCGCGGCTGGCATCTTGTCGAGCGACATGTCCTTGTCGACGGCCAAGCAATCTCGGGGAGCCTTCTCGATTTCGGGCTGTATTTCTTCCACAATGCCGCCGAGTTGATCCAGCGGGGAAGCGGCCCCTACTTCTATCTGCCCAAGCTGGAGAGCCATCTCGAGGCTCGTCTGTGGAACGACGTGTTCGTCGCTGCCCAAGAGCTGCTCGGTATCCCCGTCGGAACTATCAGGGCGACCGTCCTCATCGAAACGATCCTGGCGGCATTCGAGATGGAGGAGATCCTCTACGAGTTGCGCGACCACTCTGCAGGTCTCAATGCGGGCAGGTGGGACTACCAGTTCTCGCTGATCAAGAAGTTCCGAAATCGTCCGGAAATGCTCCTCCCCGATCGTGCTCAAGTCACGATGAAGGTGCCCTTCATGAAGACGTACACCGAACTGCTCATCAAGACTTGTCACAAGCGCGGGGCCCATGCAATGGGAGGCATGGCGGCATTCATCCCAAGTCGCCGCGACGAGGAGATCAACAAGAAGGCGTTCGCCAAGGTCCGCGAGGACAAGGAACTCGAATCGAGAAACGGTCACGATGGAACCTGGGTTGCCCACCCGGACCTCGTGGCACTCGCCACCGAGGTCTTCGACGAAGTGCTCGGCGACAATCCCAATCAGATCGAACGGCAATGTGACGACGTCGTGGAAGATGCCGATGCTCTTCTCGATGTAAGCGTCCCGGGATCGACCATCACCGATGGCGGTGTTCGCATGAACGTCGATGTGGCCATCCAATATCTGGCGTCGTGGCTGCGTGGCAACGGTGCGGCAGGCATCTACAACCTGATGGAAGACGCTGCAACAGCAGAGATCTCGCGATCACAGCTCTGGCAATGGCTGCACAACGATGTCACCACAGTCGAGGGAACGCCAATCACCGCCGCAACCATCCACCAGATTGCCGACGAAGAGCTCGATCGTATGAAACGAGAATTCGGCGATGACAACTACGCAAACGGGAGATTCGAGGAAGCCCGCAAACTCCTCGAGGAGGTCGCCGTGAGCGACGAATTCCCGGAGTTCCTGACCCTGCCCGCCTACGAACTACTCGGTTAGCCAGCAATCGGAGGAGAAGACAGTGACCACTTTTGAGCAAAGAACCGCAGCCATCCAAGAGGATTGGGACAACAACCCGCGTTGGAAGAACGCCAAACGCGACTACACCGCAGAGGAAGTAGTGCGCCTGCAGGGCTCGTTCACCGTTGAGCAGACAATCGCTCGCCGCGGATCCGAACGGCTCTGGGATCTCCTCGGCACCGAGGACTACATCAATTCGCTTGGTGCAATCTCAGGGATGCAAGCCGTGCAGATGGCCAAGGCAGGTCTCAAAGCCATCTATCTATCGGGTTGGCAGGTCGCAGGCGATGCCAATCTCGCCGAGCAAATCTATCCCGACCAGTCGCTGTATCCGGTCAACTCTGCGCCGGCGTTGGTGCGTCGCATCAACAACGCCTTTCTCAGGATGGACGAGGTGGAATGGTCGGAGGGAAACCGCAATCACGACTACATGCTGCCGATCGTCGCAGATGCCGAGGCCGGCTTCGGTGGCACGCTCAATGCGTTTGAGCTTGCAAAGAACTTCATAGCGGCAGGAGCGGCCGGTATCCATTATGAGGACCAGCTGGCGGCAGAAAAGAAGTGCGGCCACATGGGCGGAAAGGTCTTGATACCAACGTCACAGAACATCCGCACCCTCACCTCGGCCCGCCTTGCCGCCGATGTGATGAACGTTCCGACGGTCATCCTCGCCCGCACCGATTCGCTTGCAGCAACTCTTCTCACCAATGACGTCGACGAGCGCGACCGTCAGTTCGTGACCGGCGAGCGAACGGCAGAGGGGTTCTTCACGGTCCGCAACGGCATGGAGGCTGCCATCTCCCGCGGGTTGGCGTACGCCCCCTACGCCGATCTGTTGTGGTGCGAGACCGCTCTTCCCAATCTCGAGGAGGCGGCGCAATTCGCTGAAGCCATCAAGAAGGAATACCCGGACCAAATGCTGGCCTACAACTGCTCACCGTCGTTCAACTGGAAGGCCCATCTCGACGACGCTCAGATCGCCTCATTCCAGAAGGAACTAGGGGCAATGGGCTACCGGTTCCAGTTCATAACGCTGGCAGGCTTCCATGCGCTCAATGCCACAATGTTCGATCTGGCCCGCGGCTACGCCTCCGAGGGAATGACGGCATACGTCAAGCTCCAGGAAGAGGAGTTCACAATGGAGGACCAGGGGTACACAGCGACTCGCCATCAGCGCGAAGTCGGCGCCGGTTACTTCGATACGGTCTCCACCACGATCAGCGGCGGCACGGCATCGACACTGGCTCTCGAAGGCTCCACCGAGTCGGAGCAGTTCTAGCCCGAACCGAGAACGGGTCGTCTCGCTACGAGACGACCCGTTTCCTGTCGGCCTCGAAGAGAGCAAGAACCGTCTCACAGCCGAGATGGGCAAGACGCTCGATGTGGTCGGCACCGTGTTCGATCTGCTCCTCAGGATAAAACTCCCCATCGTCGGCGGTGACCTCGAGCACATTGTCGAGGACTACCGCTACGCCGCCGGCGCGGAGTCCCCATATCCTGGCCAACACGAAGATCAGGCTGGCTTCCATCTCCGCCCCCAAAACGTTGAGGCGCTTCAGATCCTCGAAGTGATCGCGCCACCAACCTTGCCAGAAGTCACCGTACGAGGACCCGGGGCGGGGGTGCCTGGCATAGAACGTGTCGGCGGAACGAGTGGTCCCAACGTGATAGGTGAGCCCAAGCGCCTCGGCAGCCGCAACCGAAGCCGCCACAACCTCGTGACTGGCGACGGCCGGATACTCGGGTGGTGCATAACCATGGGAAGCACCGTCGAGCCGCACCGCTGAATCAAAGATCGCCATGTCACCGTTGGCGACCCCGTCAAGGAAGGTCCCGCAGGTTCCGACACGAAAGAACGTCGTCGCACCGCAGCGCGCCAGTTCCTCCATTGCGATCGACGTCGAAGGTGCACCGATGCCCGTCGATGTGCAGCTAATCGGGGCTCCTTTGTAGATACCGGTGTACGTGACATATTCGCGGTTGGTGGCTACATGGTGGGCTTCGTCCCAGAACGAGGCAATCGTCTCAACGCGACCGGGATCACCCGGCAACAGCACATAGGGAGCGACATCTCCTGAATCGGTGTGGAGGTGGTACTGCTTTGCCATGGCGACTCCCGATCTCTCTTCGCATACCAGAGGGCTCATGCTAGGTTCCCGGCTCGAAGATCCAAGGAGCACAGTGCCCCCCAGTCCGCTTTTTAATATCGAGCAGGTCCCTGCTGTCGAATGGCAGTCGTGGATCGCCGAGCACAATGGTGTGGTGCTCGACGTGAGGGAACCCATTGAATGGGCCAGGGGAACCCTCCCTGACAGCACCAAGATCTCGCTCTCGTTTCTCCCCGGTAGTCTCGGCGAGCTCAACCCAGACACCCCCATCTTGGTGGTGTGTCGCGCCGGCAACCGGAGCCTGCTCGCTGCTCAGTTTCTACAGCGACATGGGTTCAAGAACGCTGCCAACATGTTTGGCGGCCTGACCTCGATAGGACTCGCATGATCCGATTGTTCACCAGCCTTCTCCTCACCGCCGCTCTGATTCTCGGGGCGTGTGGCGGTTCCGCAGCAACCGACTCGAAACTGGAGCTGACCTCCGTTGACGATGTGCAGGAGTTGGTGGCAGCTCCCCCAGCCGACATGTTGGTGCTCGACATCCGCACGCCAGAAGAATTTGCAGGCGGCCATCTTGCCGGCGCAATCAACGTCGATTACTACGCCGATGACTTCGAAGCACAGCTTCGCCAGCTCGATCTCGAGGTGCCCTACGTCATGTACTGCAACTCCGGCAACCGGTCCTCCAATGCTCTTCCCGTCATGGATTCGATCGGCTTCGCAGAGGTATACGAACTCGACGGTGGTATCCAGGCTTGGTACTCGGCGGGTCTGCCGGTAGAGCAGTAACCGGTCGCGACGCCGGCGCCGTATCGGTCTACGCTGGCGTCTCATGCGAACCTCCCGATATCTCGTGTTGGCACTTGCACTCGCCTCGTGCTCGCCGTCGCCGGGTTTTCCGCCAGCCCCGGATTATGCTCCAGCATCCACCGCAGGACCCACAGTCCCCGGGGCTGAAGCAACCGTCGGCGTCTCCCCACCGGCTGACGAAGCCGTCGTGGTCCGTGTGTTTGATGGTGATTCCCTCATCGCTGAACTTGACGATGGTTCTGAGGTCGAGGTGCGGTTGCTTGGTATCAATGCACCCGAGGGCTCTGAGTGCCACGGAGACGCGGCCCGTGACACGCTCGAACAGCTTGTGGACTCAACCACCGTGACCTTGGTGGCAGGGTCGGAGGATTCCGATCAGTACAACCGGCTGCTCCGCTACCTGTACATCGATGGCCTCAACGTCAACCTGGCCTTAATCGCCAACGGTGACGCTATCGCCCTGCAGAGCGATCACGGCATGGACAAAGAATTCGTGGCCATGACCGCATCGGCGGCGGCGGCCCGATTGGGCATGTGGGCACCAGATGTTTGTGGCGCTGAGCCCGCTCCACCAGGTGTTGCGATCGTCGACTACGTGTACGACCCAAGGGGCCGTGACGCTGATGACCCGAATGGCGAGTGGATTGCGATCGCAAACGAAGGGTCCGACCCAATCGATATGTCAGCTTGGATTCTGCGCGACGAGTCAACGCAACACCGATTCCGGTTCCCCGACGGGTTCATCCTCGACAACAATGATGAGGTCCTGGTGCGATCCGGGTGTGGCCGCGACTCTGCGACCGATCTGTATTGGTGCGCCGACGACCCGGTGTGGTCGAACGGTGGCGATACCGCCATCCTGCAACTCTCGAGCGGTGTTGTGGTCTCCTGGAAAACGTATCCCGGCGACTTCTAGACCACTCTTGTGCAGGCCACCAAGAAATCGCTACCGCGATCTGGTGCGATTTCTTCCGAGCTGAGACCACGACTACAGCCAGAACTTGGATGAACGCGAGAAGCATTCTTGCATTAGTCACCGGTACCCCCGTATTGTCAGGGCAACAAATTGTGGTCTAAGGCGGACCTGGCGACCTGAGAGTCGGTAGGTGTGGGGTAACAGATCGGCACCTAGACAACACAAGTTTGTGGAGCGGTCCGGGCCGGGTGATCCATTCCGAGCGAAGCGCAATACCCCCCTCGACTATGTCGATCGTGGAGAACATTGAATCGGAAGTGATCCCATGCGTATCAAGATGACACGGATCGTATTGGCACTTGGAACCCTCGCAGCTGCTCTCGTGAGCAGCGCAGCCGGCGTCAGAGTTGGCTAGTCCCATTCTCTCGACCCGGCCCCTCCACATTTACTTCCCCCCTCCGTTAACAGTCGGCACCGATCAGGTCTATGGCTCACTACGAAACTCCATACCCCATACAGCGAACACGAAAGCGCCTTTATGGCGCCTTTCTGGCTATCTGGGGAGCTGGCATCATTGCGGCCGCTTACACGTTCCAGGGTCTCCCCGACCAAATCGGATTGTGGCTGGCGTTCGCCGCAACGTTCCTCGCTCTTGAGATCTCGGCTGTAGAAGTCAACGACCGAATGGTCGCCTCTCCCGTGATCGCGGTCACGGTGACGGCCGGGATTGTGCTCGGCAAGGAGCAGGTCATCGGAGGCATCATCATCATGGCCGCTCTTGGCCTCGTCCAGCCGCTCGACTTCGCCCAGAAACGAATCTTCCAACCGGCGGTCAACCTTGGCATTGTCACCACCGCGGCGGCCCTGACGGCCGGGATCCTCTATTTCCTTCTTCCTGCCAACACCGTTGATGCAAGCCTTGCCCAGGTTGTCGCTGTCGGAGCGATCGCAGCAGCTGCGGGAGACTTCACAAGCCTGATCATGACCCGTGTCGTTGTCCGCCAGGTCTTTGGCTCAAAGGCGGCAGGGCCCTGGTCGAACCTCAGCCAGATCCTCACCAGCTTTGTCGGTCTCGGTGCGATGGGTGGTCTGTTGGGCTACGCATACGTCCACTACGCAGTAGGTCGGGAACCGTACAACGCCATGCTGCTGCTCGTAATCGGAATGCTCATGATGAGCCGCCTGTTCTTTGCGTCGTTGGCCAAGCTCCGGGTCGCCCGCGAAGGGATGCTGGCCACCTTGGTCAAGACCCTCGAGGCCAAGGATCTCTATACCCGTGGCCATACCGAGAGAGTCGCCCAGTTTGCCGTGCAGCTCGCCCAGGAACTCCGTCTCAGCGGTGATATGCAAGAACGGATCCGCCATTCAGCTCTGATCCACGACTTGGGCAAATTGGCGGTGCCCCGCGAACTGCTCAAAAAGCGCGGTCGTCTCACCTCCCATGAGACAGCAACCATGCGTGGCCATGTCCACCACATCGACGATCTACTCAATGATGTCGACTGGCTAAACCCGCTGGTTGAAATCGCATCGGATCACCATGCTCACTATGACGGTGGGGGGTACCACGGGTCTCACTCCGACCATGGTGAAGTACCTGCCGAGGAATCACGGGTGCTGGCCATTGCCGACGCTTTTGATGCAATGACGAGCAACCGCCCATACCGAATGGCGCTCACCCAAGAAGAGGCATTCCGCGAGCTTCGATCCGGTGCCGGTGCGCAATTTGACCCGGCGATGGTCGAGTCGTTCATCACCATGATCAAGCGGCGCGGGCTCCGCTACGGTGCTTTGGTCCGGATGACCGACGACGAAGCCCGCGAGCTTGCCGAAGAACGTGGCTGGATCTTCAGGGACTAACCCTGGCTGGGAATAACGCATTCGGGGCGGGCATCGCCGCTGCCGGCGACTCCCTGCCAAATGACCGGATCGCTATCGGGGGCAGCGCCGGTGTCGTCCGTGGTCAGGAATAGCACCAGAGCCCGATAGACAGCGTCTGCGTACGCCTGACGGAACTCGGGCGTCGCCAGCAGATCTGCCTCGGACGGGTTCGAGATGTACGCACCTTCTGTGATGACCGTCGGCATCTCGGACCGGCGCAGAATCCCGTAGTACTGCGGATTGTCATCTTCGGCACTCAGCCGCGACTTCGCCCCAGTCTCCACCGCTCCTACCCAGTCTGCTTCAAAGCCACGAAAACTACGCCGCAGCTCGGCAACCATGATCTTGGCAAATCGTCGCGACTCGGGAACCTGTGACTGGTAGTACACATCCGTTCCGGGGATATCAAGGCTGACCTCCCAACCCGCGTTGTTGTGAATCGCAACCATGGCGTGGGCACCGATGCTGTTGGCGAGGTCGGACCTGAAGGTCAGACCTGCTTCATAGTCGGCAGACTCAGAGTCTCCGGCTCGCGTCATCATCACCCATCCCGCCTCAGGAATTTCCCTGCCAACGAATATCTGTCCACTCTCCCAGTCGACGGTGTGCGGTTCGGCCAGCAGATCGTCAACGCGTCTGGCGATATCGAGGTTTATCTCTTTCTCCACGAGACCGCCTGGGCTCACCGCTCCCGTGTTCCACGGGCCGCCGTGACCGGGGTCGAGAACGATGACCGCTTTGGCAAAGTCGAACCCGGGACCGATCGTTGCATCGGGTGCCGGTGGCTCCGCAAACACATTGGACTCGTGCACCCATGCGGGTGCATCGCACGAGGTGAACACCTCAATCCACTCGTCGTGCTGGCTGCGAGCTGCAAACACCAGGCCCTCCCGAGCGACCACGAACGGCTCTTCGGCCTCGGGTGTCTCGTACAGCGCCGCCCCGCCCCGCGCCATCGTCACGGCCCCGACGCCAGAGAATCCCTCCACGAGCCGAGGTTCGGGAGCCGCGTCTGGAGGACTCGGGTCAGCGGCCAATTCGAGCGGTATGGGTACGGTCGTGGTTGTTGTTGTCGAAGTCGTAGTCGACGTTGTGGTCGCCGGTGGGAGCGAGGTCAGGGCTACAGCCGTTGTCGAGGGGGACGCCGACGTAGTGGTGTCGGAAGAGGCGGCGGCGGTGCACGATGCCGCCATCAGAACGAAGACGACGAGCAAGAGGGACTTCAGTATCACGCCAGGCTACTCAGGCTGGGCGGGGAGTTGACACCCGTTTCCGGATACCGTGCCGGAGTCGTAGTGGAAGTACTCGGGATCATTGACCGATGCCCCACTGTCGGCAGTAGAGAGGAAGCGGACAGTCCCTCGATACACCGCCTCGGCATAGGCCTGCCGGAAGTTGGGATCGTCGAGAAGGGCCTCTTCGTCCGGTTCCGAGATGTACACGCCTTCCACGATGACTGCAGGCATCGTCGCCCGGCGGAGCAACCCGTAATAATCCTCGCCCGTGTCCGGGTCGAGCCGGGCCCTCGCTCCCAGCAGTTCCCCGCCGGTCCAATCGGCATCGAAGGCCGCAAAGCTCCGCAAGAGTTCCTCATAGATCAGCCCTGCCAGCCGATCCGAGTCATCGACTCCAGCTGAGTAGTAAACCTCGGAGCCGGGGATGTCGCTGTCGATGCGCGGCACCGTGTTGTTGTGGATTGAGACGAAGACATCGGCTCCGGCTGCAGTTCCCAGGGTGGCTCGATAGCCCAGCCCTGCCTCGAAGTCGCCACCATTGGGACCGATGACATCACGGGTGAGCACGACGCTGCCAAAGGCGGAGACGGCGGTCCCTGACGAAATCGTTCCGGTATCCCAGTCCACGTCCTGCGATGACTCCATGAGAGTTCGCACCCGATCCGCGATGTCGAGATTCACCGATTTCTCGCTGAGGCCCGATGGTCCGACGCCGCCCCAGTCGCGGTCGCCGTGCCCAGGATCGAGCACAATCGTTGCCGATGAAACCTCAAAACCGGTTCCCGTCGATTGGGCAGTCGCCTGGTCCTGCACCCCTACGTCCTCGACGTTGATCCAGGCTGTGTCATTGCAGGTAGTTGTGACGAGCAGCCAGTTGTCGTAGCGGTGCAGATAAGGAAGGGCCAATCCTTCGTGAATCCTGAAGTAGGGGTCCCGATCCGGGCCCCGGAATAGATCAACACCCCCCTCCGGAACGAAGGCGACGCCAACAGTCGGCTCGGCGTTCACCGGATTGACTTCATCCCTGGCGACACTCTGTGCGGATGTTGGGCCACTGTACGCAGCTTGGGCGGTACGCACCCCCATCATCGAAGCGGTTATCGCAAAGAGTGCGATAACCGCGGTGACCGCAAATGCAATCAGGATCGGCCGGCCGCGGCCAAGATTCTTTATGTCCATGTTGTTACCCGGGGAAGGCGGTTGAGGCAGTCTCGCACCTCCTTGCCGATACGTAGGGTATTTCCATCAGGGTGTTAGTTGTACGGCCTAGCCGGGTGCGGCCTATGGCAGATGCTGCGTGACTGACTTCATCTCCATGAAAAGCCGCAAGTAGTCGGGTCCCCCTGCTTTGGAATTCGAGCCCGACATGTTGAAGCCGCCGAAGGGCTGAACCCCGACGAGGGCACCGGTGATCTTCCGATTGATGTAGAGGTTGCCGACATGCATTTCCCGCTTGGCCCGCTCGATGCGGTCAGGATCCGACGAACACAAGCCACCGGTGAGACCGTATTCGGTACCGTTGGCGACACGGAGTGCATCGTCGAAGTCGGCAGCACGAAGCACCGAAAGCACCGGACCAAAGATCTCATGCTGTGCCAACCGGTATTGGGGCTCGACACCGGCAAAGATTGTGGGTGCGATGTAGTAGCCACCATCACGGTCGATGGGTTCGCCACCGAGCACCAGGCTGGCCTCATTCTGTCCCCTGGCTATCTCACCCAATATCGCACGATGCTGGGCTTCTGAAATCACAGGGCCGACCGCCTTGTTCTCGACACCGGGACCGATCTCCAGTGCGGCGGTCTTGGCGACAATCCGATCGAGGAGCTCGTCATGGATAGAGCCGACCGCGATGAGCCGGGAACACGCCGAACACTTCTGACCCTGGTAGCCGTAGGCGCTGCGTATCGCAGCGTCAGCTGCCAACTCGAGGTCGGCGGTCTCATCAACGACCAGACCGTCCTTGCCTCCCATCTCCATATAGGCCCGCTTCATCCACTTCTGACCGGGGTGCACAACAGCAGCCCGTTGTGCGATCCGTAGTCCGACCTCCTTGGATCCGGTGAAGTTGACAAATCTGGTGTCGGGATGATCGACCAGGAAGTCGCCAATCTGGGATCCCGGCCCGGGAAGGAAGTTGATGACGCCGTCAGGCAGACCAGACTCAGCAACGATGTCCATGAAGTGAGCGCCAAGCACCGGGGTGTTCGATGCGGGTTTGAGTACAACTGTGTTGCCTGCAGCCACCGGACCAACAGCCATGCCGACCAGGATGGCAAGCGGGAAGTTCCACGGCGGGATCACCGCACCAACCCCCATCGGGATCAGGAATGATTCATTCGATTCGCCCGGGTAGCCGACCACTGAGACTGGTTCGTCGAGTCGCAGAGCCTGATGGGCGTAGTAGCGGCAGAAATCGATGGCTTCTGCGACATCGGCTTCCGATTCTGCCCAGTTCTTGCCTGCTTCGAGTGTCATCCACGCCGATATCTCAAACTTGCGCTCAGCGATGAGATCGCCAATGCGATGAACGAACTCAGCACGCTCTTGTGCAGAGCGACGGGACCAATCGACGTACGCTTGCTTGGCAGCAGTGATTGCCAGCTGGGCCTCAGCGAGTGTTGCAGAGCCCGTAGTGCCAACCACGGTGTCGGGATTTGCCGGATCGATGCTGACGATCCGCTGGTCGGTTGCAACCGGCTTGCCATCAATGATTACCGGGATGTGCCCGCCCAGCTTCGACTTCACAGTGTCGATCGCTTCGAGATACTCCGCTTTTGGTCCCTCATCCGAGAAGTCGGAATATGGCTCGTTCCGGAAGGGCTCCATCACGTTCATCCTTTGCTCGCCGGGTCTCGGTTGAAGGCTACGCCGAAGGTCGGCGCTCTGCCATTCCGAGCCCTCAACTACGGCAATCACCGTCGTAGGAGACACCGCCGGTTCTTCGACCCCTCGTGCAGAAAAGTCCTGCAGTGAGACGGCAAACCGCCGATAGTGATTAGGTGACAGAATCAATTCTCATCGTCGAAGACTCTGCAAGCGTGCGCCGCCTCATCGAGGTTTGTCTGCGGGAGTTGAGCCTGGACATCATGGGTGCCGCCGATGGAGTTGCTGGATTGGAGGCAGCCCGGAAGACCCAACCGGCCGCCGTCGTCCTAGACATCGGTTTGCCCGGCATGGACGGTTGGGAAGTACTGCGTCGACTGCGCGCAGACGATGCGACCCGGGAGACCAAGGTCCTGATCCTGACCGCTCACGCCCAACCCGAGGTTGCGGTTCAGGCGCAAGAGGGAGGAGCGGATGACTTCATGACAAAGCCGTTCCGACCCACCGATTTGCGCGATCGTGTCGCAAAGATGATCGCTTCCTAGCGCTCCCTACCACCGACTCCAAGCCTCGGTCAGGACTGTGACTACTTCCTCGTCCGTGGTCTGGGAAAACGATTCGTACCACTCCCCGACCGCCCAAAACCACTTCGGCTGCAGCGGGCACACCATCGCATCAACCTCGTCGGCGATTCGCCGTACCGAATCTGCAGGGCCAACGGGAACGACGCACCCCAACCACTTTGGTCGCTGCGCACGGATGCTCCCGAGAGTCGCCCGCAGCGTTGCACCCGTCGCGATTCCATCGTCGACAACGGCAACCACTCGTCCCCCGATATCGGGGGGAGGCCGATCTCCGCGGTATCGCACCAGGCGTCGCTGCAATTCAAACCGTTCCCGATCCGTCGCTCTCTCCAGATAGTCGCCAGCCACACCGAGACGCTCCACCAACGCCGTGTCGAAGATGGCATCTCCGGTCTCGCCAACGGCACCGATTGCCAGTTCCGGGTTGTGCGGGGCGCCGATTTTGCGAGCAAGCGCCACCTCTAGCTCAGCGGAGAGTGCGGCGGCAAGAGCTGCTGCCACTATTACCCCGCCGCGTGGGATTCCGAGGAAGATGGGCTCCTGGACATCTCCTTTGGGTTGCGGGAGAACGGCGGCAACGTCGGCGGCGATGCGATAACCGGCTTCGGTGCGGTCAACATATCTCATAGCTCCCAGCGTACCTCTACCCTTCAATGCACATGCGACGACTACTTCTAATTGCCAATCCCACGGCATCCGGGTTCACCGGTGCAGCTTTGCGTACCGTCGAGGAGACTCTCGGCGATGTATTCGAGGTCACAACGTCGTGGCCAAATGGCCCAGCCGAATCCAGACAGGCCGCTGCCGATGCGGCGGCCACCGGCTATTCGGTCGTGGCGGCGATGGGTGGTGACGGCATCGTTCACCACGTTGCGAACGGCCTTGCCTTCACCGGTACGGCACTTGGAGTGATCCCAACGGGGACAACGAACGTGGTTGCCCGGATCCTCGATGTCCCCATGAAACCGCAGAAGGCCGCCGAACGGATCGTGAACGGACGCCAGGAATTGATGAGCCTCGCGCACATCGCTACCGAGAGCCCACTCGCTGCCCGCTCCGAGTACGCCGTCTTTTCGCTTGGCTTGGGCCTAGATGCCGACGTGGTCGCTGTGTCGGATCGACGCCCTGCAGCCAAGTACCACTTCTCTTCTCTCAACTTCGTCGCCATTGCCACCAAACAGGTCCTGGGCAAGTACCGATCGAAGCATCCCGACATGCTCGTTGAGTGTGGCGGCGAACGCGTTCATGCCGCCACTGTGCTGGTTCAGGTCCACGACCTATACACATACTGGGGACGGGTTCCGCTTCGCCTCACTCCCGATCCGGGCGATGGTCTGACGGCCGTGGCGATCGAGCGTGTCGCCGCCGGCAACACGGTGGCAATGGCCGCCCGCGGAATGTTCCATCGATCGTTGGAACACGGAGGAACTCATGTCTTTCACGATGTGGAGAAGCTCATAGTCCACGCCGAGCCGGGGGTTCCGTTCCAAGCAGATGGTGAACTGCTGGGGACCGCGGAGTCTGTTGAGATCACCCCGGCCTATGACGCGCTGTCGGTCCTTGTTCCTAACCGGGGTTAGGTTCAGCAACCTTGATCCTGTCCTCGAGTTCGATGGCGCCGATTGCGGCGTGTGTCACCGTGGCCGCAAGCAGCGCCCTCTTCCAGAGTATTGCGCGCAGCGGATCGCCCAGACGGCTGTCAAGCAGGTCGGCACGAGGGCTCGCTACCACCTCGTCGTCCTCTGCACCCGTTAGCTTGTCCCACAGGCCAGGGTTGGGAGCCGGCTCGGCTGGTCCTGCTTCGGCAAGCTGATCGACAATTGATTCAATTGCTGACCGATCGGCAACATCTCGCACCTCTTCACCCAGCAGGGGGCCGGACTTGACCGCAATCAAGGCGGTGAGGTCTTCGAGCCGACACAACGCATCCTCCCGATCGGCCTGGCTAGACCCAGAGCCGACACCTGCCAGCACCTCGGTGCGCACTCGAGCCCACGACTTGTCGAAATCGACCGACACACCCTCCCATACGCCGGCAGCTTCGCCAATCGTCCTGACGATGCCTGCAGCGTCACGAATGACCTTGCGCAACATGACGGTCTTGGTGTCGATCCGCTCGGTGACGTGCTCGCGGAAGAGCTCGATTCCACGCGGCGATGCACTGGGCGGATCGGCGGCAAGCGCGAATAGCGCCGGCCGGGGGTAGCCGTCGGCGGCAAGAGTCTCAAAAAGGTCCTCGCGAACCGTTTGCACATCATCGGGGTGCAACCGATCGATTTTGTTGAGCGCAAAGATGAACTGGCTCTGATGCTGGGCTAGCTGGGCCAGGAACTCGTCATGCACGATTGGGTCGCGGTATTTGTCGGGATCGAAGAGCCAAATCACACCATCAACGCGCGGGATGAGGTCTTCTACTCGCTCGCGATGCCAATCAGCGATCGAGTCGACATCAGGCAGATCGATGATGGCGGTCTTTGTGAACGCGGCGTGCTCATGGCGGTACAGAATGCCAAGGGTGTCCAACAACACCGTCACCGCCGGCTCTGGATTCTCGGGGATCACCGCAAACGGTTCATCGGTATGGGGCCGCAGGACGCTTACCGATGTGATGATCTCACCGGCCAGAGCGTTGACGAGGCTCGATTTCCCGGTGCCGGTCCCTCCGGCCACCGCCAGCACGAGGGTCTCGCCTAGAAAGCCACGGCGCTCTCTGATATCACTTGCGTACTGCTCGGCTTCCTCCAGCACATCTGGGGGAACGATGCCGAAGGCGCGCGCCAGCACGAGATCGATCGCATCGAGGAGTTCGGGAACGTCACGCATCGGTGTCCTCCTCCTCGATCGGTTCGATCTTTATCTGGGGGTCTTCACCGGTGTGCTCTGCATCGGTATTGGCAACATCTGCGAGGTCGTCACCGTCCTCGAGACTGCCGGGTTCTTCCGCTGTTTCATCGCTTTCGATGCTCTCGAGATCCTCGCCGATTGAGTCCACGGTCTCTTCCACAGTGGCCGGGTCAGGGACGCTCTCCAGCGGCGGCACTTCACCATGGAGCAATGCCGAGATGGCGACCACGTTGCGGTCGATTTGCTTTGCGACGTCGATCTCCATCCCGAGGTGCTTCCGGAAGCGGCTGGCGTCCACCTCGAGAGCATCTCGAACTACACGGCCCAGGCTGTCTTGAGCGTCGCTGATGTACGCATCCATGCTCTTGCCGAGACGACGCCGCACTCCCCACGGTGCCTTCTCCCCCGGAGCAACCACGAGACTCCATGACTTGGCAGCCACCTTTTTTGCCGCTCGCCCGCCCATCGTTCCGGACCGGCCATGTTTGACAGCAACCTCACTGAGGGTCCCCTCCCACTCTTCGAGACGTCCCTGCACATCCCAAGACGTGTCCTCTGTGTGCCTCCACAGGGAGGCACCTTTGCCTTCGAGCAAGACCGACCCCGCCGGATCGGCAAGCCAAACCCGAGCTGTCTCTTGGGCGGCCACACCCGCACGACGAGTCACGATTGCGGTCAGATCGACGGCGGCCTCGGACCATGTCCGATGCCTAGCCATATCGCTGAGTCCGCCGCTCGCGAGCAACTCGTTGATCTCAGTCGCCTGATTGTCGTATGACTCGTCGACGACAACTTCCAGCTCCGCGGCAATGGCAACTACTTTGTCGAACTCGTCGAGGACGATCCGACTGCGATCGACCACGTTGCGACCGGTCGTGTACGCAGTCATCGCAACAAGGGTATCGCGGTACCCAGAGTTGGACACTGCGCCCAGTTCATTGCGCAACGCACCTACTGCAGAGGGTTCCAGGCCACCATGCCAGCGATCTCCGACGGCCTCGTTGACGCCAAACACCATGGCGGCATCCGGCTCGAGCAGCAGCCCGTTGTTGTGAAGGCGGGAGGCAAAGTCGTTGAGGAGAGCAACCGCCTCGTCACGGTCGGGAGGGAGTCGGTTCAGCACAAAAAGCATGGGGACCCCCCGCCACCGAATCTCGCGGAGAAACTGCCAGGCAGAGATGTCGGCGTAGCGGGTGGGGCTCGTAACAAACACGCACAGATCAGCAAGTGCCAGGACATCTTCTGCGGGATTTCGGCCAGACGGGGCGATGTATTCGGCAGGGGACGTATCAATGACGGTCAGTTCCTGGGTCAGCTCATCGTCACCGATCACAACCTCGACCGTTGCACCAACCCGCTCCCGCACCCTGGCTACGAACTCCGACCAATACCGTCCGGCGTGGTCACGGTGAGCCCACAACACCGGACTGCGGGTTGTGGGTCGAAGTGCGCCAACATCGGAGATGCGGTCGTTGGCCAGCGAGTTGACGATTGTGGACTTCCCGGTTCCGGTCGCACCAATAACAGCGGCAACAACCGGGGCCTCTGGCTCATCGAGACGCGGAATCAGGTACTCGGTGACCGTTTTGACAATGGCACCACGTGCCTGCTCCGCCTCTTCCCTGGCATCAGTGGGCAGCGTGAACTCAATGCGGTCAAGCAACTCGGCGAGTTTCTCGAGTCGCGGGCGTAGCGCTCCAATCGCAACGGCATCTGGCTGCATGGGGGGATTACACCACATCCTGCACCATTGCCTGGCACCCATCGCTGATTACTCGACCAGCGGTCGACAACGTCGCCCCCGAGCGGTTCTTGTCACACCGGTCGAATAGCTTGAGAGCATGAACGTAAACACCGCTTCCCCAGCAACATCCTCTGCATTCTCCGACCGAGAAGGCACTGTCGGATTCGAAGGCGACGTCACTGTCATTCGCAGCTTGTCAATCACCGATCCCAGTGTCGCTCGATACCTTGGTCTTTTCTCACCCGACCGGCGGGCCGAGGAGTTGGCCAGAGCGATCAGCATCGGCGTACACGGTCTCACGGCAACGAGCATGAGAGCCACGGTTGATGACATGACAGCGGAGGTCGGGCGGATCCTCGAGTCTGCGGCCGCGGCAGCGGACGCCCACCTTGGCGATGCGGTCGAGGCGGGACGCTCCGAGCTGGCCGCCCATCTGGACCCTGAGATCCGTTCTTCGCTCACCGCCCGCACGGTGAACGAGCTCGGCGCCCTGCATGAGGCGACGTTGGCGCGGCTCGACCCCGATCGGAGCGACAGCCACACCAGCCGTCTGGTGGCGTCAATCAGCGAGCTATTGGGGCCGCAAGGGTTGCTCTCGCAGCGGCTCGAAGAGGCTTTTGATTCCGCTGAGGCCGACCATGGCATGGGACGGCTTGTGGACACAATTGAAAAACGGTTCCAGGAGATACGAGATCTTGTGGTTGGCGAACAGCAGCGCAGCGCGGAGGCCGAAAGGGGCACAGCCAAGGGTGTCGCCTTCGAAGACGAGATCGAATCGATGCTCCGCAATGAGGCGCGCTCGCACAGCGGATGCATAGTGGAGCGAACCGGCCAACTGAGCGGGAGCTTGGGCACCCAGTCAAAGGTTGGCGACTTTGCGCTTGTCCTTCCTGAAGGGACGAGGGTGGCGATCGAGGTGAAGAACACCAACCGGGTGGGCCTCACCGGAGCCACTGGAATCCTGCATGAGCTGGATCAAGCAATGGACAACAGAGAAGCCTCGTGGGCCCTTTGCATCTCCAGAACCGAAGCCTACCCAGGCGAGGTTGGGAGCTTCGGCATATACGGAAACCGCCTGCTCGTAGTCGACTCGGGAGAAGGGACCTTGACCAGGGTCGCGCTGCGTTGGATAGCCGCGGCGGCTCGGGCCGCGGCTACCGGCGAAGACCAAGTAGATACGGGAGCAGCATTAGAGCGGCTGTCTCGCCTCCGCGATCTGGCTCAACACTTCTCTCGCAGCAAGAAGGTTCTCGGCAATGCCCAGTCCGGCCTGGACACGGTTCGGGAGGAACTCGACTCGCTGCGCGGCCAGCTTCTGGACCTTGTCGAAGATGTTGTTCGCGCTATCCACAACCCGGATGCGAGGGCACAGAGCGTCGCCTGAAGAGTTGGGTCAGCCGGCGTCGGCGACCCTGACGGCGGCTGACCCCTCATCGCAGCCGTCAAGCTGCGGGCAGAATCGGCACCAGGGGCCCGCAATCCGTTCGATCTGCTGCCGGCCATCCAGGAATGCGCGACGTAGCACGCCAACCAGGTCGGCCACCTCGCCGGCAGTAGCGGAGAGCGCTGCAACTGTCGGCGTTTCGGCAACCCGTTCCCCGGAACCAATCGAGACGGCCTCCACATATGCCGGCAACTCACCGGTGTCCATCGCCCACAACATCGCATAGAAACGGAGTTGCTGCTCCGTCTCATAGAGCCCGCCGGTCTTCCAATCGACGAGCCGAACCCCTTCGGGATCATCAAACACGGCATCGATCGACCCGCGCAGCTTGAGTCCTGCAGCAGGCTCCAGCTCGACAAAGACCTCGGCAACCCGGAATCCCTCGGCAGACAGAGCCTTGAATCGCTGGTAGAGATCCCCTACCTCGTTGATGATGGCGCCGAGCTGGGAAGGGCGCAGCCCAAGTGCTCCCAGCTTTGGATTGAGGCCAGCTCCGATCTCCTCTTTGCAGACCCGGTCAAAGTCCACATCGTCTATCGAGCCACTGCTGAGATGACGAGCGAAAACGCGATGTGCAAGGCCGCCCTTGAAGGCGGCCTTGCTCTCCTCGGGGTAGAGCCCGCGAAGCCGTCCCAGCGCCTGGTCGGGGCATCGCGTGTATGTCATATAGAGCGTGGCGGAAACCGCTATTACTTCGCCCGGTGGCACCGGGGGGAACTCAATCACCGCACCGATGGTATCGACCGCAATCTGCTTTCTCCGTCATCTCGGTGTCATGCCACCGTATGTCGTCCTTCTGCTACGCTCCGTCTCTGTTGGATTTCCGCTGAGACCACCATCCGTTGGTGCAGGAAACCAGTACAATCCGGCCTTCCTGAATTTCTCTTGTCTTCTGCGGGTACCCATGAGCAAACAACGACGTTGGATCCTGATCGGTGGCATCGCCGCGCTCGTATTGCTGCCATGGCTGATCTACGCAGCCGATAGCGCACGCTCGAATGGAGAGGTCGCCCGTAACGTCTCTGCGGCAGGTATCGACCTGGGTGGTCTTGGCGAAGAGGACGCTCGGGCTGTCCTGCTGGACTACGAGACCCAGTTGGCGCAGACAACAGCACGCTCCACGGTCAAGGATGAAACATTCATTCTCAAGCCTGCCGACGTCGACCTCGATATCGACGAGGAGGCCATCCTTGCATTGGCTATGGAGCAAAGGCGCGGCACCGGGTTCTTCTCCGGATTCTTCGCATGGATCGGAAGCTTTGGTGACCCGGTAGACCTTGTCGTCCCCGTCAGTGTCGATGAGGACCTTCTCGACGAGATCCTTGGAGACTGGGAAGCGGAGGCTATCGACCTTCCGGCCTACGAAGGCGGAGTCGTTGTTCGAGACACGCGAGTGCTGCCCGACTATCCCCGTCCCGGTGAAGGCATCGACCGCACCCATGCTCAACGAGTCATCTTGGCGGGGCTGCAAACGTTGGAGCGTCGCACGCTCAACCTTGAGACCGTGCAGATTGAGCCAGAACTTACTAACGCTGACGTCGATGCCGCCACGCTCGATGCGGCGAAGCTCATCGACAGTCCGACCACGCTTTCTGCCGACGATCCCGAGTTCAGCGTGATCTTCAGCCGAGAAGAGTTGGCGGCCGCCCTCGTCTCCGACGTTACGAGCAACCCAGGGGCCACGATCGTTCTGTCGTTTGATCCCGAGCAAATCGAACCAATCCTTCTTCCCCTGAAGCCCGAAATCGAGCAACCGCCTCGTGATGCCGAGTTTGTCATCAATGAAGAGACTTCGAGCGTCAGCCTCAAAGAGTCACGCCCGGCGACTCTCCTCGACGCCGACCTTGTGGCCGCTTCGCTTGCCGATGCCGCAGCGTCGCCAAGCAATTCCGGCGAATTTCCGTTTGGCTACGGCAGCGAACCTGCGTTCACCACCGCAGCAGCCGAGGCAATGGGCGACATTGGATTCGTTTCTGGTTTCACTACTTCGCATCCGGCCGGCCAGGCGCGGGTCACCAACATCCATCTGATAGCAGACGCCATCGACGGGGCCATGGTTCTGCCTGGTCACGAGTTCTCCCTCAACGAATACGTTGGCCAACGCACAACAGAGAAGGGCTACGTCCCCGCACCGATGATCCTCGCCGGCAAGCTCGTCGACGATGTCGGCGGCGGAGTCAGTCAATTCGCCACCACGTTCTACAACGCCAGCTTCTTCGGGTGCTATGAGGACGTCGACCACAAGCCTCACAGCTACTACTTCTCTCGGTATCCAGAGGTGAACGAAGCCACTATCTCGTGGCCCGTGCCAAATCTGACCTTCAGAAACAACACGGACACGGTCGTCATCATCAAGACCCAGTACACAGCAACCGACATCACAGTCCAGTTCTACGGCAACAATGGCGGCTGTGTCGCAGAGCGCGAGTTGGGGAGCCGCTACAACTTCACCGACCCACCAGAGGAATACGTAGCAAACTCCGATCTCACGCCTCTAGATGAGAAGGTGACACAGAGCGGCTGGGGTGGATTCTCCAACACGGTCAAGCGAATAATGACGTACCCGGACGGGACGGTCATCGAAGAGGAATACGTATGGGTGTACCGGCCGGCTCCCAAGATCCGCGAGGTTCATTCTTGCAACATCCCGTCTGGTGACCCGCCGGATTGCCCCGTCCAGGTACCGGCGCTGCTCGGTGGCACCAGTGACGGCGCCAGGGCCGCTGTCGAAGCCCTTGGCTTGGTGTTTGTTGAAGGGCCGACCGTTGGCATCACGGAGGAAGCAAACAGCGGCTTGATCGTGGACCAGACCCCTGAGTCGGGAGAATGGGTGGACGTCGGAACGACGATAACCATCAGTGTTGGGGTGTACGTTCCACCCGAGGAACCACCACCCGATGATGGCGACGACGGTGACGGTGACGGCGGAGGCGGCTGATCTACTCGTAGAAGCGGAACAGCTCAACAATTGTGGAGGAGGCGGCCTCAACTGCCTTCGGATGCCACTCCCCCATTCGTCCCACGATCACATCATTTGATGCGACATAGACATTCTCAATAGCGGTATCGCCGCTGAACAATCTCGTAGCCAGGGTAGCGGGGAAGCTGGCGTCGCCTTCTGCTTCCTCAGGCGAAGAGAAGCGGGCGCCATCCTGACCGGTCAAGCTGCGATCCGTCGTGAACACATAGAAACCGTCAATCTGCTTTGGTGCAACGGTTATTGACTGGCCCATTGGCTCTCCTGACTTGCCTTATTGCCCGCAACTGTAGTGGCGTACCTGATCAGCGATGGCCGACGGAGCCGATCGAGTGCAGCTTCATCAGGTTGGTTGTCGCCGCTTGATTTGGCGGGCTACCTGCGGCCATCACCACTCCGTCACCGGCTTCGACCATCCCCAATTCGAGCAAGCTCTCCTCGGCGTACTCAATCATCAGATCGGTCGAGTCGACAGCCTCAAAACGCAGCGGTGTGACCCCCGAATAGAGCGCCATTCTTCGATAGGTCCCCTCGTGGGGGGTATAGGCAAAGATATCCGTGTGGGGGCGGTACTTGGAGATCAGGCGGGCGGTGCTACCCGATTCGGTGAACGCCACGATGGCGCACAGGTTCAGGTTCTCGGCGGCATCAACGCATGCCTGCGCCGTCGCCGAGGCAAAACGGGCACGATCCTCCAGGAATAGGATTTCTGGTCCACGGCCGTACTCAGGGCTTGACTCAGCCTCGCAGCAGATCCGGCTCATCGCGGATACGGCACGAACCGGGTATTCCCCAACCGCAGTCTCGGACGACAGCATCACCGCATCGCTGCCATCAAGCACGGCGGCGGCGACGTCGCTGACTTCGGCTCGAGTGGGCCGCGGTGAATGATTCATCGACTCCAGCATCTCGGTTGCTGTGATGGAAATCTTCGCCTTGGCGTTGCTGAGGTGCAGGATTTCCTTCTGGGCACGAGGCACAGCCTCAAACGACAATTCGACGCCAAGGTCACCGCGAGCAACCATCGCCCCGTGCGCTTCCTTGAGAATGTCGTCGAGGTTTGCGTAGCCAACGACGCTCTCGATCTTGGCGATCACCGGAGTCCCAGGCACCAGATTCTTGACACGTTTGACATCGAGACCAGACGAGACAAATGAGGCTGCCACGTAGTCAACTTCGAGGGTACGACCGAAAGCAAGGTCGGCCACATCCTTCTCGGACACAGCGGGAACGTCAATGATCGATCCGGGGAAAGCAACCCCTTTGTGATCCCGGAGGAGACCCCCCTCAATGACCTCGGCTCTGGCCACCTCTCCATCCCATGTCCGAACACTGAGGATGATCAGACCGTCCGACATGAGAATGCGAGCGTCAACCGCGAGTTGAGCCGCATCGAGATTCTCGATGTAGACCTCTTCGGCCGACCCTTCGCCTTCCCCCGATCGGAGGACCACCTCGAAACCCGATGTGAGTGTCACGGATCCGTCGGGAAACGTACCGACGCGAATCCGCGGGCCCTGGATGTCTTGAAGCACCGCGACCGGCTTGCCCAGGTTGTGTGCAGCGGTTCGCACCCATTGTGTGAACTGATGGTGGCTGTCGTAGTCGCCATGCGAGAAGTTGAGCCGGGCCACATCCATACCGGCCTCGACAAGCTCTGTGATCTTCGCGAGGCTGGCGACTGCCGGGCCAAGTGTTGCAATTATCTTGGTTTTTCTCACGGCAGCACCATACAGAACGCAGCGCCCCCGCCTGACAATTAGGCTCGACGAAACATGAATGCATCTTTTGACCTCGGCGACACAGTGGAACGCTTCGACCATGTGGCGGTTGCCGTCAGAGACATCCGCGGTACCTTGCCGCTTGTCTCGGTCCTCAACGGCAGGTTTCGTGAGGGAGGCGAGAGCGTCCGGGGTAGCTTCCACTGGGTCCAGTTCGATCTGCCGGAAGCGGGGAAGTTGGAGCTGATCACCCCAAGCAGATCAGCCGGCCCAAGCAATTTCCTGGTTCGCTTTATCGACAAGCACGGTGAGGGTCTCCACCACGTAACCATGAAGGTGACAGACCTCGACGACGCCATCGCCTCCGCCAAGGGACTCGGATTGAAGGTCGTTGGCATCGACAAGAGTGACTCTGCCTGGCAGGAGGCGTTTATCCACCCTCGCTCGGCCAACGGCGTCCTGATTCAAATCGCCCAATGGATCGACGTCCCCTTGGTGCCGCGGAGTCTCGAAGAATTCCTGGGCACGGAAACGTCATGAGCAAGGCGATCCTCGCCGCACTTCCCATCAAGCCGTTCGGTGTCGCCAAGCAACGTTTGTCAGAGCGGTTGGACGCCGCGACCAGGTCACATATAGGCAAAGCGATCGCGGAACGAACTGCAGCGGCCGCAACCGACGCCGGCGCCCTGGTAGCCATAGTGACCGGTGACCCAGGCGTGAAGCGCTGGGCGGAAGGGCTTGGCTATCTCACAATCGCGGAGCCCGACTTGCCGCGAGCTGGGCTCGACGGTGCCGCCGAAGCCGCCATCTTCGAAGCGACATGTCGACAACGACCCTGGGCCATCATCCACGCCGACCTGCCTCTGGTCACCCCCGCGGTGCTGCACGAGGTCTTTAGGGCAGCCGAGCAAGGGACCGTTTTGGTTCCGTCTTACGACGGTGGCACCAACGTTGTGGGTGGTCGCGGAGCCATGTTCAGATTCGCATACGGCAAGGCCAGCTTCCACCGTCACCTTGCGATGAATCCGAGCGCCCAGGTCCTGACCAAACCGCAACTTGCGCTTGATCTCGACACAACCGACGATCTAGACCGGGTGCTTGAGAGCGGTGGTTGGTTGAGTACTTATGTCCGCTAGCAATAGAGAGCCAACAACATGACCACGAGTGAGCAGAAGCAGGATCTCCATGGCGAGATCGACCGCACCGCAGACTCCCTCCCCGTCCCGGAGCGAGCGCTCGCCATCGGGGCCCACCCCGACGACATCGAGTTCGGTGCTGGCGCCACATTGGCCAAGTGGGCGCAAGCAGGATGTCAGGTGACCATGCTCATCGTCACTGACGGATCCAAGGGAACTTGGGATCCCAGCGTGAGCCCCGTCGACCTGGTCGCGACTCGGGCCGCCGAGCAACAGGGTGCAGCAGCGGCGTTGGGTGTTGCCGAGGTGCGTCACCTCGACAGAATCGACGGCGAACTCGAATACACGATGGATCTGCGCAAGGAAATGTGCAGGCAGATCCGTACGCTGCGACCGGATATCGTGCTCAGCCACGACCCGTGGCAGCGGTATCAGTTACATCCCGACCACAGGGCAACAGGGTGGGCGGTGATGGACGGTGTCATATCAGCACGAGATCATCTGTTCTTCCCTGAGCAAGGTCTCCCCGAACACCGCCCTACCGCTGTTCTGTTGTGGTCGGCCGATACCCCTGACCATTGGGAAGACATCGCGGGCTATTTCGACGCCAAGATCGAGGCACTGCTCTGCCACTCGTCGCAGGGAACCACCACGATGGGCGGAGCAGAACAGACAGACGAGAATCGATCGGTCTTCGTCTCCAAGATGCGGGCGTGGTCGATGAAGCTGGGACAACCCGTCGGTCTGACGGCTGCCGAATCATTCAAGAGGATCAACCCGTGAGCAATCGGCAACACTCCCTCGTTCTGGGGGCCGGTGTCGTTGGACGAGCGGCTGCCTGAGATCTGCAGCGTCGCGGCCACCACGTCATCATCGCCGATGCCGACAGCGAAGCGGCGCAACGAGTCGGTGCAGAACTCGAGGTTCCTTGGCAACCCAACGATTGTCAAACAACAGCTCGAACTCCACTATGAGGCGACCGGTGCCGGCGTTGCCATCGTGCCCGACTGCGGTCTCGCCCCCGGATTCGCCAACGTTCTGGCTGCTGGGCTCATAGAAGGGCCCCAGCTGCCAAAACGACGACGTGCAGATCCGAGTTGGTGTCCTCCCTCAAGGATCGACTGGCACCCTTGGCTACCAGCTGGCTTTCTACCCAGGTGGCTTGATCAACGAGTACGCCGGACCAAGCGAGATCATCGAAGACGGTGTGGTGACAACGATCGACCCCTTGACCCGTTTCGAGGAGATTGACTGGGTGGGCGATGGTCTTGTTCTCGAAGCATTCGCGACTGCAGGGGTACGTAACGATGTGTCAGGAGTATGCCGGTCGCATCGGTCATCTCGAGCACAAGACCCTGCGCTTCCCCGGCCACGGCCGGATGATCTCATCGGATGCGGCCGGGTCGGCTATTCCGGCGCCGCCGCGATGCACTCGGTAGCACCGGCCGACCTGCTCATGACAGGAACTGAGCCAGGTCGGCATACAGGCTCAAGTCAGGTGAGCCTCTGCACCGCATCGGCCTGGGGGTATTAGGGTGTCGCTATGCAAGAGAACGTAGCCGTTGTAACCGGCGGTACCGGTGGCTTGGGCCGGGCGCTGATCCCCTATCTGATCCGCCGCGACTTCAAGGTCGCCGTCACCTATCTCATCCCCGATGAGGCACGCCGACTCGAGGAGGAACTCGACCTCGACGAGGATCAGCTCATGTTGCGGCGTTGTGACTGCACCGACATGGAAGCAATCGAGTCGGTGATGAAAGAAGTCGCTGAGACTCTTGGGGGCATCAACGTTGTTGCGGCACTCGTGGGTGGTTGGGCCGGTGGCCGCGACGTATCCGAGACCGACCCATTGCGCTTCGACCGCATGATCGACCTCAATCTCCGCTCAACGTTTTACACCCTGCGGGCAGCACTACCCCATATGCTCGATGCCGACTGGGGCCGCGTGATCGCCGTTGGTAGTCGCGCCGCCAGAGAGAACCCCGCCGGGCAAGCTGTGTTCAACGCATCGAAGGCTGCAGTGATGTCCCTGGTTCAGTCTCTAGCGACCGAACTCGATGACACCAACCTGACTGCAAACGTCTTGGTTCCTGCGGTCATTGACACCCGAGCTACCAGGGCTGCCCTCCCCTATGCCGACTACATGCACTGGCCAAAGCCCTCTGACATCGCTGCGGTTCTCGACTTCCTGCTCAGCCCGGCTTCCGAGGTCATAAACGGAGCAGCTATCCCGGTGTACGGCAAGGTCTAACCAGACCCAACACTGGCCTGAGCCGATGATCGGTTTCTAGGTCGCTCCCTCGCAGTCGTGGATCCACGCGACGAATGATTCAACATCGCCCGATCCCTCTTCTGCGATATAGCACCGCGCCCATTCGAGAATCTGCTGGTCGCTAAATCGGCAACCAACTAGGAAGCCACGCACCTCGTTGGCGAGCAAATGAGCGCCCTCCAGTTGGGCCAGATCGGGAGACCGGTTGTGAATACCGGTCTCTGCCGGGTGCTTCGGGAGTGGGCAGGTCTGCATCGGGACTCCTCAACTCCTTGTGTCCATTATCTCTCGCCCCACCGCCGCTGGGAAGAGGTAGCCGCCGAAATCACGAAAGAATCTGCCACTCCAGGCCGCGTAACGCCGGCCAAAGAGGTAGGTTGGAAGCGGGAAATACTCCGCAGCTGCGAGCCAAATAATCGTGCCGTTCTGAGCACCGCCTCAGGTGGTGCTGGCTGCGGATCCAACAAGAGACGGAGGGAGAACCAATCTTGTCACAGGAGCCCAGAGCCCGAATTAGAAATCGGTTTGTGACGATCGCGCTGGCAGTGGGTGTCGTAATGGCATTCCTGAGCCCAGTTGCGGTCACCGCCGACGGTGGAACCTTCACCGATGACGACAACTCGGTGTTCGAGAACGACATTCAATGGATGGCCGACAATGGCCTGACAACCGGCTGTAACCCGCCGGCCAACGACCAATTCTGCCCAGATGACCCGGTAACTCGCGGCCAGATGGCAGCATTCATGTCCCGTAGCCTCGGCTTGACCGATGGCGCAGGCGACGACCTGTTTACCGATGACGACAACTCGCTGTTTGAGGATGACATCGACAAGCTGGGCACTGCCGGCATCACCGCAGGGTGCAATCCGCCGGATAACACAGAGTTCTGCCCCGATGACACAGTCACTCGCGGACAAATGGCTGCGTTCATGAACAGGGCCTTGGGCCTGCTCGGCGGCAGCGGCAGCGACCTGTTCACCGACGACGATGGATCCGTCTTCGAGGAAGACATCGACAAGCTGGGCACTGCCGGCATCACTCTTGGGTGCAACCCGCCCACCGGGGACCAGTTCTGCCCCGACGATCCGGTAAGTCGTGGCGAAATGGCGGCGTTCCTGCATAGGGCCGATATGGAGGTCGAGCTGCAAGTTCTGGCCATCAACGACTTCCACGGCAACATCGCAACGACGTCCTACTCGTACGTCGGTGGCGCCGAACGCGAAGCCGTCGGCCGTGCCGACTACCTGGCAGCCAACATGCGTGCCAGCCAAGTCGGTGCAGCAAACTCGATCACAGTTTCAGCGGGTGACCTCGTCGGCGCATCGCCATTGATTTCTGCGCTGTTCCATGACGAGCCAACCATCGAAGCGATGAACCTCCTCGGTCTCGAGATCAACGGGGTCGGCAACCATGAGTTCGATGAGGGTGGAGTGGAACTGCTTCGTCTTCAGAACGGTGGCGCACATCCCGTCGATGGAGACGTCGATGGTGACCCATTCTTGGGTGCCGACTTCGAGTTCCTGGCAGCCAACGTCATCGTGACCGGTACCGGTAAACCTCTGTTTGCACCGTACACGGTCAAGGAATATCAGGGCATCCCGGTGGCCTTCATCGGAATGACCCTCGAAGGGACACCCAGCATCGTTACCCCAGCAGGGGTTGCGGGGTTGACGTTCGTGGACGAGGTCGAGACTGTTAACGCTCTGATCCCTGAGATCCGAGCCCAGGGCATCGAGTCGATCGTGGTGCTGATGCACCAGGGCGGTCTCGTCGATGCAGGCACCGACGGTGGAGATACCTGCGGGACGCTCTCGGGTCCGCTGTATGACATTGTCGACGGCCTCGATGACTCCGTGGACCTCGTGATCGGTGGCCACAACAACCAGCGGTTCGTCTGCATGGACGTTGACGGCAAGGCCGTGACCATGGCCTACTGGTCTGGACGGATGTACACCGACATCGATGTCAGCCTGAACCGGATCACCAAGGACATGACGATTCAAGCGATCGACAACGTGCCGAACTATCAGGCTGACGTTACGCCCGCTGCGGATCTGACGGCGCTGATCGACAAGTACGACGCTCTGTCGGCGACCTTGGCCAACGAAGTGATCGGCCACATCGAGGTAGACCTGACCGAGGATGAGACCGCTGCCGGCGAGTCTGCGCTAGGCGACATCATCGCTGATGCTCAACTGGCGGCAACATCAAGCCCGACGACAGGAAACGCAGTAGCTGCGTTCATGAACTCAGGCGGGATCAGGGCAGACATCCTGTTTGCAGCCGGCGGCACTGAGGGAGACGGAGTCGTCACCTATGGCGAGGCGTTCACCACGCAGCCGTTCAACAACGATCTGGTCACCATGACGTTGACCGGGGCCCAAATCGACACGTTGCTCGAGCAGCAGTGGGTCGGCCGGGATGAGGATGACAAGCCGGAGATACTCCAAGTGTCCGACGGCTTCACCTACACCTGGGACGACTCCATGCCCGAAGGCAGCAAGATCGATGCGGCAACGATCGCGATTGACGGCACAGCGATTGTCCTGACCGATTCGTATCGGATCACAGTCAATAGCTTCCTGGCAGGTGGCGGAGACGAATTCGCACTGCTGACGGAAGGGACCGACCGACTGATCGGAATGGTCGATGTCGATGCGTTGGTCGACTACTTCGGTGTAATCGATCCGATGCCGCCAGGACCACAAGACAGAATCACCCGAGCCAGCTAGCCAAAGCGAAGAAAGGGGGCGCCCGAACATCGGGCGCCCCCTTTGCGCGCACCGGGGGGCCAGAGCGCGACTAAGCCCCTGCGAAGGGTGTTGGATCGTTTCCGGTGAATCGGGCAATCCACAGACCGCTATTCATATCGCTGATGTACAGTCGATCGCCTTCGACCAGCACATCCCAGACCATTGGGAAACTCAAGCCACCATCGGGTGCAGTCCAATATCCCTGCGGGTCAGAGCGGGCGGGCGGGACGAAATACCCAACTTCGCTTGGATCGGTCGGGTCGGCCAAGTCAACGATGCGTACTCCCCCTGAATACCACGAGGTGAATACGAGGCCGTCCTGTATCTCGAAGTCGTGGGCGGAGAAGAATCCATCCATCGGAATATCCTCGTCATCAGGGTTGCCGGCCGGTCCATAGAAGCTGCCGATCGGATCGCCGGACAAGTCGAGTACAACTTGATGGCCCCACCCTGCGGTGTGGATGCCGCGGTCGGTTGGGTACAGATCCTCGGATGTGACGACTACGACACCGCGCTGCGCATCTGAGACGACCGTATGAAGGTTGCCCTCGCCACTTGCGACCTCAGCGACTCGATCAACGATCCGTGGTCGCCCGGGGTCATCGACAGCAAGAAGCGTTGCGCCTGCGTCCCAATTGCCAACCCACAATCGCCTTCCACCCGCCGCAAAAGCAACGCTGTGCGAATGAAGCTCTTCCTCGGGGCCCTGCTCGAGCAGTGCGGCAACCTCGTCGGCATCCCCGTCGGTGCGGAAGTCCCAGGTCCCCACCGCAAATGGTCGCGACGGGTCGCTGAGATCGACCAATCGTACGTCTCCGGCTGCACCCTCGCTATGGATTGCCGACTGCATCACCGTCGCCGCAGCCAGAACCTGCCCGTCGGTGCGAGCGGCAACATCAACATCGTGGACTCCCTGAGTACCGGTACCGGACTCGATAGTGCTCAACAATTCGGGCTGCAGCGGATCGGTCACGTCGTAGATGGCAAGACCGCGGAAGGCATCCCGGCGCCGCTCCCGCTCCCCGTTGTCGCAAAGACTGACCGCAACGACCGCCAGATCTCCGGTGTATGTGTCAGTTTCGATCTCACCGACCCAGACACTGTCGGTGTCAGTACCGGGAAACTCTTCACCCGAGGCAATCGACCCGATCACTTCCGGGGCTGCAGGGTCGGCAGCGTCAATCAGACGGACACCCGATGCAGGGCATGCGTCGGGTCGACCCCAGGTACCCATGTAGACGATGTCGGAGCGGATCGCGAGACCGGCGGCGAACCCACCACCCGGATCCACGTGACCCACCAACTCCGTATTCCTAGTTTCGGGGGATGGCGCTGCCGATGCTGGGCTTGGGGTCACTGCGATCTCATCAAGCGGTACACCGGTTGCTGCCAAAAGGTGCGGTGTCGGATTGACCGCAAGACCGTCAGGAGTGTGCAGCTCGAAATGTAGGTGGGACGGGGTCGACTCGGCGTTTCCGCTGTCGCCCACAAAATCAATCACGTCGCCGGCCTCGACCTCGGTGCCCGCCTCGACGATCCAGTCGTCGGCAAGCCCGTCGTCAGTGCCGGGGGAATCGTTGTTGAGATGCAGGTAGTAGGACCGCCATCCATCGTCGTGCTCGATGACGATGTATCGACCGGAGCGATCACCTGTTGCGACCCTCCGGACGGTGCCATCGGCCACTGCCAACACTGGAGTGAGCTTGTCGGTAAAGACATCGGCGCCTTGGTGCTTGCGACCCTCGGACCGGGGAGCACCAAATGTGTCGGTGAATGAGTGCGAACCGCCGACAGGAAAAACCATCGGATAGACGTCGGGCACCGTGTCGGTGTCGTCCGTTTGGGCACCGGCCGCAGCGGGCGCGATCACGCTGCCCACCAGCAGCAGACTGACGATCGCTGTCAGCCTCGCCTTCATCATGCGGCTTGTCTCACAGTATCCCCGATGCCGTTCCCTACCAACCAACGATAGAGGCCGAAAATGCATATGGGAAGGCGCTGGCCCGTCGTGGGCCACAACGAACGGCGGGACAAGACCCTAGAGCGCAGCTGCCTCCGCATCTAGATCAGATCAATACATGTACCCAGGGAACGACATTCCACCGGTTGAGGTGGTCCTCAACTGCCAAGTTCTGAAATCGAGTTGCTCGTAGAACTCCTCAAATGCCTCCTGAAGGGCCACCAGATGCCCTCTGGAAGCTCGCGGTAGTAGAACGGCTCTCCCCCCGACGGCCTCCTTCTCCAGTTGGTTCTTGGCCCAGACCATTCCTGAAATCATTTCGTCGTACGACTCGCTCCCCTCTTTGAGGATGAGAATCACGGCCGGCTCGGGGAACGGAGCCTCAAAACCCGTCGGTACTCCGCAGGGGAAATGGAACAAATCGTTGGCGTTGATCGCAGTATGAACCTCTTCCCCGTCCTCGGCGGTACAAAACACCACCGGCCCGAGATCGTGTAGATGATGCTCTCGGTGTCACGCCAGGTCTCCATTGCGGATTTGCTCCGCTATCGCCACGATGTCGCCGCCAATCGGGCGGTCGTGGTCCAGCCTGGGAACACGGGAACGGATCGTCGCATGAAGAGCCGCTGTCCCCGCCGCCGGTCGCAGCGGAGCTCGCTGATCGACGCCCTGGGCAGCGCACATGAATTCCACCGCCAACACCTGGCTCACCGACTTGAGCACCCGAAGCAGCTTGGTCGCGGCGCCAAAACCCATCGATACGTGGTCCTCCTGGAGTCCCGAGGTCGGAATCGAGTCAACAGAAGCGGGGTGAGCAAGGATGCGGTTTTCGGCCACCAATGCGGCCGCCGTGTACTGCGAAAGCATGTAGCCGGAATCGACCCCAGGCTTACTGGCCAGAAATGGTGTCAGACCGGATGAACGGGAAGGGTCGAGGAGACGATCGGTGCGTCGCTCCGATATCGAACCGAGTTCCGCAACGGCGATGGCCAGAAAGTCCAGTGCAAACGCCAGCGGCTGACCGTGGAAGTTGCCTCCCGAGACAACGTCACCGCTATCGGCGAACACGATCGGGTTGTCGACAACCGCTCCCGCTTCCCGATCAAAGACGGCGGTGGCATACCCAATAACGTCGCGCACCGCCCCATGCACCTGAGGGGCGCAGCGCAAGCTGTAGGCGTCCTGGACGGCATGGTCGAAGTCTGCGGCGTGCGATTCGACGATTCCCGATCCGGCCAACAACGATCGAATCCGACGCGCCGACTCGCTCTGCCCAGGATGGGGACGCAGATCATGGATACGGGCTTGGAATGGAATCGAGGAGCCGAGAAGGGCTTCGACGCTCAAAGCACACGCACCGTCGGCGGCAGCGACAAGCGTCTCCGCTTGGTTCAACGCAATGATGCCTATCGCCAGCATCCCCTCGGTGCCGTTGAGAAGACTCAACCCTTCCTTTGCGGCAAGAGTCAGGGGCTCGACACCGGCATCGGCAAGTGCTGTAGTCGCGGGCTCGATCTCCCCGTGCACGCTGACCAGCCCTTCGCCGATCAAGGGCAGGGCAAGGTGAGCGAATTGGGCGAGATCACCACTGGCGCCAACTGAGCCATGACTTGGCACCACCGGCAGGATGTCGTGCTCCAGAAGATGCAGGAGACGCTCCACAACCACAGGCCGGACTCCAGAGTGGCCCTGGGAGAGTGTTCTCGCTCGCAGCACCAGCATCGCCCGTACAATCTCGTCGGCGAGTGGTTCACCCACCGCCGCGGCATGAGATCGCACAAGACGGTGCTGTAGTTCGTCCACTTCGTCCTGACCGATGTGCGTTGAGGCCAATGCCCCGAAACCGGTTGTCACCCCATAGACAACATCGTCGCCCGTCACGGCCTCCTCGACCACAGCTCGGGCTGCGAGCATTCGTTGTCTGGCGACATCCCCGAGGGTTACCGAGGTCTGGCGCTGTGCCACCGCGATCACGTCGGCCCTGGCGATTGCACCGCCGTCGAGGACTACTGAGTTCATGTTTATCGACCTCACAGACGAGGGTTGATTCGTTCTTGCATGGCGAATGCGATCAACGCAAACCCCAGTGATGCAGCCAAGATCATGAGACCGGCATGCACATCGATGTCGACACCGTTGACGGCGTTGACATCCCGATCAGGCGTCGAAAAACGCACGGCCAGGTCGTTGATCGAAAGCAGCGCACCGGTGTCTGTTGAATCCACTCCCAGGCGGGACTGGCTCGACGTCGGTGCGCTCCCAATCACGAGGGTGGCGACTCCGAATGGCTGTGATCATGTCGTTGGAGCAGGGCTTGGTCGTGGTTGCCTGCGGCACCCGGCTCCACGTGGACCACGATATTGTCGAGATTTGGCATCGCACCCTCCAGCGCGTCTGTCACCTCGTGCGCTATGTCATGCCCGTCGACCAACGAGAGTCTCTCGTCAACGACGACCTGGACAGTTGCATCAAGGCGATGCCCGATCCAGCGTACTCGCACGTCTTCGACACCAAGCACGCCAGCGATCCTGGCTGCATTGGCTTCGACCTCTTCGACTGTTTGCGGTTCAACACCGTCCATGAGGCGACACAACACTTGCTTGGTGGCGTCACGAAGAATGAACAGGATGGCGACTGTGATCATTAGCCCGATGATGGGGTCGGCGGCCGGGAAACCGACAGCAACACCGATGGCGCCAAACAAGACCGCCAGCGAGGTCAGGCCATCGGTGCGGGCGTGGTGGGCGTCGGCGACGAGGGCAGCAGATCCGATCTCCCTCCCCACCCGCATCCGGTAGATGGCGACGAACTCGTTGCCAATGAACCCGACGACCCCGGCAGCTGCGACCAGACCCAGGTACTCAACGTCTCGAGGATTGAACAACCGGTCGACCGACTCCCATGCGGCAAGAACAGCAGACAGGGCGATCATGGCGACGATGAACAGTCCGGCAATGTCCTCAGCTCTCCGGTAGCCGTAGGTGTACGACTTGGTCGCTGCACGCCTCCCCAGCACGAAGGCAATCCAGAGCGGGATAGATGTGAGCGCATCTGAGAAGTTGTGGATGGTGTCGGCTAGAAGCGCAACAGATCCGGTAACCAACACAATCAAGACCTGAAGGATCGCAGTCACCATCAGGGCGACCAGGGAGATCTTGACCGCTCGGATTCCCTTTTCCGAAGACTCGAGGGCATTATCGATCGAATCGGCAGAATCGTGGCTGTGGGGAACGTAGAAGGATCTCAACCGGCTCCACAAGCTGTTGCCGTGCTCGTGGCTGTGCCCATGGTCATCGTGGGTATGACCATGATCGTGCTCATGGTCTGTCGTTGGAGAATCTGTCGCTGCGGGATTATCGGATTTCAGGGCGCTATCCTTTGTCCATGTGAGGTCTCAACATCAAAGATCTCGAACCGTGTAAGATTTCAGCATAGTTAAGCAGAGATACCAGAGGCGTCAAGCTAAAGTGCCACACTTTCAAGCCAACCTCGACGGATCGGCAAGAAGCGCCACGGATAAGGCCTACACGGTGTTGCGGGCTGAAGTCCTGTCGTGCAAATTGGCGCCGGGAACTCGCATCGTCGAAGGCGAAATCGCCGAACGTCTTGGGATGAGCAAAACCCCGGTGAAGAAGGCGCTCGGAATGTTGATTCATGAGGGTTTTGTCGAGGTTCGACCTCGTCATGGCTATCGGGTAACCGAGATCACCCTTGCCGATGTGCAAGAGATCTATCAGCTTCGACAGGTAATCGAACCGGCGGCAGCCGAGTTGGCGGCGACAAATGCCACCCCCGAGCAACTGCAACAATTGCGCTCTCTTGTCGAGGAACACGACGGCGATACGTACGAGCAACGTGCCAGCCGGGTCATCCGCTTCCACGAGATCCTCGCCGAAGCATCGGGCAGTTCGCGTCTGGCGGCAATCTTGGGCAATCTGCTCGACGAAATGAGACGCCTCCTCTCGCTTGGTCTGAATATCGAGCAAAGCGTCAACCTGCAGGCGGGCGAGCACCGCGAACTCCTCGACGCCCTGCTCAAGGGCAACCATCACCTTGCCAGGCAGATCGCCGAGCAACAGGTGGAAACCGGACGGATGCGGATGTTCGAAGCGATCCTCGCCTCCCTGACCAGTGCCGGCGGAGCCGCCGAGAGCGTGGTCCTCCGCCCCCACGGATCGAACAACGACTAGCAACCGCAGGTCGCACGAGGGGAGGTCAAGACATGATCTGCATCCCGCTAGGTGTGCACCCTCTCCCCCTCCCGGTCTTGTCCCTCGCTTCGCTCAGCCCCAGCCCCGCCCTCCCACAACAACGGGAGGGCTGCCGGCTACGACGATCCCCTACCTAACCGAGCCGTGGTACCGCTGAGCGGAGCCGACCGACGAGCAGTTCGCTCGTCTCTAAGCGAGAGTGACTTCGTCGACTGTCCTGATGGCCAGACCGCTTGGCATCTTGGGTGCGAACCACGTCGATTTCGGCGGCATCACTCGCCCTGAGTCTGCAACGGCCATAACGTCATCAACTTCGATCGGGAACGGAAGCAGCCAGGCATCGGCATCAGGAACAGGCTCGCTGCGTTCGGGGATGTCAGCGACAAAGCGGAGACGTTTGTCGGTACTCGGGTCCGTGATACCGAAGACCGGCCCCAAAATGCGCTCCTGCAGAAGGTCGACATCAAGCATCTCCGCGTCGGGCAACTGTCCACCGAGACGGAGCCGGAAGTGGTGGCCCCTGATCTTCACTCCGAACTCGTGACGCCTTCGCGGACGCGCCTTGGATTTCTTCACTTCCTTCATACGGTGTTCGCTCTGCAGCCGGTCGATAATGCTGCCTGCGTCGAGGCCAGGGTCATCCACACATCGCGCAAAAGAGCGGAGACGCAATTGTGACGTCGCAAATAGGCCCGCCGGGAAGTACGCATCAGACCGACCTTCCTCTGCGGCAACCGCCGATGCTGCCGCAAGTCGGTGGTGCCCATCAGTTATGTATAGGCCTGTGTCGAAACTCGCACACACCTCGATTGCTTCGGAACCTCCGACAATCCAAAGCTGATGCTCGACACCATCGGTGGTGGAGAAACCTGCATCAGGAGCGCGTTCCACGTGGGCTGCGATCGTCGCGTCAACGGCGTAGTGAGGTTCGTGCGCCAGCGCCACCGGATTGCCATAGATACGGGTCGACCGGATGTACTTCTCCATCTTCCGACGGGTCTTCCCCACCGTCTTCTCATGACGTTTTATGAGACCATCGTCATATGCCCTAAGCGAGACATCGGCCACGATGCCCGTTGCGGAACCGTTCGCATCGCTCTGCCGATACACCAGGATCGCCGGACCCGCCGGCCGCAGCGCACCACGATCCTGGCACTCGCTGAGCCACGCAACGCCCTTGCTGTGAGATGTCCCAACGCCCCGGCCAACGGAGTACCGAAAGCTGAGAGGATCAAGACGTGCGGCGTCGCGCTGATCTACAGACAGCGTCAAAGCTGGCGGGCCCACGACACGACGAGCGAATTCGCTGGCTGGGATTAGACCGGTAAAGGGATGCAAGAACACAGACACGGCGCCATCTTCGCAGGCACGCACCGGTGGAATCGAATTGATCACCGGGGTTCGCCGGCTGGACCGCCCACGATACGGATGCAGACTGTGCAACAGCGACAATGCGTTCGAGTGGCCACCACCAGCGAGGCGGAGATTCTGTCGATGGGAACGTGGCAGCGATTCGCTGCCGCCGTCTCTCTTTTGCATACTGGTGGCGACACCGGCACCAGCGTCGTCGGCCTGAGATTGGAGGCACCGAAGTGAGAATCACATCGCTCGACGACGTCGAGGTACGGGGCCGCACCGTGCTGCTCCGGCCCGATATCAACTCCCCCATCGACCGGGCTACGGGCAAGATTGCCGACGAGAACCGACTCGACAAGAGCTTGCCAACGATCGCCGACCTTGCCGACTCCGGGGCGCGGCTGGTCATAATCGCTCACCAGGGCGACACGCTCGACTACCACAATCTTGTGTCGATGGATGAGCACGCCGAGAAGCTATCGACGAAGCTGAACCGCCCGGTGAAGTTCATCGACGATGTAGCCGGACCGGCGGCTCGCACAGCGATCGGTGATCTCCAGGACGGCGAGATCCTGCTGCTGGACAATATCCGAATCCTCACCGAGGAGGTATCCACGTTCGAGAGTGCGGTCAAGCTGACGCCCCAAGAGATGACGGGAACATATCTGGTGCGCAAACTGGCACCATTGGTGGACCTCTACGTCAACGATGCATTCGCCGCCGCCCACCGCAACGCTCCATCCTTGGTGGGATTCCAGGAGCTTCTGCCTTCAGCAGGCGGGCGGCTCCTCGTCGATGAGGTCAACACGCTATCCAGCGTCGCCGATGACCCGATGCGGCCTTGCCTGTTTGTTCTCGGAGGACTGAAGATCTCGGATGCATTTGCGATGATGGCCAAGGTGCTGCGCGACGGCACGGCGGACACAATCGTCACCTCAGGGGTCACCGCAAACGTCATGCTCTGGGCCAAGGGGGTCGACATCGGAGACCCATCCAAGACCTTTATCACCGACCGCTCGCTGAATAGCTTCCTCCCCCAGGCGGCAAAATGGCAGGGAGAGTTTGGTGACCGGATCCAGGTACCAACGGACCTGGCGGTTGCAGCTCCGGATGGGAGCCGCGTCGAGCTCCAGGTGGGCGACCTCCCAACGGATCAGCTGATCATCGACATCGGTTCGGACACAATCGCACGCTATCGAACGCTGATAGAAGATGCGGCAACCATCTTCGTCAACGGCCCGGCCGGCGTGTATGAGTCTGAGGCCGGAGAACCGGGGACCAGGGCAATGTGGGAGGCTGTTGCCGCGGCATCCGGCAACTCCGTAATCGGCGGCGGCGATACGGTCGCCAGCGCCCGACGCTTCGTCGATCTCGACGACATTGGCTTTGTCAGCACCGGTGGCGGTGCGTTGGTTCGCTTCCTGAGCGGGCAGTCCCTGCCGATGCTCGAGGCAATGCAGCGGGCGGCAGCGCGCAAAGCCAACACTGGCTGATCCCGCGAACCAGATGAACCGAGGGAATTGCAGTTGAGACCCCTCGGGTACTTGCCTCTCAAGAGGCTTTATCAGTATCGACCGGCGTCCTGACGCCCGTGGCAGACGTTTGCCACGAAGAGCTGCACTGCTGCGTTACAGGTTTGGGGACTACGCACCGATAGGCAGAACGGAGGCGAAATGAACCCTTGGCTCATCGGTAGCGGTATCTACGTCCTTGCACTGTTCTTAGCCCTAGTGCTGTGCCGGGTCGCTGCAACAACGGACCACACCCGAGCAGAACCCCCATCGGACACAAGGGTCTCGCACCGGCAACCGGCCACCGCAGGTTCTCGCTAGCACTGCTGCTCCAAAGTCCTCACGCCAGGTCGCACCGAATCGGAACGCGGCTACACAGCCATGATCCGATGCCAGTTCCTCCAGGTTGCGACGCTCGTAGCTGACCAATATTGAATGCTCTGCTCGAGGTGTTGAAGTCGTGTTCCGACAGTCTTGATCAGCGACATAGAATGCCGATAAGTCTCAGACGAAAGGTTGCTTGTGAAGAAACTACTGAAGGTCGCTCTGGTGGTCGGCGCCATAACTGCCGTGGCCAAACTGGTCACCGCCAAGAAGGCCGAGTGGCAGGGTCTCACCGAATCTCAGGTGCGCGAGAAACTCGACTCGCAGCTACCCGATCGCATGCCGGACGACAAGCGCGCTGAAGTCAGCGACAAGGTTGTCTCCAAGATGCGGGAACGTGACATGCTTCTTGAGGAAGATGAAGCCACAACGCCGGCGCCTGAGGACAACGGCGCCACCTCGGCCGACTCCGCCGAGACCACGGCCGACGACGAAGCAGGGGAAGATACCGAGCAGGCGTGACCCGCTCGCCGTTGCTCCCGACGAGCACAGGCGTGCTGTTATCCGGGCTGTGCGGTGTCCGCCAAGGCCGTCAGGCGTTCGGCGAGTAGGCCGACGGCTTCGGCGACATCGGCTGGTTCGATGACGGTCGTCCGCGCGGTGAGGGCGATGCGTGCGATTGTGAGGACGAGCCAGTCGAGTTTCTCTGTCCGGAGGCGGACCACGCAGGTGTGCGGTCCCGTTTCGGCCAGGTTGTGTTCGGTCCACCGCAGCACATCCTCGACCTGCGTGTAGGGGGCGCCAACAGCGACGACCGCTTCGACCTCCCTGGGGATCGAGGAAAGTGAAGTGGCGACGAAGCCCGCGGCGTCCCCGCCGGGGATCTCGCGAGTGGTGAATCTGCGGCCGGCTCGAGCGGCACCGCTGAGGCGGTCCAGCCGAAACGTGCGCCATTCATCGCGACGAAGGTCCCAGGCCACGAGGTACCAACGACGTCCGACTGTAACCATCTGATGGGGTTCGACGAGGCGGCGGCTGCCCTCGCCGTCGCGGCGTCGATAGTCGAAGCGCACCTCCTCGTGATCGCGGCATGCGCCTGCGAGTACGGCGAGGGCGTCGGATTCAATGAGTTCGGTGTTGCTCGGTGACCAGCGCATCGTGGTGATGGCGGAGTCGAGGGCGGACACTCGTCGACGAAGCCGATCCGGCAGCAGTTGCTCGATCTTGGCTAGGGCCTGTAGCGATCTCTCCTCGATTCCCCTGATAGCGGCCCCGGCGGCGGACCGCAGCCCGATCGCTACTGCGACCGCTTCGTCGTCGTCGAGCACCAAGGGCGGCAGATGCGCTCCGACCGCGAGCCGGTAGCCCCCGTAGGCTCCCGGTGTTGCGTCGACGGGGTAGCCAAGGTCGCGCAACCGGTCGACGTCGCGGCGCACGGTTCGCTCGGTGACGTCGAGACGCTCGGCGAGTTCCGAGCCGCTCCACACCCTGTGGGTCTGCAGCAATGAGAGCAGATGCAGGGCCCGTCCCGTCGGATCGTTTCGCATAGTTCGAACCTATCACAGCTGCGGACCGATTCTGTCCGCAATGGTTTCTACAGTGAACCAACCCAAGAAAAGGACAATGCAATGGTCAATCAAACCGAATTCCCCGAGCCCACTCTTGTTTCGGTCAACGGTGTGGATCTCGAAGTTTTTGAAGCTGGCCGGCACAATGCAGGGAACCCCATTGTGCTCTGTCACGGCTGGCCCGAGCACGCATCTTCTTGGCGTCATCAGGTGCCGGCCCTTGCCGCAGCGGGCTACCACGTCATCGTTCCAAACCAACGCGGTTATGGAAACTCATCCCGCCCGACCGAAGTGACCGACTATGACATTCAACACTTGTCGGGTGACCTCGTCGCACTTCTCGATCACTACGGATACGAAGATGCCACCTTTGTCGGCCATGACTGGGGTGCAATGGTCGTCTGGTGGCTGACCCTGTTGCACCCGAACCGCGTAAACAGAGTGATCAACCTCAGCGTGCCTTACCAAGAGCGCGGAGAACAACCCTGGATCGAATTCATGGAAGGCGTATTTGGCGGCGACCTCTACTTCGTCCACTTCAACCGACAGCCGGGCGTCGCAGACGCCGTCCTGGACGAGAACACAACCCAGTTTCTTCGCAACATGTACCGGAAGAACGTGCCCCCCGCAGAGCCTCAGCCCGGTATGGCGATGATCAATGTCGCCAGGGAAGAGACACCACTCGGTGAGCCAATCATGAGCGACAGCGAACTGGCCGTTTTTGTCTCCGCCTTCGAGTCAACCGGGTTCACAGGCAGCATCAACTGGTACCGAAACCTTGACCGCAACTGGCACCTGCTGGCAGACGTGGACCCAATCATCCAACAGCCCACACTCATGATCTATGGCGACCAGGATCCGGTCGCACGATCCGAAAACCTGACAGAGTTCGTGCCAAACGTTGAAGTGGTCACCATGGACTGCGGTCACTGGATCCAGCAAGAGAAGCCCGAAGAGACAAATCAAACGATCTTGCGCTGGCTGGAGCGGCAGGACTCCAACTAGCCCCAGAAGCATTTCACGGTCAATCCCCCACCCTGCGAGCGGGATTTGAACTGGCGCTACCGCCTTGCCAGAGGACAGACGGTGCGGCGGGACGCCAACCGAGACGCACAGAAACCCCCGCCAAGGCGAGGGTTTCTGGCTTGGTAGCCCCGACCAGATTTGAACTGGCGTTACCGCCTTGAGAGGGTGGTCCAGGGGGTCTTCGGGCGACTCTGAGGATGCACGCTGCCCCAGCAGAATCGGCCGATTCGTCCCGTACTCATTGAGGATTGTCGGTATCGGCGAGTGCCCACCGTCTTTCAGTAAGCTCGGACATCTTTCATCCTTTCGCGCCCCCAGCGCGCCCCGAGACAATCCCTCAGACCGAACGCGGCCCGACGTCAGCTCTCTGAGAGGTGCTGTGACCTCGCGGATCTGTGAATTGCGCAAGGTGATTCATGATGGGGTTCTATCGGGCCGTTGTTACATGTAACATCAGTCCTATGGCTACACCACACGAAGACTCCTCCGTCTCAGAGCGAGTACGCAACTACCGCAAGCGAATGCGGGCTCAAGGTATGCGGCCAATCCAGCTTTGGGTGGCCGATGTGCGTTCCCCGGCTTTCGCTGCAGAGGCGCACCGGCAATCTGCCGCGGTCGCCGCCAGCCAGCACGCAGCGGACGATCAGGCATTCATCGATGCGATTAGTGTCGACGACACGTGAGACGCTCCGAAGTCTGGACGGCAGCGGCCGGGACTGGCTATGCGGGCAAACCGCGGCCTGTGGTGATCATTCAAGACGACCGATTTGATGCCACTGACTCAGTGACGGTATGTGCGGTTACAACCGACCCGACCGAGGCTCCGCTGATTCGGCTCCCTATTGTCCCCGATGGGCAAAACGGTCTCCGTGAGGCAAGCAGCCTGATGGTCGACAAGATCACAACAGTGCCCCGATCCAAGCTTGGAGAGCACATCGGTCGCCTCAGCGACCAAGACATGGTGAGACTCATGCGTGCCATCGTGGTGTTCTTCGGGCTTGCCGGCAGCTGACCGACCCGCCCCAATCCGTGCGCGTATGGGTTGATCCGCGGGCAAGTCGAACGTGCCGAGCGCCCGGGCATAGCCACCGTCAGTGTTCATGTCTACGCCCTCCGAGGTGCCGATCCGGCGCACCTGGCGAAGCGGGCGATATGCCTGCAGAATTGTTGATCTCGGGCGGGAAGGTCAGCGGCGCTGACGGCATCCTTGGGTGATCGTGAATAGAGGCTCTCGATCAGTCAATGCTGCAAGTGTCATCTCCGAGTCCTGCTCCGGATTCCGTTGCAGAATCAGGTTTCGTTTGCCAACCGCCGGTCGAGTGCTGCTCGGAGCCACCTGATGTCTTCGCGCTCTCCTTCGGATCGCGCATCGGCACCCATCGGCCAATCGCGATCGATCAGCGCCTGGATCGTGTCGCGCTGTGCTGACGTGAGGCGCTTGCCGCCCGGGGCAGACAGATCCAGATGTGTGAGTATCCATCGGGCCGACTCCCTCACGTCACTTCCAAGTAGCTCGGGTACCGGGTAGCTGAGCCACCGTTCAAGGCTGCGTTGCGAGCGCTGCGCAACGTCAATACCGAGCTTGCGGGCGATCTTGAACCCATGTCCCGCACTGAGATCGCGCTCAAAGAAGTCATCCACTAACTCCATCGGATCACTACAGCGACCAAGCCACGGCAAGGCGTACCGGGTCAAAGCTTCCTCGACTTCTGCAGCCACCGCACCGAAATCGTCGTCTTCGGAAAGCTCCCACCAATAGTCCCGCCGCACCGGCATCACATGTCCGATACGGATCGGAATCCCGGAGATGTCGTCCCACGTTGCAAACCCCTCAGGTCGCCCCTCCAGGTCATGGTGCGCAAGTCCAAGGTTTATGGTGAAGCGGCCCGGGTCTAGCCAGTTGGAATTGCTGGACTGGACGTTGAGCGTCCGAGTGGCATCCTCAAGTTGGAGCATCCAATGACGGCGCTTGCGGCGATACCCGTTTGCTTTCAGTACAGGGGCAACCCCCGTATCGACTATCTCTCTTATCGCATCTGTAATCCAAGCCACCGTCCCAGAAGTGTGGCACAGCGGCCAACTGGTTGAAAGCTCTTGCACGCGGCTCCGCTGAGCGAAGACCAGACTGCCTCTTCCCGTCAACCTGAATAAGGGAGAAAGCGGACCCCTGTGCACAACGGAGTTGGTGGTTCGGTCTAGGGCGAACAGTGCCAAAACTGTCACCGAACGTAGGAAGCGAGACGCACCGCCGACATGGTGGCACTTCATGCCCGCGACCGAACTGGCAGATCGGGCGCTTCTCGGGGATGACGATCGTCACCGATAGTGTTCGATACCCCGCACGCATGTGTGCCG
>JAAETI010000262.1 GCA_024228555.1 bacterium | reverse complement strand
GGTGATCGACCGGCATCGGCGCCGCCTCGGTCGTCGTGCCAAGACCGTGACCCTCGACTTCGATCCCACCGTAGACCCCACCTACGGCCAGCAGGCATTCAGCTTCTATCACGGCCACTACCGGACCCATTGCTTTCTTCCCCTGGTGGGCACGATCCAGTTCAACCGGGAGTCGAAGCAGCGGGTCCTCTGCTCGGTGCTTCGCCCTGGGGATTCCCGAGCCGCGCTGGGTCTGGTGCCGCTTCTCGAGCGGCTGTTGCCGAAGGTGCGTTCAGCGTTTCCGGGGGCTCGGATCCGGATCCGGCTCGATGGAGGCTTCGGGACTCCCGAGGTGCTGGACTTTCTCGACGAGCTCGCCGGGGCCGAATACGTCGTGGGACTGGCGAATTGGGCACCGCTACAGAAACGAGCGAAGAAGGCGCAGGCCGAGGCCAAGCGCGCTCACCGGCAAACGGGGCGTACGACCCAGGTCTATGGCGAGACCGAGTATCAGACGAAGAAGACCTGGCCTTATCCCCGGCGCGTGATCTTCAAAGCGGAGATGGTCGACTACCCGGGCCGAGATCCCCGGCCCAATCTGCGCTTCGTGGTGACGAACATGAAGCGCACGCCCAAAGGGGTCTACACCTGGTACTGCCAGCGCGGGGATGCGGAGAACCGCATCAAGGAGCTGAAGGTGGGTCTCGCGATGGACCGCACGAGCTGCTCCTCGTTCATGGCGAATCAGTTCCGCGTGCAGCTTACGGTGGCCGCGTACGTGCTGCTCCAAGAACTCGGGCAGCAGGCTCGGCATACGAAGTGCCGCGACGCGCAGGTGACGCGACTGCGAGAGAAGCTCTTGAAGCTCCCGGCGTGGGTGGAAGAATCGGTGCGACGCGTGGT
>JAAETI010000261.1 GCA_024228555.1 bacterium | reverse complement strand
GATAGCCACCGACGAAGGCCTCCGGAAAGACAAGCAACTCGGCACCCAGAGCGACACCATCGGCTACCAGAGCCTCCAGCTTGTCGAGGGTCGATGGCGTATCGAACACAATCGAGCCCGCCTGTACTGCACCTACCCGAACCAACGAAGTCGTCTCGCCCACAGGGCTCAGGCTAGCCATCGAAGATGGTTAGGAATCCCGCCTGAACGCTGGGCCATCGGATCGTGGGATTCGGTCGTGCGCCGGGATCAGGGTCAAGGGTACTTTCACCCGGGTGATTGGGCCCCAGTCGTTGGACATTCGACGCTGTCACTTTGACACTTGCTGTCAAGGGTGCTTTCTGCCCGAGGGAGCGTGCCGTGAGGCCGGAACCGTTGAAGGACGCGACATTCAGTCGTCGAGGCGCGTTGGGCCTGGCGGCGGGCGTGCTCACGACGGTGCTGGCCGGCGGGTCTCTCCGCGTCTTGCTGCTGGAGCGTCTGCGCTGGGGGGAGGACTTCTTCCCCGGAACGCCACCCAAGCTGACCCTCCAGCCGAATGCATGGACCACGACCGACGACTCCATCACGTTCGTCGTGCTT
>JAAETI010000260.1 GCA_024228555.1 bacterium | reverse complement strand
GCCGGGCGAAGCCCGGCCCCAGCAGGAACATGAAGCGACCCTGCCAGGCTCAGCCCACCCCAATCGAACAAGAGCCGGACCTCTTCTGACGTCGCCACGCTTCGTTCTCCTCATTGGGGACAGGCCCAGCGCCATACTGACTCGTAGCCGACGGCTGGGTTGACCACGTCCATCCTGCCAGCGAGCGGTAATCCTGCTCGGGTAGCGAGCCGAAGGCCGTTGCGGGCCCCTCATCCCCGGAAGCGGCGAGCGCTCACAGAGCGCTCCCGACTGCGCCGCGGCCAGACGAGCCCACGACCAGCGCTGCGTACCCGGCGGCATGAGGGCACTCGACAACCGGGTCATTGGGTCGACGGTATGGGCCGGCCGCGGGCCCAGACGGCAAGCCAGGTGGGGTCAGGCCCCGACCGCGGTCTGGAAGTCTCGGCGAGTCCGGTCGTTGAGGATGGACCAGGGCACGGGTGTTAGGTCTTGGGCGCTATCGCCGTATCCGGCTGCGCCCCAATCGATGATTGCGCATAGCTGTCCGTGGTTGGGGAGGACATTGCCAGGGATGAGGTCGCCGTGAACGAGAGCTTGTGTCGGGGTCTCGTGTGCGACTTCTGCTGATTGGTCTCTGGGGGGATTGTTCGACAGACCCTTTCGCTGAACTCAGAGATGCATGGCGAAGTGTGTGTCGGTCTCATCGCTTGCGAGTTCCCGGAACCCGCAAGCGCGATAGAGGGCGACGGCGCTGGTCCATGGCGTGTCGGCAAGAACGACCAACTCATGCATTCCTTGGCGCTTTGCTCTGTCGACTAGTTCTTCGATCACCTGCCGGCCAAGTCCTCTTTGGCGGTGGCGTGAGTCGACCGACATCCGAACGATCCGACCCCGTTGGTTCTGCTCGCGGAGCAGGATGCCGGTCGCCAGGATCTCAGCGCCGTCGTCGATCACCACGACTTCGGCTCCCTGGTCGAGGTAATTGGCGTGAATGTCGTCGAGGTCGGGATTGAACGCGGGACTGTAGGCCTCGCCCCATCGCTCGCGTAGCCCGTCGAGGATCAGCTGTCGTACGGCCGATTGGTCCTCAGGCCTGAAGTCCCGAATCACCCCACAAGTATTGTCCAAGGCACAGGGAGGCGGAGGGGTGGAGGATCGAAGCGCTGGCCCCGAGCCAGAAGTGCAGCCCGTTCGCTGGACGCAGAGTGATCGCCACGCTCCCGGCGCATTGGGGCAGGTGGGGGTCGGGGTTGTGGGCGAGTGGCAAGCACCGCGAGGTGGCTCACAGAGCAGATGTCATTGTCGATAGATCGACCTGACCATCGGGCGCATGGGTGGAATGCGGACCAGACCGCCCTTCGCCGGGTCATCCTGGGGAGCAGCGGTTACCCGTCGGGGGCTATCGCGCCCTACGAGAGCCGCCGTCGCTGTGGAGGAGCTGGCCGTTGATCCATTGGCCCTCGGGCGAACACAGGAAGCTCACGAGGTTCGCCGTGTCGGTGGGGAGTCCGAGCCGAGGCTG
>JAAETI010000259.1 GCA_024228555.1 bacterium | reverse complement strand
GGCATGGCTCCGGGCATGGCCATACGCCGAGACGACCTGCCAGGGGGTGCCATGCGTGGGGCAGGAGATCTCTTGCCGGGGCTTTGTGCGTTCACGGACGCTTGCTGCCCTGGCGAGGAAGGCAGGCCGTGCAATTGTCGCGCTAGATTGTCGCTGCCCAGAACGGGGGCGAGCGCGAGCTCGGCTTCTTCCCCATCCCGTGCCAGCACGATCTTGTCCGCGAGGATCTGCTTGACGACCGCATTGCGAATCTGGTCGCCAGGTGCAATCTTGATCGTTAGCCTGCTCTGGGTATCATACAGCACCGCCCATTGGCGCGCCTCGCCCGGCGCCGTGCCGACCAGGGTTAACCCGGACACATCGGGTCTTGGCGGAGGCGGAGGCGGAGGCGGAGGTGGCGGTGGCGGTGGTGCCGTCTGCTCAGGCGCCTTTTTGCGCAGGGCTGCCGTGGTTCGCTCCAGGGCTTGGAACTCGAAGGGCGTGGCGCGCGTGCTGGCCAGTTCGCTGTACTTGGGGAACAGGAAGCTGTGGTCGACAAACCGGCGCGCGGCCGCCTGGGCGACGTCCCCCAAGGCGGGGGCTCTTGGCTGCGGCGCGAGCAACAATGCCAGGCCGGCCAGGGCGAACAGGACGCTGATCACCCCCAGCAAGCGGATGAGAAACCGCGCTTGACCTCGGGTCAGACGCCCCCACTCAAGGTTCATGCTTATCCTCCGCCGCGGCCTGCTCGATACCGCCTTCCCCGGTCGGTTGCCCTGAACGGTCCCCCGCTGCAGGCTGTTCTGTACCCAGGGCCTGGCGAAAAAAGGTCGGTACGGCGATATCGCCCGCCGTCACCAAGGGAAGCGGCTGCGCGATGGACTCCAGGTAGGCCTCGAAGGTCGCCAGCTGTTCGGCCAGGCGCTCTTGGTCGAAAAAGCGGCGGATCTGTTCGCTGTCGAACAGTGCGATCTTCGCCAGATTGGTGCGGGTCCGCTCGAGCGGCTGGTTTGCCCATTCGGCGACAATTTCGACGGCACGCTCGGGCTGCTCGTCGATGAATCGGCGCGCCTTGAGCAAGCCATCGACGAGGAACTGCACCACTGCCGGCTTTTTCTCGATCGCCTTCGGCGTCATCGCGAGCAGGTCAATGATCAGGCCCTCCAGCTCGTCCGAGGTGTACAGCAACCGCGCTTGCCCGCCCGCCACCAAGGACGACAGATAGGGTTCGCGGGTGACACCGACTTCCAGGGTGCCGCTCGCGAGCTCGCGCGCTACCTGGCTTGCGTCGAGCGCTCGCAGCTGCACGTCCTGCAATCCCAGGCCGGCGCTCTGTAGTGCGCGCGACAGCACAAATTTCAGAATACCCCGCTGCTCGACCGCGATCCGTTGCTGGCGCAGATCGGCCAGGGTCTGCACCTTTGAATCCGGGAGCACGGCGATGCCTTCGGTCCCAGCCGCACTGTCCAGGGGCAAGACGATCTTCAGCGGAATCCCGTCGGCCCAGTACGCCAGTAACTCCGGCAGGCTGACACCGATGCCATCGACTTCACCGGATACCAGTAGTCGTTCGATCGTGACCTTGTCGTCCGTCGGCAGCAGCTTCACCTGCATGGCCTCCGATTCCAAGTACCCGTTATGCGCGGCGATCATCAAAGGTGCGTAGCCGGTCCACTGGGAAATCGCCAACTGCAGACGATTTTCCTGCGGCAACAGGTTGGCGACGGGGACTTCGTCCTGGTCCTGCGCCAGGCCGATGTTCGACAGCTTGAGCCGCGCCCGCAGGGAGCCCTCGGTCTGACTGGCCAATTGCATATCGGTAATCGCCAGCAACGAAGGCGAGGAATCGATATAGTAGAAAAACTTGCGTAATGCCTCGAAGTCTGCGCCGGCTTCGATCTCCAGCGGTACTTCCAGGTATTCCGCCGCGGTACTGGCGTCCAAAGGTCGAATCGCCCCGACCGCCACCTGCGCGAGCCGTGCATAGTAGGTCAATTCCACAATGCTGTTGGCAACCGTTGCCTCGGGTTCGGTTGCATCGAGCTCGAAGTGCCGCGTGAGCGCGGCCAGTTCGGCCCGGTATTCGGCCAGCTTCGCCTCACGCCGCGGCAACATCATCACCTGCCGGGTGTAACGGCGCTGCTGGTCTTCGAGCTCCGCCAGGGCCGCGTTGGCCCGATCTGAGCGGAACAGCACGGGCTCGAGTAAACCCACGTAGGCAAAGACGACGGTCAAGAACGCCGTGACGAGCACCAACGCCCGGCGATCTTTCGGATTGAGCCGGGCCAGTTGCTGTTGCAGTCGTTCAAGCAGGTGCATGCGCCTAGGCCTCGGGCAGACTCAGCAGGGGCTGTGCCCAACGCACTTCCAAGCGAAACCGAACCAGTGCCTGCCCCCCCTTCCGGTCGGTCTCTTTTTCGCTGAAACTCAGCCTCGCATCGCGTAACAGCGGGGAAAGGCGCAGGCGCTGCAGAAAGCTGGTGATGTCCAACTCGGTCTCGGCAATCCCGTCCAGCGCGGTCATACCGCTGCGTTCCACACTGAGGGTCTCGATCTTCACCCGCGGTGGTAAAGAATCGCCCAATACCTGCAGGATATTCGTTACGCCCTTGCGCTCGATCGTCATGGCGCGCAGCGCGCGCAGCTGGCGCAGGGTTTTGCCACTGCGGGCCGCCAGTTTTTCCGAGCGATTGGCCTTGATCTTGAGGAGCGAGACCTGGTGGCGTAGCTGTTCGACCTGCTGTTCCCGGTAGGCAACGTCGGCGTGAAACAAGAAGAAACCGGTCAGGCAGGCGCCGGCGAGCGCCAGGCCCAGACGCCGTTTGTCCGCGCCGGTGGCGGGTTGGCGCTGGAATTCGTGGAGGTAATTGCGAAACGCCGGTCCGCTATCGTGCGGCGGCTGTGCCGCCGGATCGAAGGTGTCGATGGGGATCCATTCCGCGTTGGGCCAGACCGCATGCACCTCACCCCAGGCTTCGCCGCCGCCCCCGGTCGGTCCGTACCGATAGACCCGTGCCGGCGGCGATTGGCACAGGGCGGCGGCCTGTTCCAGCGCGGCGCGGGTGGGCGGTCCCGACGGAAAACTCTGCCATTCGTACATCACCTGCTGATCCCAAAAGCAGGCCAATACCCCTTCAGGCGTGGCCCAGAATATGACCGCGGATTCTGCTTGCACGGGCGCGCATAGCTCCGGCACCCGCAGCGCCCGGAGAGAAGTACCGGCTTGTTCGAGTGTTTTCCGCGCCTGATCCAGCGGCGCGCGCGGCACTGCCACCAGGCCCCGGACGTCCGCGCTGATGACCCAGCTATCCCAAGCGTAGTTCTCGACAGGATCCGGTAGCGACTCTTCCGCCCATAGCGCCAGTGCAGGTTCGATCTCATTGGCACGCAGCCCGGTGACCGATAACCGCCGCAACAGGCAAAGACCCGGCGGCAGGTGTACGCAGGCCGGCGCCGAGGGGTCTGCAGACGGGTCCAATGCCACCAACCGGCCCGCTTCGTCCAGACGGTAGTGAACGCTCGTCTGTATCCGTCTGCTCGGCCATTGGAACATCTCAATGCTCCTGCCAGCGAACGAACGCCAACGCCTCGTCGCCGCTGCTCAGCAGGGCTTCGAGCACGAGCGCGCGTTTCCGTTGCGGGAGGGTCGCTTCCGCTTTGAATCGAAAGGTACTCGAACGTACCGCCAGCAGCGCTTCGAGACGGGTGCGCTTCTTGGGATTCATCGCCGGATCGAGCATCCCCAGCACGTCGTCAACGGAACGAAAGGCTGTCTCCTCCTCCTGGCGTCGCTCCAGAATCGCCGCGACCGCCTCTTCGCCCAGGCCGATCGCCTTCAAAACCGGCTCCGAGGCGCTGTTGATGTTGACTTTGCCCGACGACAAGGTGGTCAACAGGCTGGCCAGAGGCGGCCGCTCCTCGTGGGCGTCAAACAACAGCTCCTCGGTCACGCCTTCCACAACGAGCAGCTCCCGCAGCGAGCGAATCGGTCCGGCGACCAGTTCATTGGAGTCGCTCTCGTCCTGCGCCTCTCCGGTGGGTTCCGGAGCGGTTTGCCGCCCGCTTTCTTCGGCGTCCTCCTCGAGCGCTTCCTGGCGTTCGAGCCGGAACAGGACAATGGCCTCGGCCACCACCGACGACACCCCCGGAAAGCCCATCAGATGATCCGGGTGGGCGACGTTGATATTGAGTCGCGACTCTTGGTCGTCCAGCCCGTAGGCGGGTTCCCCCCCGTAGGCGGGACGCAGCAGAGACACGCTGGCCTCGCCGAACGCTTGCTCGCGGTACAGGCCCTCGTCCGACCACCATTCCGCGGCGGGGCTGTGGAATTCGTCCTTGAGATGCTCGCGCACCCGTGCTGCGGCGGCATGCACCGCACCGCGCGCCGCCCAGCGCAGCTGTGATCGATTCAGCGCCCAGCGCTCGACCGCCGCCTCGACCCGCACCTGATAGCTCAGATTGCTCAACAGCACGCCGAGGATGACCAAGACCCACAGCGTCACGATCAGCACAAATCCCCTCTGTCGGCCATTATGGGTCTTATTCACCGGCGGACTCCACCTCCAGCGCGACCACCAGGCGCTGCTCCCCTGCACCGCCGTGCAGGGTGCACTCCACGGCTCGCGGCACGCCTTCCTCGGATTGATTGAGCCATTTGCCGTCGTTGAGGTACCGAAACGCCAGTTTTTCAGACCCTTCGTACACGACGGTTTCTGCGTCCGTTTCGTCGCCTTCGCTCAGCACCAGCCGACGCACCTGGCCGCTGTGCGCGGTAACGCGCCACTCGTAGCGAATCGTCTGCGCGCTAGCCAGACGCAGCGTCAAGCTGTTCCGGTCACCGCTCAACGTCTGCGCTTCAACGAGCAGATTTCTCAAGTCGGTGCGCAGGCGCTCGGCATAGAATCGCCAGGCTTGCGTCTGGCTTGCGACCCGCGCGATGCGCCGTTGGGTATCGACGCCCACGCTGAACAGGTTGTAGACCGCGGTCAACACCATGCCGCCGATCGCTATCGCCAGCATCAGCTCCAACAAGGTAAAGCCGGCCTGGCTACCAATTTGTGATATCCGCCGCGTCACCATCACCGCCTTCACGGCCATCCTTGCCATAGCTCACCAAGTCGTACCACTCGGTATTGACCTTGCCGGGGGAGGCATACACAAAGGCATTGCCCCAGGGATCTCTGGGCAGCTCCTTGGCTTTCAGATAGGGTCCGCGCCAGCCTTTTGCGGGCGGGTTGCCCGAGGGCCGTTGCACCAAGGCCTGCATGCCCTGCTCACGGGAGGGATAGTACCCGGTATCCAGCTGGTAATTGTCCAGCGCGATGGCCATATTTTCGATCTGCGAGCGCGCCGCCGCGATCTTACCCTGTTCGGTACGCCCGAAAAAGCGCGGCCCGACGACCGCCGCCAACACGCCGATAATGACGATGACGACGAGCAGCTCGATCAGTGTAAAGCCCAATATTCTGGTCGGTTTGTTCATGGCTCCACCCGGAAGTCCGTAGCTTGATTAGGGGTCAAGGCGACGGAAACCGTTTGCATCCGACCGTCCCGCAGGATCGTCAGTATGACCGAATCGCCCCATTGATGCGTTTGCATGATCCCCACCGAATCATCCATTCCGCTCACCGGTTTGCCGTCCAGCGACAGCAGGATATCGCCGGGCTGGATATTGGCCCGCGCCGCCGGCCGGTCCGCTCTGACCAGGACCACCCGCAGGATCCGGCTGCGCCTGCCGCGCGCGACCTCGGGTACCTCGTCCGGTGGGCTAACGCGCAGCCGCAGTCCGAGATCCGGACGGGCCCGGGAGGGCTCCAGCAACGTCTTTTCCTCGAGGCCGGCGCAGCCGCTCAGGGTGAACCCGATCAGTGCGGCGGCAATCGTGCTGTGCATTCGTTTCATGAGGATTCCTTGCGGGTTTCGGTTTCCGGTAGCGCGCGGCTGGTTTCCCGGGTCTCGATCACCAGGCTCCGGTCGCCGCCCGCGACAAAAAATCGCGCCTCGATGACCACGCGCAGCAAACCGTCCACTTCCGCATCTTCTTCGGCACGTAGCGCCCAGCGCACGCCGTTGTCGACGCCCGATTTCGTGGTCGGCCGCTCGGGCCGGCCGGCCAGGAACAGGGCCAGCTCATTCTCGGCCACCGTACGCGCGCGCTCATAACCGGAAGCCAGTGCCGTCGAGCGGACCACCATGCCGAGGGCACCGCCAATCGCGGTCAGCGCGACCGCCAGAATCGAAACGGCCACCATCACCTCCAACAGGGTAAACCCTCGCTGCCGGTTCATGACGGGTTCACCAGGCGCAATTGACCGAGCGGTTGCACGAGCTGCAGCAACAGTTCGCCGCCGCGCGTATCGACCACGCGCAGCTCGCCGCCGTCGGCGGAGCCATCCGGGCGGAACCGCATCAGATCCCGATCCCCGTCATGGTCGGGCTGGAACTCGGCCTGAATGGCCTCAGGAAACCGCCGCAACGGCACCAGGTCGACGAGGGCCGCCGCGTCGTCCGATTGCGCCTGGCGGATCAGTCGCGCTGCGCGGCCCGTATCGCTCAACATCAAACCCACCACCTCACCGGAAAATACGGCCCGCGCCCGCGCCGCCGCCGCCAGGCTCTGCAGCTCGTGCGCGACCCCCCGCAAGCTGGCCGCCTGACCGCGTCCTGCCAGCCGTGGCACGATTACCGCGAGTATTGTGCTCATGATGACCAGCACCACGATCAACTCCAGCAGGGTAAAACCCGATTGCGGTCCGGACCCGGTGGTCATGGCATCACGCGGCGCTTGAAGATAAATCCTTCCTGCACGGTCGCATTCACCAACTCCCAACCGTCGCGGCCCAACGCTTCGATCTTTTCTTTCAAATCCCCGCTGAGGATGTTCCGTTGCACGACCTTGTATTCCCATCGACTCTGCTCCAGGCGGGTGATGCCTTTATCGACGCGTTGCAGCAGATGGATGGCCTCCTCCCAGCCTTCGATCCGCACGACCTCCGGCGTGGGCGCTTCCTGACCAGCCGTCGGGCCGCTCAGCGCCAGAAACAAAACCAAACATGGCAACATGTACGTATTCATGGTGATCGGCCTCAACCCATCAGGTTCATGGAAAAAATCGGCATCAACATCGCGACCACGACCATGCCGACGATCCCGCCCATGAAAAGTATCATGACAGGTTCCAGGATCGAAGTCAGGGCCTTGACCAGTTCGTCGGTCTGGCGCTCGTAGACCTCGGCGACTTTCAGCATCATGTTGCCGACCTGGCCGGACTCCTCGCCGAGCGTGATCATTTCGGTCACCAGATCCGGGAACAGCCCGGTGGCGGCAAAGGTTTGGCCGACCTTTTTGCCTTCGCGGATATCCTTGAGCGAATCGGTGACCGCCTGGGCGATGATCAGGTTGCCCGCAACGCCGCGGCTCGCCTCCAGCGCTGCAATCAGGTTCACGCCCGAGTCCAGCAGCGTACCCAAGGTACGGCAAAGCCGGGCCATTGCGATCTGCGTGGCGAAGGTCCCGAACACGGGAATCCGCAGCTTGAACCGGTCCAGTGCGCGGCGACCGGCTTGGGTCTTGCCCCATAGGATGGGTCCGGCCACCAGCGCCGCGATGCCGCCCAGCAGGGCCCACCAGTAATTGGCGAACAGCCCGGAGATGGACATCATCACCTGCGTCGGCATGGGCAGCGACTGTCCCATCTCTTCGAACATCAGGGCAAACTTCGGCACCACGAAGGTGAACAGAATCACCAGTGAGCCGAGCATGGCCAGCAACATGATGGCGGGATAGGTCATGGCGCCCTTGATCTTGGCGACCAGCGCCTCGTCGGCTTCGCGCATGCCGGCCAGCCGGTCCAGCAGCAACGCCAGGATGCCACCGGCCTCCCCCGCCTGGATCATGTTGACATACAGGCTGTTGAACTGGCGCGGGTGGCGTGACAGCGCATCGGAGAGCGTGGCGCCGCCGCGCACTTCGCTGTCGATGCTGGCGATCAACTCGCGCAACTGCGGCTTGTCCGCCTGGCGGCCGACAAAGGCCAGGGCGCGCGCCAGCGGGAAACCAGCGTTGGTCAGCGTCCCCAGTTGCCGGGTCAAGGCGGTGATCTGCTTGCCCTTGATGCCTTGCGAGAGGGAAAGACCGGGCCCTTTGGCTTGGGCGCCCTGCGCCCGGGCAGGCCGCTGGCCGCCCTCGGCTGCGACCACGCGCAGCGGCACGATGCCCATGCGCCGTATGCCCTGCAGGGCGGCGCGCCGGTCGGCCGCATCGATCTCGCCGTCCCGGCGTTCCTGCCCCTGTAAGCCCCGATAGGCAAAGGTCGCCATATTCGAATCCTACCCGGCGACCCGTTTCACTTCCGCGGCGCTGGTCAGACCTTGCGCGATCTTCGTCTCGCCGTCGATGGCCAGGGTCATCATCCCGCCCCGCCGGGCCTCGGTCGCGATTACCGCGGCGTCTTTCTCCTGGGTGATCAGCTCGCGAATCGGGTCGTTGACGATCATCAGCTCATAGATGCCGAGCCGCCCTTTGTAGCCGCTGCCGTCGCATTGGCTGCAGCCTGGCGCAACCCAGGCGCCATCGTCGCCGTGTTCCCGGCAATTGGCGCACAGCTTGCGCACCAGGCGTTGCCCCAGGACCGCGACCACCGAAGAGGCCACCAGGTAGGGGGCGATACCCATCTCGATCAAGCGGGTGATCGCGGTCGGTGCATTGTTGGTGTGCAGGGTCGAGAACACCAGGTGCCCGGTCAAGGCCGCTTGCACGCCGATCTCGGCGGTCTCCTGGTCGCGCATCTCGCCGACCATGATGATGTCCGGGTCGAGCCGCAGCATGCTTCTCAGCGCCGCGGCAAACGTCAGATTGACCTTGTTGTCGACCTGGATCTGCTTGATGCCGTGTAGCTGATACTCGACCGGATCCTCGGCCGTGATGATCTTCACCTCCGTGCTCTTGACGTGATTGAGGGTGGCGTAGAGGGTCGTGGTCTTACCCGAACCGGTGGGACCGGTCACCAGCACCACCCCGTTGGGGCGGCTGATCATGGCTTGCCACTGCTCCAGCATCGCGGGTTCGAAGCCGACGTCCGTGAGTCGGATCTGTACGCTGGATTTGTCCAGGATGCGCATGACCACGCCTTCACCGAACACGGTCGGCACGGTGGCGACGCGGATATCGAAGTTCTTGGCCTCCAGGCGCAGCGCGATGCGCCCGTCCTGGGGGATACGCCGCTCGGCGATATCCAGGTTGGCCATGATCTTGATGCGGCTGACGATCGCGCCTTGATAGCGCCGGGGCGCCGTGGAGACCACGTGCAGGATGCCGTCGATGCGGTAGCGGACCTCCAGGCCCTCTTCGTAGGGCTCGATATGGATGTCGGACGCCTTGCGGCCGATCGCCTCCATGAAGACGTTGTTGACCAGCTTGATGATCGGCGCGGCCTGGGCCTGGTCTTTCAGGTCTTCGATCGAGTCCAGCTCTTCCCAGCCCTCGCCCGTGTCGAGGTCGGACAGCGAACCCGTGATCCCTTCGCCCTCGGCCGTGCTGGTGTCGATCAGCTTGGCCAGGAATTGCGGCTCGGTCAAGCGCAGGCTGACCGGCGCGCCCAGTAACCGGCGCATCTCCGCCGGGACCGTGCCGAGGAAGGGCGTGGTGGCCAGCACCTCCACTTCCCCCCGGTCCGCGAACACCGGCAGCACCTGATGGGTCTGCGCATAGTGGCGGGGCACCTTGCGCACGATGTCGGGGTCCACCAAAAGCTGGGTCGAGGGGGTGAGATAATCGAGTCCGGTCGCCTGCGCCAGCGTGTTGAGCGCCTGTTCGGGCAGCTGTTTTTCCTGTTTGACCCGCTGCCAGTAACGCTCCACACCGCCGTCGCTGTGCAACAGGCCGAGCAGGGCCGCGCGTCCGTCGGCCGTATCGCATTGGTAGAGCAGGGTATCGAGCTCGCCCAGGCGCCGCACCGCCTGGCGCTCGATCAGCTCCCGCACCGGTGCTTGGGCCGTGATCGAGCGGTACGCCTGTTGACTCAGACACAGCACGACGCTCGCTTCCAGCGCCCGCGCGGCCGCATTACGGGCCTTGTCGCCCTGCAGTGCCATCTCGCCCAGCAAGGCGCCGGGCTCGCGCCTGGCCAGCTCGGCGTTATCGGCACTCTCCTTGATGATCTGGATGGATCCGCTGCGCACGATATAGGCGGCGTCGGCGGGATCGCCCTCGTGGAACAAAAACTCGCCGGCCGCGAGCTGGCGTCGCGAGATCACCGCCAGCAGTTGCTGGATAGCGGCCCGCTCCAGACCGGCGAAGAAGGGCAGGGTACGCAGGAAATCGAACTCGCGATCCTGGTCGATGCGCTGCTCCAGCGCCTGGCGCAGATCACCCGAGCCTTCGAGCAGCTGTCGCACAGCGGCCGGATCCAGGCGCAACAGCGCGACGTCTTCCGCCGCCTGAATGGTCGCCGAGGTCGGTTTGCCGGTGAGCAACGAGGCCTCGCCGAAACTCTCGCCCTGGCCGCGGATCGCGAGCACGACCGGATCCTTGCCCTCGGCATCGTCGACGATGCGCACTCGGCCCTTGCGGATCAGATAGAGTCCGGGGGCCGTTTCGCCGCGCCGAATAATCGTCTCCCCGGCTTGCGCCGTCACTTCCGTGAGGCTGCGGGTAAACAACGCGCGATCCGCCTCGGCGAGCAATTCAAACACCGCGTTGCCCGCAAGCATCTGGCCGGTTTCTTGAAATGACGTAACGTTCATTGCGCTATTTGGTATCCAGGCGAGGCATTGTCAGACTTTACCAGAAATATTCGAGCCTGGTCCCTTTGAGCACGAGGCAAGACCCGAACCAGATACCCTCGCCGATACGCTGCTCTGACAACAAACCACCAATTCTTACCTCACCGATGACTCTGCTTGCAATCTATCCTGCTCGTACTACACTACCTGTTAATCCAAATATCTTAATAATCATATAGGCTAATATTCCTGCGCTCGCCTAAAGACCCGATATGGGGCTTCGATGCGCCTTGAGTTCAGTAACACGAAATCTTAACTGACGGGTCTTATGTCCCGTTAACGCGAGATAAGGTCGCTTCCAAATATCTTCAAGGAGTAACCCGCATATGAAGTTTCCGCTTAAAAGCCCCCCTTCGAACACTGATACCTTTGCGCCTCCTCCCCCGAAAAACGGTTTGACGCGCGTTATCCGCGGCAAGTCTCGCTGCGGTGTGTTGAGCGCTCTGTTGCTGGGAGCGAGTCTGGGCATAGCAGCCAACGCGCAAGCGGGCTGCAGCTTAGGCAGTGCCATCGATTGCGCTGGTGACGCTTGGGAAGCGATCGAAGGCGAGGTCATATCACCCGTCGGAGACACTTTCGCCGCCGGCTATACCGAAGTCTACGTTTTCTCTGAGGAACAATTTAGCACGGCTAACGATCTGGTCGAGACGGCTCAAACTGAGGCTAATAACACAATCTATAAGGTAGGAGAGGGTGCAAAAGCCATAGCAGACCTCGCTACTTCCGGTTATAAAACGTACGCAGAGAATTTTGTCAACGGCGTTAAGCCACAGTTGGAACTTTATTATAACCTCATGCGATTCGTGTATTCTAATTCCAGAACGGTTCTTGATGAACTCGCCGAGGCTATCAAAGGCGGCAATGGCACAGATACCGTCGACTCTATAGAAGATTTATTACCGCTCCTCTTTAATCAAGGCACCTTTGCCGCGGTCTTAGACGATTTCAAAGATCAAGGGGCGAGTTCCATGTTGTTCACGGTTGGCGTTGGCGGTGGTAGTCATGGTGTCGGGGCTGGCGGCGCCGTAGGTGTCGCGATCGATGTTAGATTTTTAAGCTATGCTTATAAGTTTTACCAAACCCACTCAAATTTGACTAACCTCACCCAGCAGTATGTGGATGAGCCGATAGCATCATTATTCGTCGCCGCCGGTTTATCCGCGGGTGTAGAACAGGGGGTCAATGTTGATTATGCCGTAGGCTATCATGTGTCAGGGACTGACGGCGTCGGTGGCCCCGGTTTGGATGTGGGGGTCGGGGTAACCGGATCAGTGATAGGTGGCGCCGTTGGCGTCGGTTTCGATATAAGCAAGCTGCCCTGGGAAATTGTTACTACCAATATGGCGATGTCCGCTGGAACTCCGGGTGTCTCCGCCACGGCGGGACCCAGCTATACGCATATCATAGGCCTGCTTTGCGGGGACGGGAGAATCAGGCCTCAGGGATTTGCCAGGGTAAGAGGTTGTTCTACCAGCACCTATACGGGTTATACGGAACCAGTGGTAGGTTTAGGTTTTAGGGGTGAAGATTCTTGGATGGTGGCCCACGACAGAGCCTACCAAGACATTCGACATGCCGGGGCTACGGGTTTTCTCGCTGGATTGGTGGGCGTTTCGAACAGCACCGATGTACCAGCGTTTCGTGAATATAATGATATTATAGGGTTGTGGAGCACTGACTCCTCTGTAAACTCGACCAGTTATTCTTTATCTCTCGATGGTTCACAGGCCTATTTTGAGCGTTCTTCGATAATGCGCGCTCAGAGCAACCCGGGTACTATCAACTTTGGCAAGAATGACGACTTCACCGTGGCCCTGTGGATTAAGGCCGACGTGAACCAACCGGCCCTTTCTCCTTCTGTGGTTGAGAAGTGGAATAGTGCTGGCGGGTACCCGTTCGTTATCCGCTACAACAGAACTGATGGAGTGGTGGGGGGTGCCAGGTACGTATGGGAGGGACCTAACCCATCTGTCACGTCGACGAGCAATATCGCGGGCTCCTGGCACCACGTCGCTTTTGTCAAACAGGGTGGTTGGCTCAAACTCTACATCGACGGCGTCTTAGAAGCCTTCAGCGAGGACACCACAACCGGTGACACTACAAATTCGTCGCCAATCTATTTAGGACACCGCAATGGTGCGAATAAATTCAAAGGACTGATAGACGACTTGTTAATCTACGACGTTGCGCTCACCAGAGCAGAGATCAACAATGCACTCGCGTCACGGATGCTCCAAGACAGCAGCTTCAGCGCCGCATTGAAGAACCTAAACAGCGGCAAGTGTATGGATGCATTGTACTCTGCTACCCATGATGGCTCTACAATCGGTCAGTATACCTGTAGAGGTCTCAGTAATCAGCTAATCCATTTCCACCCGATCCAAGGAAAAACTAACACTTATGGGCTAAAGTTCGGGTACAGCGGGAAATGTATGGAGGTGACAGTCCCTTTGACGGGCGGCGATGTCGTGCAAAACACCTGCAACGGTGGCCTTCGTCAGCAGTTCACACTGGAGTCTTCAGGCAACGGTACGCACTTCATTAACTCCGCAGCCGGCGGCAACAGCCGGGTTACCATACTGAATGGGAGCACTGAGAACGAGGCTAAGGCCATTCATCTCTGGAAGCATGGTAGGGATCACCAAAAATGGATTGTGAACAACGTGCCGAGACCCCAGTGGTACCGGGGCGATGGAGACGACAGATACTCCCTTACCAAGGACCAGGCCATTGCAAAATGCGCGGCCAATGACTCCCGGTTGTGCAACAAGTCGGAGCTGGAAGGCCATAGCCAGTGTAGTGCCGGTCATCTCCAGGACGGGACTGGCTACTGGATGGATGCGGCAGATCCTCGGCTCGGGGGGAGCTGCGGTGTCCATGGATACAACAACTGGGGTGGTCTCGCTGGGGCCTACTGCTGCCCCCCTATCGTCGATCTGCAGCTCGATCTGCAGCTGCATCTGAAGCTAGACGAGGCGGCAGGGGCCACAACCTTTTCCGATTCCTCTGGCGACCTCCGGAATGGCACCTGTGAGGCTAACGCGTGTCCGACGGCCGGTCAGGTTGGTCAAGTTCGCTATGCCGCTGTCTTCGATGGCGACTATCTGACCGTACCCCATGTACTGAACCCGTCCACCACCGCATTTACCGCGGCGGCCAAGTTCAAGTTCGAGCAGGTCGAAGGTAAACGCCGCTACTACATCCTGACCCAGGATCATGGGACGGGCACGGGTAAAATCTGGCTAATGGTGAAGGATGGCGTTCTGCGTACCACCTTAGGAGGTTTTAGCGGAACCACGGTGCTCAGCCCGAATATCTGGTACCACGCCGCTGTGACCTATGACGGCACAAACGTGAAGCTCTATCTGAATGGGAGTCAGGAGGGTGCAATGGCATACACTCCTGCATCGAGTGATGGGGATATGATCGTGGGCACCAATCAGAACAAACAAAACTACTATAAGGGCGCCATCGATGAGGTCCGGGTCTACAACCGTGCCCTCTGGCTAAGCGAGCTTGGCGCCCTGGCTACTGCTGGGCTCGGCGGCAGCTTGATTAGTCTGCGGGGTGCGCATGGCAAATACGCGGTGGCTGACAGCAATGGACGCATGGACGCGGATAGTGACGCAATCGGTTCTTGGGGGAAGTTTACCCTCATCTCAAACAGCGATGGAACCGTGTCACTGCGCAGTCACGGCGACAGGTATGTTAGCGCTCAAGGCGGTAATTTTAATCTTGTCGATTTGCTTTCCGGTCAAAGTCTTGTGTCTCAGCTTTGCTGTGACGGCCCAGGTACTCTCTGGGCGGATAGTGACGCAATCGGTTCTTGGGAGAAGTTTACCCTCATCTCAAACAGCGATGGAACCTTTTCGTTCAAAAGTAATCTCGGCAGATACTTGGTGGCTGAAGACGATGGACGCATGAATGCGGATCGCAGGGCGATTGGGTCTTGGGAAAAATTTCAACTGGAGTTTCACTAAAGCACCTCGTTTATAGCGAGTAAAAACAACCTTACTAGAATTAAAGGGGCCAGGCTCGACTTATTTTCCGGTGGCTTAGTGAGCGAAAGGCGCTAGGGTTGGTTTGTTTTAGGAACAAATAAGTCGACCCTGGCCCTAATGGCACTAAGTTAAGCTAATCAGCTTGACTAATCAATGAGTTGCAGCCGCAATCCGATGCTGCGATTCGGCCCGTTCAGCGCTGCTTTTTCGGGTGCCCATTTTTCTGGATCTCCTCCCTCGCGACCTGCCTCGATTTGGTGAGCAATGGAAACGGT
>JAAETI010000258.1 GCA_024228555.1 bacterium | reverse complement strand
TTTCCCCATTTCCGCTGATCGCATAATCGGAGCCCGGAGACTCGAGGGACGGCGTTGTGCCATCTCCATTGTCGTTCAGCAAGGTCGTCGTGCCTGCGGAGCGGTCCGCCAGGAATAGGTTGTCCCCGCTGTTCTGGCGCAGGAGGCCCGCGGTCAGATCCGATGACTGGTTGTCGAAGAGAATGTAGCGGCCATCGTCGCTGATGCTAGAGTCCGCGTCGAGCTCGGACTCCTGATTCGATGTGGACGACATCGTGCCCAGAAGTGGCGAAACGAGTGAGTTTGCAGTTGTTCCCGGGTCGATCGCCAAGAGCGAGTCCCTGGCAGTGAGCAAGGAGCTGGTCATGTTACTAGCAAGGCAATCGGCGAGCACCGTGCCTCCGTCCCTGGAGATCCCGGCAGGTCGAACGTGTCGATTCGCTCCGGTCGTCGGGAGCCCAACGGCGTGGCTTAAGAGTGTGACCGCTCCCGCCGCTGCATCGTACACATATGTATTCCCCGGCTCGTTCGG
>JAAETI010000257.1 GCA_024228555.1 bacterium | reverse complement strand
CTGACCTTCATTGTTGTGGCCATCACTGGCAATCACTATTGGCTCGACGGGATAGTGGCCGGCTTCATTCTCATCGGCACGACCTGGGTCTTGCGAGTTGCCTGGCCTCGGCTAACGCAAGTCGTCCAGACCGAGCAGCCCCTCGTTGCGACCCCTTGATGACATCGAGCGCTCGGGGCCGCTCACGCTCAGCTCGAAGGCAAAGGGCAGCCGAACGGTCGTTACCTTCGCTCCTGCTTGAAGCCCGCTTCTTCAAGCCCCAGACCCTAGGTTTGGGGTGAGCTTGGCTCGGCGAGACTGGCTCACCAGCCGTCGGGCCAGGAGGGCGGCCAGGCCGGCGGCTATTGCGGCTACTGCGGCGGACAAGGTGTACCCGAGGCCGAAGCCCGAGCGTTGGACTAGGACCCCGAAGCCCAGCGGTCCGATGGTGGCACCGGCGAAGGCGCCGAGCTGGAGCACACCGCTGGCCTCGCCCGGATTCTCTGGCCAGAGCCGGACCCCGGCCAGGAACTGGACTCCGGGCCACGCCCAGCCAAAGGAATAGGCGACGACGGCCCCGACGGCGAACAGGCCCATCGAGCTCGAGGCCAAGAGGGCGTATCCCACCGTCCCGACCGTCAGCAAGATGGATACAACCGCCACCGGTTCAAGCCCGCTGCGATCGAGGACCGCCCCCCACATGACCCGAGAGATGATCAGGCTGGCGGCGGCGATACTGAGAAGCACGCCTGCCGCGCCGGTCGAGTAGCCGACCTCGATAGCGGCCCGGACCAGGAATGGGCTCAGCGTCCCCACCGCGGTGGAGGCGAAGACCCCGACCCCAGCCAGCAGCAGCAGCTCCCTGGGCGGTCGGGCCTTGCGGCTGGGTCGAGGGTTGTCATGCCGTGACGGTGTCGGCGGGGCGAGCACCAGGCTGGCCAGCGGGAACACCAGCATCACGACGAAGGCCCACCGCCACCCCACTCGGAGGGCGATGAGAGGAAGGGCCAGGCCCGACAGGGTGGCCGCCAGCGGGACCGCAGACTGCTTGAGCCCGAAAGCCAGCCCTCGCCGGCACTCCGGCACGTGGTGGATCAGCACCACGTTGGACGCCGGGGTGGCCACCGCCAGCGAGGTTGCGCCGATGAGGGCCCCCACCACGAGCATTGGATACGAGGTGGCGTTGGCTTCGACCAGCAGGCTGGCGATAACGATGACGCCGGTGGCCCGCAGGCCGACAGTCGGCCCTAGCCGGTCGACGACCCGCCCGCCATAGGGGCCGAGTACGGCAGCCGAAATGAAGTAGAGGGCAGCGATCACGCCCAGTTGGGCGTCGCCGAAGCCGAAGGCGGTCTGGAGCTCGGGCGCGGTGGCGCCGACCAGGCTGATGGGAACTGAGCCGGAGGTCTGGGCCGCCAGGCCGGCGATGATGGCACGGCGAGGCTGGTGCGGCGCCGTCCCGGCGGCAACGGGGGTGGTGCTTGGTTCTGGCCGGTTCCGGCCCCCGGCTGGCGGTAGGTGGGGCGGCTGGTCGGGATCGGTGGTGCTCACGCCCGTTCCAAGTTGGCGTTGACAGGAACGAAGTTGGCTGCCAATCCAGGCCGATGGTTGCGCATGGGGCGAGCCTGACACAGGTCGTCCAGCCGAACCCAGGCCGCTGCTCCCGCGAAGGGCCATTGGGCGAGCTTGCGGGTCCGCGATCACCGCCGCAGGCTGGCACGGAAGCGCACCTGGCCCTTCTGTGAGCGGGCCGAATCCGACCGCCCATCAGACCTTGCGAGCTCAGTCACACCGCCATCAGCCATCCTGGTAGTGAGGATGCCGGACGGTCGATCGAAGCTGCGAGCTGGTCGGATGAGGCGCCGAGCGAGGTCCTCAGCCAACGGAGGGGAGATGTCTGGGGATGAGATTGACGCCGCGATCTTTGACATGGCTCCGGTCCGGGAGCGCTCATGTCGTCGGTCGCAGCGTCCCACGACCTGACCATGGAGCAGTTCCTGCCGATTACATTTGGCCTTCTCGAACGGGACGGGGATCACCCGTGGCACGCGGTCGAACGGGGTGAGATCTCGCTCGACGAGTACGATGCTGCGATCGTGCCGCCGTGGAAGGCCGCCGGGTTCGATTCATTTCCTTCCCCGCCTCGCGACGTTGTCGAAGAGCCCGAGGTTGTACCAGAAATGGCTAGTGAGGCGCGGGCGGTACGTGAAGCTGGGTACGGGACCGCGATCCCGAGGCCGCCACTCCCCACGCATCCGCAAGATACGGCGGACATCAACGGACTGCCGTTATCGCCGGCCTGACGACGTGGACTGCCTAGGAAGAATGTCTGGCGTGGACCTCTACGAAGGGGATGCCTCGGTCGACCTCGGAGCGATCGCAATATGCGAGAAGAGCTGTGGGTCCATCGTTTCGCCTCGCCGCGACAGGGTCGCTAGCACGAGCGTCGCTCGTTCAAGCTTGTCAGTGTCTGAAGGGTCGACGGCGAGTGTGGCTGGCTCCGTCAGAGCCTCCAACGGCCTGGCATCACCACGGGAGTCGGTCAGAATGACCAACTCGCATAGTCGAGGTCGGCTCCCCAATAATGTGGTCAATCGACCAGCGTGGCGCACCAGTAGTTCGTGACGAGTCAGCCCCTCGGCGACGTCAGCCTGCATCGGTGGAATCAGGGCGAAGGTGAGCTCGTCGAGCCCAGCCGAGGCGAGGTCAACCACCGAACCCATGGTTACCGCTATCGTGCCAGCCGATATACCAACACGTTGAGCGATGTCATCAAGCGTCGCATGATCGAGACCGCGTTGTTCGATCACGTCGAGGGTTGCGTCAATAACGAGCCGACGGAGGTTCAGTACGAGGTCGCCGGCGGGATGGAGCCGGGAGGCGCGAAGTTCAGCGGTGAGGGCAGCGGCCGCAGAGTCGACCTGTGCTGTGACATCGAGGCGGACATAGGCCGAAGTCAGCATCGTTATGGTCGCTGCAACCAGGTCGGCTAGTGCCAGCGCACCAGTAGCACAGGCATGGAACAGTGCCTCGAGTACATCGCCAACACCCATACACTCGAGGTCAGTAGTAGGCCGGAAACCGGCTTCTTCTATGGCCGCCAGGACGAGATCGATCGAGTTGCGTGCTGGCGCCTCAACACCAGGATCCCAGAAGCGAGCGCGGGCAACGATTGCTGACGAGTCTGCAAACCGGTCGAAGATTGCCTCGACGATGTTGGCCAGGTCGGCTCCACTAGCGAGTGCGCCATCGAGGTCAAAACTCTCTGATGAATCGGTGCGGGGAATAGTACGCATCGCCTCGCTCACGGCGCGGCAGAACTCTGAAGAGGTCTCGAACTGATCGTAGAACGTGCGGCGGGACAGCCCGGCTTCGGCACATATGGCCTCTGTCCGGAGTACTCGAACCAGGGACTCGGCCCCACCGCGAGTGGCGATATCGACCCCAGTCTTGATCAAGCGTTCTCGCGAAGCAGCCACCGGTCTGGAGGCTACTTCACAATCCTGTAAACCAGGCCACGCTGTTGAACGTATCGGGGATCTCGTTTGCATGGTTGGATGAGCCCGAACCAAACGAAAGGTGAGCCCATGCTCCAGATGAATCCCGATGATCTCCTCACGCTGAAGGGCACGTTCGATGCTCAGGCTGACGCCGTGATCACGCTTCAGGGTGCTGTCCAGTCGTCGCTCGACAACACGGTGTGGGAGAGTCCAGCCGCTACCGAGTTCCGCGGGATTTGGGAGGGTGAGTTCGTGCCGATGTTGCAGCGGCTCAACCAGGCGCTGCTCGATGCTGGCCTTGGCGTGCAGAACAGCCACAATAAGGTCGTCGAGGCCAACTCGGCGATCTGATCCGACCGTGGTCAGTCCTGACGAACTGCAGGCCATGGCAGCCACTATCCGCGAAGCAGGCCGCCAGACCTCCGAGGACGCATCATTGCTGCGCTCGTACGGGTCGATGTTTCGCGACTGGATGAGTCCGGCGGCCGAGCAGTTCAACTCGCATCAGTACGAAGGATCGTTCTCTCAGTTCGATCTCGTTGAGAGAGACGCGGAAGACCTCGCCAAACTTCTCGAAGACCTTGCCGGCCAACTGGCGGAGAAGCTTGCCGTGATCAGGCGCACGGCCACCAACGTCCGAGCGTTTTTCCATTCCCCACCAGCCTGGGCAGCAGGGACTGAGGAAGACCCAAACCCTGTTTGGGTCCGAATCCCCTGGAGGTACCAGCCCTACAACCTTCCGGCGGGTGACTCGCCCGAGTGGCTGGCCGTCGGACACCACTTTCGGAGTGTCTACGGGGTGCAAGTCTGATGTTGATCCGCGTTGATTTCGACGCCCTGATGGAGTTCGGTGGCGT
>JAAETI010000256.1 GCA_024228555.1 bacterium | reverse complement strand
GGGCGCCCAGTGGGGGTGGGCTTTCAGGGCGTCGTCGATCGTCACGTACATTCTGGTGGCGAGCGCGTCCAGGTCAGGGTTCATGCGCTTGGTCCAAGATCGAGGGCTTGTTTGGGCCCCCTGATCTTGGACGCTCTCGCGCTTTAAGTGGTGGACACGCGCGAACCGCGCGAACCCATCACCCCTTGGAATCAATCATCTAGTAGCCACCACGGGTACCCAACACCGGTCGGGTGCGACGCAGCACTGAGACGAAGGGTACTCCAGGCGCAATGATGAACAAGGAGTGACAGCAGGTCACGATGTTGTCACCGTCGGCGCGTTCCCCGTCTGCGCACTCGCCTTCGATGAACAGCTTGCGACCCTTCTGTCTATCCAGCCAAGCACTGAACGTGATCGGGTGCCCCACCCGGTGTGCCGTGCAAGAACTCGACTCGCAAACAAGCTGGTTCCACGTGGCGAAGCTGATTCTGGACACCCCTAGCAACTACCCACAGTGACGCTGGGAGTTGACATTCCCACCCTATGTGGCACTATGTCGCTCTCAGTAGTGAACGAATAGAAGAGCGGGATTGGTGCACAGATGACGACACAACGACAGGCACGGACAGCAAGGCGCACCTTGGCCGAGCTCCTCACGTTCTCGATCATCGTGGCAACTCTTCAGGTCGTTGGCGCCACTGAGCCAGCCACCGCCAACGACCCCGAGGTCGGCGTGAACATCCATGTTGTCAAGGTCGATGACCAAGACGGCGACGGGTCCATCAACTTCAACACCCACCCCCGCCTCTCGGGCGTCGCGTTCGATCTCTATCTCGACGGTGCCACCACCCCAGACTCCAGCATCACCACCACCTACTCGGGCATCGTCACCGGAGTCCTCAACAGCGACATCATCGGCACCGCACCAGTCGGAACCCCCTACGTCATCTGCGAAAGTGTCCCGGCCGGCTGGACCAACACCAACCCCACACTCGCACCCGACCCCGAAAACAACGGCCGACCCTGC
>JAAETI010000255.1 GCA_024228555.1 bacterium | reverse complement strand
TGTAGTACCCAAGTAGAAATGTCCGGTTTCTCCAAAGTAGAAATGTCCGCTTTTTCCAGTCGCCCGGGGTACCCCCGCGGGCATGGAGACAGTGAGCATGAGCTACGAGGAACTGGATCGCGTGGGCGTGATTGAGCGCGTGATCGCGAAGCGGCTGACGCAGCGTGAGGCCGCGAGGATGCTGGGCCTGACGAGCCGGCAGGTGCGTCGGCTTCGGCGAACCTACGAGCGAAAGGGCCCCGGGGGCTTGGCATCGAAGCATCGCGGCAGGCCCAGCAATCGGCGGCTGCCTTCCGGGCTGCGCCGGGAGGCGCTCGCCACGGTCCGCAGCCAGTACGAGGGCTTCGGTCCGACGCTCGCCCACGAGAAGCTGACGGAGCTGCACGACCTGCGGCTCTCAGTCGAGACGCTCCGGCGCTGGATGACCGAAGACGGCCTCTGGGTCCCGCGGGCAAGCCGAGAGCCGCGGATCCAGCAGCCCCGGCGGCGAAGGCCGTGTCGCGGCGAGCTGATCCAGATCGACGGCTGCGACCACGAGTGGTTCGAGGAGCGCGCGGGGCGCTGCACCCTGCTGGTGTTCGTGGATGATGCCACGAGCGCCTTGATGGAGCTTCTGTTCTGCGAGTCGGAATCGGCGTTCTCCTACTTTGCGGCAATGCGCTCGTACCTCGAGCAGCACGGCAAACCCGTGGCGCTCTACAGCGACAAGGCCACGGTGTTCCGCGTGAACAAGAAGGAGCCCCAAGGCGGAACTGGCGTGACGCAGTTCAGCCGAGCCCTCGGAAGCCTGAACATCGACATCCTCTGCGCCAACACGCCTGCGGCGAAGGGTCGCGTCGAGCGTGCTCACTTGACGCTGCAGGACCGACTGGTGAAGGAACTGCGGCTGCGCGGGATCAGCGACGTCGAGGCGGCAAATGCCTTCGCCCCGGAGTTCATCGCGGACTACAACCGCCGGTTCGCGCGGGCCCCGCGGAGCGAGCACGACGCCCACCGTCCCCTGCAGACCTCCGACGACCTGGCTCGCATCTTCAGCTGGCAGGAGACCCGCCTCGTCTCGAAGAGCCTGACCTTGAACTACAAGCGGGTGCTGTACGTGCTGGACCCGACCGAAGCCGCGCGATCTGCACGCGGGCAGAGGGTTGGCATCGAGGAGCGGGAGGACGGTTTGCTGAGCTTCTGGCACGGCGAGCACCTGCTATCCGCAACGGCCTTCCCCAAGGAGTACGGCGTGCAGCAAGGAGACGTCGTCGAGAACAAGCGGCTCTCGGAGGTCATGGACCTCGTCAGAGAGCGACAGCGTGAGCGCACCGAAGCGAAGATCGCGAAGTCGTCCACGACGACCCTGCGCGAAGCGCGTCTGCTGCGCGCCGGAACGCACCGGCGGACCACGACGGGCTCCTCCGAAGAGGCTCAACCGTGATCCACACAGTCCATATGGCGAGCTGCCGAGTCCCGGGGCCCC
>JAAETI010000254.1 GCA_024228555.1 bacterium | reverse complement strand
GACCCCGCATGTCGAATCGGCGAAGCCTTCGATCACGCACATGATCAGGCGATATGTACAGCCGACCCAGATGGGGCGGAGACGGTGATCTCCGATCACCTACAGGGATGATGGGACTAGCTACTGGTCAGCTATCACGAAGTCTGGTTGATGGGTAGCGTTCGGTGAGCTTCTCGGCTCGGTCTGACTCGATTTACCTGCTGGCGCTTCGGTTGCCCTGGATATGAACTGTCGACCGTTGCCGAGAGCTCATCTGGCATGCGTACCGGCGGACTGATTGTGACCTGATAGGAGCCTGCTCTCGAAGCTCATCCCTGGTTTGTCCGACCCTTTCGGCGGTGCGATCAACGCAGACCCCTTCGAACGACAGGACACAAGCTTGATGAATATGACAACCACCGTGACGGCCGGAGTTGACACCCACCGCGATGTCCACATGGCAGCCGCTCTGGATCACCGAGGCGCTGAACTCGGCGTGAGGGCCTTCGACACAAACGACGCTGGTTATCACGAACTACTGGCCTGGCTCGAAACCTTCGGACCAGTCGAACGTATCGGCGTCGAGGGCACAGGCACATACGGTGTCGGTCTCACCCGATTCCTGCACCGCAACAACATCGTCGTCGTCGAGGTGACCCGACCAGACCGCCAAGAACGACGGAGCCACGGCAAATCCGACGAGGTTGATGCCATCGCCGCCGCCCGCTCAGCACAATCAGGAAGAGCGACCGCTCAACCCAAAACCCGTGACGGCAGCGTCGAAGCGATCCGGACACTACGAATCATCCGCCGCTCAGCGACCCGAGACCGCACCTCAGCGATCAACCAAATGCGGGCACTGATCGTGACAGCCCCCGACGAAATCCGAGAGCAATACCGCGGGACCACTATCAACAAGTGGACTGGGGTGGTGGTTCCGGACAGTAGATTTGTAGTGCCTCTTATTGGGTAAGGGATTAGAGATGGCTAGGAAACAGAAATACAGTCCGGAGTTTCGTGCGTTAGCGGTGGAAGAGGTTATCGAACGACGACGTCCTATTGTTGATGTGGCTCGCGAGCTTGGAATTCTTCCTGGAACACTGGGGAATTGGGTCAACCGGTTCCGGAAGGAAAACAGTGATCTAGACGACGAAACTCTTGAGTTGTCTGAACGAGCCGAACTAGAAACACTACGCCGTGAAGTTCAGGACCTGAAGATGGAGAACGAGTTCCTGGGAAAAGCGGCTTCCTTCTTCGCGAAGAAGTACCGGTGACCGAGAAATACTCGTTCATCAACGCGGAGAGGGACAACTACCCCATCATCAAAATGTGTCGATGGTTGAGAGTGTCACGCTCAGGCTTCTACGAGTGGCGCGAACGAGCACCTTCCGCGGCAAGGGTCCGCCGGGCCGAAATCGAGCGGCTTGTCATCGAGATCTTCGAAGAGTTCGACGCGTGCTACGGGTACCGCAAGATCCGCGTCGAGCTCGACAACCGCGGCCATCGGGTGTCGGAGTGGCTTGTCCGTGACATCATGGCGGCCAACGGGCTGGTGTGTTGCCACCCGCGGGCCTACAAGGTCACTACGGTGTCGGACCCAGCAGCGGAGGCGCCTGCTGATCTCGTCCAGCGGGACTTCACCGCGGCTCGGCCCGGTGATCTGTTTGTCGGGGACATAACCTACGTCCGGACCTGGGAAGGGTGGCTCTATCTGGCGACGATGATCGATGTCCACACCCGTGAGGTTGTCGGCTGGTCGATGGATTCGAACATGCGGACACCGCTTATCGTCGCAGCGGTAGACATGGCTGTCGATAAAGGCATAGTGAACCCGGAAGCCATATTCCATTCGGACCGTGGAACTCAGTACACGTCTGACGGTTTCAGTAAATGTTTGAAAGGTCACGGTCTGCGTGGATCGATGGGGCGAACCGGGGTGTGTTGGGACAACGCGATGGCAGAATCGTTCTTTGCTTCTTTGAAGAAAGAACTCGTGAACCGTGTTGTGTTCCCAACCCGTAAAGCCGCAAAACATGAGATCAGCAAATACATCGAAGTGTTCTACAATCGGCGTCGTATACACGCCGGAATCAGCTACAATACACCATTAGCCACGCGTCAAGCGTGGGAAAACAGGAACCAGGCAGCATAGATCCACCTGTCCAAAATCACTGCCGCAGTCCAAAGCTCGTGACCGGCGCCGCTCGACTCCGCCCAACCGACCCGACCACCCTGCAAGGAGCAGCCAAATTCGCTCTACGCGAACTCGCCCGTCGTGTCCAAACTCTCGACACTGAAATCCACGGGAGATCGACCAACTCGACAACAAGTCGATCCTTGGGCACCGGCGGCCTCCAACAGTCACCGGGACACAACGGCACGATCCCGATCGTTTCGACATGGACCCGCAGCGGCTGCCCGACTCGGTCTTCGACACCGGTCACCGCCACGTTCGGGCCGAGCCCAACCAAACACGCGGACATTCGCATAACATCAACAATCACAGGGACCCCCGATTCTCGAAGCCTTCGACAGCTCAAAGAATGGACGGGTCCCTGTCTCGCGCCGCGGACCCCAACAACACCAACATCACGCCACCCCCACCCCACTCAATCGCGAAG
>JAAETI010000253.1 GCA_024228555.1 bacterium | reverse complement strand
TAGTCTCCTCGCTGACGGCACGGGTGGATGCCCTGTCCCAATCCGATTCTCAACTTAACTTGTCCCGGTCTGGCAGCGATATCCCGGTGGGCCTGGGGCTCGATGGTGTGGGGTCAGATCCTGCCGGCAGCCTGATCTGGATCGAGCCGCTGGAACGTTCTCAAGATGATACCTCGGCAATCAACGGCAGTGGCCTGCTGCGCAAGACCGGACAATCCGCGGGCAGGATGCTGGACACAGCCCGGGAGCAAACAAGCAATATCGCCAAACGGATCAATACCGTCGATCCCGTCTACACCGTTCCCCGCAACGCCACACTGATAGGCTCGACTGCGATGACCGCCCTGGTCGGTCGGGTTCCGGTACAGGGACAGGTGCGTGATCCCATGCCGTTCAAGGTGATCACCGGTGCGGATAACCTGGCCGCCAATGGTCTCACCATGCCTGGTGTACAGGGCATGGTCTGGAGCGGCACGGCGATTGGTGACTGGACCCTCTCCTGTGTCACCGGCCGTCTTGACTCGGTCACCTTCGTTTTCGATGACGGAACGATCCGGACACTCTCCAGCGACGACCGCAAAGGCCAGGCCGGCGGTCAGTCAGGCGGCGCGAACAAACCCCTGGGATGGATCTCGGACCCGCAGGGAATCCCCTGCATCAGCGGCGAGCGCAAGACCAACGCACCAGCCTTTCTGACCCAACGCATCGGGGTCATGGCGATCCAGGCGGCAGCGCAGGCTGCGGCTGCTGCTGAGACCACCTCGGTAGCCAACGAATCCGGCGGTGTAACCAACAACATCACCGGCGATGCCGGTAATTTCGTACTCGGCAAAACCATCGCCGGTGGCAGTGACGAGGTCGGCAAGTGGCTGATGGAGCGCCAGTCCCAGAGTTTTGATGCGGTCTTTGTGCCGGCCGGCATCCGCATTGCCATCCACGTCGATCACGAACTCCCGATCGATCTCGATACCACCGGCAGGAGACTGACCCATGCAAAACCCGTTGATCCTCATATCCGTACTCGGCTTGATTAGTCTGGTTGGGTGCGCCAGTACCAAGGAGGGGGTGCTGCCTCAGGATGGGCCTTCGATGAAGGAGATCTATGAGGGGCATATCCAGGAGATGAACGCACATGACCCGTTGTCTATTCGCCAGGCGCTGGGGAACCGGCCCATCTTGACCGGTGACTCATCATTACACGGATATACCCGCGATACGGCCAACGAGATCGACGCCATCTTTCCCAGGCTGCCGAATCCGACCCTGGTCATGTACGTGTTCCCGCACCTGGCAGGAGAAGAACTCGTGCCGGTACCCGGTTATGCCACCGCCTTCCCGATGTATGAGCGCACCGAGTACGCACTGCCGGGTGAAGTGCCGGCGCGGCTGGAACGGTAGCGCAGATCATGTGGAAACGGTGTTCAAAAAACGTATCGAAAGATGTCCAGAAACCGGCAGAAGCCCCGGTGACCCAGGCAATGGTCAAGCGCCTGTACGAACGCCCGCCATCCTTCACCGATCTGCTGCCCTGGGTCGAGTACGATGCTGAAAGTCGGACCTTTCTACTGGAAGACGGCATCAGTTTGGGTGCAATGTTCGAGTTGACACCGGCTGGTACCGAAGCACGCACACCTGAGTTTATGAACCAACTGCGCGATGCAATCCAGACTTCGCTTACCGATGCCATCCCCGAGGAGGATGATGCTCCCTGGGTGCTGCAGGTCTACGTGCAGGACGAACCCAGCCTGCAGGGGTTTCAGAAAGAGATTGAGGACTACCCGCAACCGAGTGCAAAGGAGACGCCATTCACCCAACACTTCCAGGCGATGTTTTCACAACACCTGGCTCGGATCACACGACCCGGCGGTCTGTTTGAGGATAAGGCCGTGACCGGAACCCATTGGCGTGGACAGGTGCGTCGGGTACGTGCAACCCTCTATCGTCGATTGAAACCCAAGGGCAAGTTGCCATCGGCAATCGAGGTCGAAGAGGCGCTGAACGATGTTGCGACCAAATGGGTCGCTGCATTGGCTTCCGCCGGAATCCGCGCGCGGCGCGGAAGGGGAGAAGACCTTTATGAGTGGCTCCTCAAATGGTTCAATCCGGCACCTGCAATCGCCGGCGGTGACCCCGATAAACTGTTGGATATCGCCCCCTATCCCGGGGACGAAGATCTTCCCTTTGGCTATGACCTGGCCGAGCGTCTCACCTTGGCGATGCCGAAATCGGACAGTGTATCGGCCACCTGGTGGTTCGATAACTTGCCCCACAGCATCGTCACGATTCAAGGATTGCGCCGGGCACCCGAGGTGGGGCATATGACTGCGGAGCGCCAGGCCGGTGATCATGTCTTCTCTCTCTTTGATCGGCTGCCCGAACACACGGTGATGGTGATGACCCTGACGGTCAAGCCACAGGATTTCACGCGTAGCCACATCGCCCAGGTCAAGCGGGCTGCGGTGGGTGATTCCGCGGAAGCCGAACTCACCCGCGAGGATGCTGAAGCGGTAGAACGGGAGATGGCGCGAGGCAACAAGCTCTATCCGCTGAGCATAGCCTTCTATGTCCGGGGAAATGATCTGAAAGCACTACGCGCCAACATCAACCAGCTGAATGCGCTGCTGCTGCCTAACGGGTTGCAGCCGATCCTGCAGGAGGCCGACCTGTTGGCACTGGACAGCTACATCCGCAACCTGCCGATGGCCTACGACGTCTCGCTGGACAAGATCAATCGGCGGTCGCGACTGGTGTTTTCCAACCACACCGCCAACCTGTTGC
>JAAETI010000252.1 GCA_024228555.1 bacterium | reverse complement strand
GTGGTTCTTGTACCCAAACACCGGCAGTGCGATCCGCGGCAGAGGCGTGCCATCGGGCCGATACCGGATCTTGCCGCCGATCTTCAGGGCCCATCGCGCGTCAGTGTCCTTCTGAGCCGCCTTGTTTGGCTCGTCAGCCCAGATCTCGTCCGCTGGCTTGCCCGCTTTCACCGCCGCCTCCTCGTCTCAACCGCCCCGAGTTTTTTGGAGGCCATTTTGTTTGAGTCACGCGGCTCTGTCTGGTTCGACCAGCATGGCATAATAGCGTTCCTCGGCTTCGACCGGCGGGATGTTTCCGATGGGCTCCAGCAGCCGGCGATTATTGAACCAGTCGACCCATTGCAGCGTTGCAAACTCGACGGCCTCTAAGTTTTGCCACGGGCCGCTCCGATGGATGACCTCAGCCTTGTACAGCCCGTTGATCGTTTCGGCGAGGGCGTTGTCGTAGCAGTCCCCTACGCTGCCCACCGAAGGTTCTATGCCCGCTTCCGCTAGGCGCTCGGTGTATTTGATCGAGACGTATTGGCTGCCGCGGTCGCTATGGTGAACAAGCCCGCCTCGGTGGAGTGGTCGCCGGTCATGGAGGCCCTGTTCCAGCGCATCCAGGACGAACGTGGCATGGGCTGTTGGGCTGACCCGCCATCCCACGATGCGTCGCGCATAAGCGTCGATCACGAAGGCGACGTAGACGAAGCCGGTCCAGGTCGCAACATAGGTGAAGTCGGAGACCCACAGCGCATTCGGCCTCGGTGCCCGGAACTGGCGGTTGACGCGATCCAGCGGGCATGGTGCAGCCTTATCACGGATCGTCGTGCGCACAGACTTACCGCGGATCACACCCTGCAGGCCCAGATCCCGCATCAGCCGCTCAACCGTGCAGCGGGCGACATCGAACCCTTCACGCCGCAACTGCCACCAGACCTTGCGAACACCGTAGACACTGAAGTTCTCCTCAAACACACGCCGAACCTCAATCCTGAGGGCCTGATCCCGCTTCGCCCGTGTCGACAGTTTGTCAGGATCGGCGCGCTTGGCGACATGGGCGTGGTAGGTCGACGGGGCAATCGGCAAGACCCTGCAGAGCGGCTCGACCCCATACGCCTCGCGGTGATCGTCGATGAACGCGATCATAGTTTGAACCGGCGGTCGAGCTCCGCCTGGGCAAAATACGCCGATGCCTTGCGTAGGATCTCATTGGCCTGCCGAAGCTCGCGGTTCTCGCGTTGCAGAGACTTCAACTGATCAGCCACCTCCCAGGGAATGACAGCACGCACGCCGCTGTCGACTTCCGACTTCTTTACCCATTCATTGAGTGTCTGAGCCGTGCAGCCAATCTTGGCCGCTATCGAAGAAACTGCCGCCCACCGTGATGAATGTGCGCTCTCGTGGTCCAATACCAACCGAACCGCCCGGGCCCGAACCTCAGAAGAAAATTTGTTCGTCGTCTTGCTCATGATGGCTCCCTCTTCTCAAGAGTTGGAGCCTCCGACAATCCCGGGGCGGTTCAGATGGTTGCGAAGCCGTTCGGCTCCTGGAGATGGGAAGCGGACGCCACTAACGCCCGAACGAAGGACTGAGCCGTTTTCTCGTCCTTGGTAGGAGAGTGAGGCCCTCCTATAATTGAGACCTCCCAACTTTGATCACCCCATCGCTCTGAAACTAGGTAGCACTGCCCATCCCCTGAAATTGCATTGTCTATGGCCCCCCGATATTTGGGATTGGCCATAGCCCGTCTGATTGCGGCGGCAATTTCCTTGAGTTCCCCAATTGCCATGTGCTGCCGGGCAAAGGCGTGAACAGCACAAGCAATGATCGCTTCATCGTGTGAGAAGCGCCGATGCGTACCGCTACCCGCGTCCATTGTGGTGGGATCCGCGAGCAGGACACCGCGATCGCTCCAGAGTTGAACGGACCGGCGCTTTGACCCCGTTGTCCGCTCCAAGTCCGCAAGTGTGTATTCCATCTCAGACATCCACCAACCAGATGCGTTTCACGTATTATACTACATCACAGAGGTGTGTGTCAACTAGATACGTGTTTGGTTGCAAGTGAGCGGATCGTGGGCGGCGGCATCGCTGCGCCAGAAACTCCACTTATCGTCCTGTGCAGATTT
>JAAETI010000251.1 GCA_024228555.1 bacterium | reverse complement strand
CTCGAAGAAGCAGTCGACTTTGGGGCGGCCCATATTCGGGTGGATGGCACCAGGAACTCGGTTGACGTTCTCGAGCTCGAACACCTCTGGGTCGGCGACCCGAAGCGTCCCGACCCCCATTCGGATCAGGCTGAGACCGAGAAGGTAGCCGTCACCCCCGATACCGGCAACAGCTACGTTGGCCGACAGCAGGGCTTGCTGTTCGGCTGCACTCCAGAAGCCGTAGTTCCTGGCCAGTCCGGGATCATCAACGGACCGCATCATGAACTCCTTCGGTGATGTTGAACGGAGAGGTGCGGGTGTCGGCGCAGCCCATATCTCGTGCCAGTTTGTGCAGGTCGATCCAGACGCCGAAGTTGACCGAGTCGTAGTCTGGCAGGTGTCGGTGCTCGGTAATCTCTTCCACGGTGACCCCATCGCGACGCAAGAGATCGACCAGTGGGCTCTCGACAACTGCATAGGCCTGCTGACCGCCGGCATTGATGAAGTGCGCAGTAATGCCTCGGCGGAGGGCCAGTGTGAT
>JAAETI010000250.1 GCA_024228555.1 bacterium | reverse complement strand
CTTGCCCGGCCTCGGTGGCAGCCAGGTTGCAGCCGTAGATCAGCAGGTCACCCTGTTCGCTGAGTGCTTCGGACCAGGCAGTGATTTCAACCCGACTCTGATTCAGAAGTTCAGAATTCAGCGCGGTGTTGCCGATGTTGATGATTCCGTCACTACCGTGGGAGATCAGGTGAATAGCATCCAGATTTTGATAGGCCAGCAGTGTTTCACTGATCTGGTCGATTCCACTGCGCTCGCTGTCGAGCAGCACGACTTCCAGATGGCGGCTGTCATCGGCCTGGGCCAGCAGGTCGTCGACCAGTTGCCGGTAATCGTCGGTGGCGGTGTCAACCAGCACCAGTTCTGTACGTTGCGGTTCTGCGGTTGTTGAACTGTCGACAACGGCATCGGGGTCCTCTGTTTGTGCGGTGAGTTCCTCGGGGCTATCTTCTGCCTGAGCGATCCCGAGGACATCCTGGGGCGGGACGGTGCCTAACGCCGCCGCATCTTCCAGGGTGGTGGCGAGCGAGTCGTCCATGCCTGGTGCATCGACGACGCCGCCGAGGATGTCCGCCGAGAACAGCAGACGGGGCTCGAGAGCCTCGATTAATGGTGCCGATCGTTTCTTCCGCTTCCGCTTCTTGCCCACTTGTCTCTATCTCTTCCGCGTGTTTGGGCGGGCATCCCTGACCCGGATTTACACTATTGTCCTTAGGCACCTGGAAAAGATTAAAACACGCGCCTTGCTTGTCTACGGCACCGTCTTCTGCGTTGCGCCAAGTGCCTAATTCCGTGGGATCCCGGTCGGGACGACGG
>JAAETI010000249.1 GCA_024228555.1 bacterium | reverse complement strand
GGCGATATCCGTGTAGGCAATCTCCGCCTGGATGGTAATATCCCCGGCCCCAGTGATCGACGTGTCGGTCTTGCCAACCGTGTCGACCAAGCCCTTGACATGAGCATCGGCGCTCAGGGGAGCGATATTGGAGGCACCGGAACCGGCCAAGGCTGCCCCTTCGTTATCAGTGACACTCACGCCCACTGCGAACGCATTCAACTCCGGATTGATGAGCGCCAGCACCTCGATATCGCCTTTGTTCACGTCGATGGATGACTGTTCGATGGAGGCCGTGGCCGCATTCTCCAACTCATTCTCCGCCACCGCCACGCCTATCGTCAGATCGGCGTCGGAATCGACCGCGCCGGCCAGGGCCAGCAGATTCGTGTTGTCCGTCGCCGAAAGGGACAACCCGGTGACCCCACCGGCGTCACCGTCCGGCTGCTGGTAGGTTGTGCCGCTCATCGATGCCTCGACGGCGTTCTCCGAGGTGTCCGTATTGAACTGATTCACGGCGACCGTGCCGGTCAGTTCGACCGACGTGTCGTCACTCCCCAGGCCCAGGGTCACCGCCACCGCATAGGCGCTGGGCAGGAGCGTGCGTCCATTGTCCTTGGCGATGTCCCAAATCACCGAGTCCAGGCTCAACGTGCCCGCCGACTGGGTGATGGTGGAATCGGTGATGGTGGCATGCACCCGCCGGTCCACGTGGTTCCATGCCCAGGACGTGCCGAAGCCGACGCTGCCACCCCAGACGCCGTCACCGGCAAAGGCGATGGTGGCCAGGCGATCCCTGGCGATCATCGTGGAGTCGCCACCTAACGTGATATCGGCACCCTGCCCGACAAAAGCCCTGGTGGCGTAATTCAGATCCGTCCAGGCAGCCGACCCCGCCACCTCGAACCCCTTGCCCTGGGAGACGCCGGCCCCGCCGGCCGCCGTCACCCAATAGACGCCGCGCCGGTCGGCGGTCATCTGGAGTCCCTGATCGCCCACCACCAGCGTGGCGCGCCGAATGTAGGCCAGCGTGTCCGAATCGTGCCGGCCTAAGGCATCGCCCTCGCCACGGTGGAGTTCAATCCCGCTGAAGGACCCGGCCAGATTGGTATTGCTATTGGAATCGTAATCTGTTTTGACCACCGCGAAGGCGCCCGCCAAG
>JAAETI010000248.1 GCA_024228555.1 bacterium | reverse complement strand
TCCTTCGGCAGCAGTATTTGCGCTTTGGGAGCCACACGGACACATCGGCGCACAGCGGACCAACGAGCCGGGCGCACTCGTATGGACGGAGCTGCAGAACTACGACATCGCAGCAGCAAAGGACTTCTATGCATCGGTATTTGGTTGGGAAGCAGTCACGGGAGAAGTGCCGACGGGGGAGTACACCAGCTTCATGCTCGATGGCAAGCCGATTGCCGGGATGATGGCCATCCAGCCGGAGTGGGGGCCGGTCCCTCCAAACTGGGCTATCTACTTGGGTGTTGCCGACATCCAGGCTGCATGTGACTACGTGGCCGGAGCCGGGGGCAGGGTCGAAGTGCAACCGATGCCGATACCCGACGTCGGCACGTTTGCTGTGCTCCAGGACCCCCAGGGGGCGTACTTCTACGGGCTACAAGGTGTCTAGCGCTCGCTTGGCCGGGTGCTCTCAGAGCTCAGCAGCACGGTCCCGCAGCGTGTTGACGATGCAGTCTGCGATGGTCCCAAACGGCACCGCCCCGGTGTTCCAGGTGGCGTCGTACAGAAGCGGATCGTCGATGTTGACGCGGAAGTGCTTCTTGAGCAGCCGTGTTCTCCCTGAGTCATGGCGATCCATGGCATCCTGAGCCTTCTTCTCGGAGCGTCCGTGGAGCTCCATCATCCGAGCTAGTCGCCGCTCTTCGGATGCAACGAGACGGACCGATGCGGCGGGTCCGAGACCTCTGGTCACTTCTGAGCCGGCGCGCCCGACGATGATTGCCTTCCCAACCTCGGCCAGCATCCGGACGAGACGGAACATGCGATCCGCCACGATGTCCTGATGGGTGGAGGCGGTCAGGATCTGGCGGAAGAAATCATCGGCAGTCCTGTGGTATTCCTCGGCGAGCAATGACTCCACAGAGACTCTCAGGTCAGGGTCCTCGGCGACCATGGTCACCAGCTTCTGATCGAACATCTCCCAACCTCCAAACAGCTCTTTGTCTGGTTGTTGCTCGAACGTCTCGAGCAGAGTCTTGGCAAGGGTGTGTCCACCGGCTCCCGCTTGCCGAGAGATCGTCACAAAAGGTCTGATCCTGTCCAGTCGGGGGTCACCGGGCTTGGCGCCGTAGCTGTGGCCACGTAGGAATCTTTCTATCGGATTGGCGGGACTCATGATGCTGCGCCTCCTGATTATCCGGTGTACCCCGATTGTATGTGCTGGGAGCGGTGCGATCTAGGAGCCAATGGCCCTGAAAGACCCTGACAAGGGTCCCTTCGGCGCCAAGCACCGTGAATATTCGCATATTCGCAAATCCCGGCTTTTGCCACAAGAAAATCCGTCTAGGGTCCTGCCTTCGCACAAGAACTAACCGCTGGGTACGCTCACGCAGAATGGGTCTTGAACAGAACGGGCATGTGAGGGCAGATGGACACGGAGCACGGCCAATTGAGACAGCCGGAAGGGCTTTATGACCCTGCATTTGATCACGATGCCTGCGGTATCGGCTTTGTGGCGGACATCAAGGGCCGTAAGACCCACCAGATCGTCGACCAAGGTCTCACGGTTCTCGCCAACCTGACCCATCGTGGTGCGGTCGGAGCCGATCCACTGGCCGGCGACGGTGCCGGGATGCTCATCCAGATTCCCGATGCATTCTTCCGTCCAGAAATGGCTGCGCAGGGCGTCGAACTGCCTCAGGCAGGGGATTACGGCGTCGGCATGATCTTTCTCCCGCAGGATCCGATCGATCGGATTGTCGCAGAGAACCTTCTCGTCGAACTTGTCATCCGTGAAGGTCAGAAGATGCTGGGCTGGCGTGATGTTCCCGTCGACCCGTCCTGTCTCGGGGAGAGCGTCAAGCCGATCGAACCTGTCATTCGCCAGCTATTTGTCGGTCGTGGTGACGATGTTGTGGACAGCGATCACTTCGAGCGGAAGCTCTACGTCATCCGAAAGCAGGCGCATATCCAGCTCGGACAACGTGCATCCTATCTGATTGAGCGTGGCGAGTTCTACGTGACAACGCTTTCGGCGCGGACCATCACTTACAAAGGGATGATGCTCGCAGAGCATCTCGCCACGTACTACCCGGATCTTGTCGATGAGCGAGTCGAGTCCGCCCTCGCCCTTATCCATCAACGCTTCTCGACCAACACCTCACCGTCTTGGCGTCTGGCCCAACCTTTCCGCTTCCTATGTCACAACGGTGAGATCAACACCGTTCAAGGGAACGTCAACTGGATGATGGCCCGTCGGCACAACATGTCCTCCGAGATCATTGGGGACGATCTGGAGAAGCTGTGGCCGCTCATTGGCGATGGGGCTTCCGACTCGGCTACGTTCGACAACGCGCTCGAACTGTTGCTCGCCGGCGGTTATTCGCTCGGGCACGCAATGATGCTGATGATCCCCGAGGCCTGGGCCGACAACTCCCTCATGGACGCAGGCCGCAAAGCCTTCTACGAGTACCACGCTGCGGTCATGGAACCGTGGGATGGTCCGGCCGCGGTTGCATTCTCCGACGGTCGGCAGATCGGTGCCACACTCGATCGCAATGGCCTGCGGCCGTCCCGTTACTTCGTCACCGACGACGATCTTGTGGTGCTCGCATCCGAAATGGGCGTCCTCGATATTCCCGAAGAGAAGATTGTCAAGAAGTGGCGTCTCCAGCCGGGGAAGATGCTGTTGATCGATCTCGAGCAAGGTCGGATCATCGAGGATGCCGAGCTCAAGGACAGCCTGTCCGGGGCCAAGCCCTATCAACAATGGTTGAACGAGACGCAGATCCATCTGAGGCAGCTTCCATCGGAGGTTGCCGCGATGGGACCCGATTCTGAGACGCTGCGCAAGGCACAGCGGGCTTTCGGATACACAAAGGAGGACGTCGAATTCTTCCTGAAGCCGATGGCCGTCGCCGCCAAGGACCCCATAGGCTCGATGGGGCGCGATACGCCCCCTGCGGTGCTCTCGAACCGATCCAAGATGCTCTATGACTACTTCAAGGAGCGGTTCGCTCAGGTCACCAACCCACCGATCGATCCGATCCGCGAAGAGACGGTCATGTCATTGGTGTCGCTGATTGGGCCCCGGCCCAACCTGTTGGCGCTCAACACCGGAGGTACTCATAAGCGGCTCGAGGTTTCGCATCCGATACTCACGAACGTTGACCTCGAGCGGGTGCAGCGGATCGAGAATCACGTCGACAACGCGTTCCGCACCAAGAAACTGAGCATTTGCTATCCGGCAACCGAGGGTGCATCCGGTATGCGCGGGGCATTGCAGGAGTTGTGTGAACGAGCGACCGCCCTGGTGAGAGAGGGTCGCAATATCCTGATCCTTTCCGACCGTCATCAGGACGTGGAGCGCATCGCCATTCCGGCGCTCTTGGCGACCGCAGCCGTTCACCATCATCTGATAAACGAGGGTTTGCGCACTGAGGTTGGGCTTGTTGTCGAGACCGGCGAAGCGCGCCAGGTTCACGATTTCTGTCTACTGGGCGGCTATGGCGCCGAGGCTATCAACCCGTACCTCGCCTTTGACGTTATCCACTCCCTCATTGATGAGCTGGATGGTGTGCCCACGCCGGAGGAAGCCGAGCAGCGCTACACCAAGGCGATCAACAAGGGAATGCTGAAGGTGATGTCCAAGATGGGCATTTCCACGTTCCAGTCGTATTGCGGGGCGCAGATTTTTGATGCCATCGGGCTCAACGCCCGCTTCATCGATAGCTACTTCACCGGCACGCCCTCGGTCATCGAGGGGATCGGGCTGGATGAAATCGCCGCTGAGACGGTGTGTCGCCATGAGGATGCGTTTGGGGCGAAGGCGTTCACGACGACTGAGCTCGATGTCGGTGGTGACTACGCGTTCCGGCTGCGGGGTGAGGACCATGTCTGGACCCCCGAGACCATCTCGAATCTGCAGCATGCAGTTCGTTCTGGCGACTACGACCTGTTCCAGAAGTACACCGCAGAGGTAGATAGCCAAGTCCGTAGCCTCAAGAACCTGCGCGGTCTGTTCGAATTGGATTATCTCCCTGAATCGATCCCGCTCGACGAAGTTGAGCCTGCTGCGGAGATCGTCAAGAGATTCGCCACCGGCGCCATGTCGTTTGGATCAATCTCGTGGGAGGCCCACACCAATCTGGCGATTGCGATGAACCGGATCGGGGCGAAGTCCAATACCGGTGAAGGTGGCGAAGAACCGAGTCGTTTCCAGCCGATGGAGAATGGCGACTCGATGCGGTCAGCCGTCAAGCAAGTTGCGTCGGGACGGTTTGGAGTCACCACTGAATACCTGGTGAACGCCGACGACGTTCAGATCAAGATGGCCCAGGGTGCCAAGCCGGGGGAGGGCGGTCAGCTCCCCGGGCACAAGGTGAACGACTGGATCGCCAAGGTGCGCCACTCGACGCCAGGGGTTGGATTGATCTCGCCACCCCCCCACCACGACATCTATTCGATTGAGGATCTCAAGCAACTGATCCTCGACCTCAAGAACGTCAACCCCTATGCCCGGATCAGCGTCAAGCTGGTTTCCGAAGTGGGAGTGGGGACCATTGCTGCTGGCGTTGCGAAGGCCTACGCCGACCATGTGCTCGTCTCGGGCAATGACGGCGGGACTGGTGCCAGTCCGCTCACTTCTGTGATGCAGGCCGGGTCGCACTGGGAGATCGGTCTGGCCGAGACCCATCAGACACTGGTGGCGAATGAGCTGCGGGGTCGCATCGCGGTGCAAACCGACGGCGGCATCCGCACCGGGCGAGATGTTGTTGTCGCCGCACTTCTCGGGGCCGACGAAGTTGGCTTCGGTACTGGTGCTCTCATCTCGCAGGGCTGCATCATGATGCGCAAGTGTCACCTGAACACGTGCCCTGTGGGCGTGGCCACTCAGGACCCGGAACTGCGCAAGCTGTTCCCCGGTCAGCCGGAGCACGTGGTGAACTTCTTCATGTTTGTTGCTGAGGAGGCAAGGGAACTGATGGCCCGACTCGGCTTCCGGACCTATGCAGAGATGATCGGTCAGAGTGACCGGATCAAGATGAAGACGGCTGTCGACCATTGGAAGGCTCGTGGCCTCGACTTCTCCCGATTGCTCTATAAGCCCGAACCTGCCCCCGGGGTGGCCATCAGCAACACCGAAAGCCAGGATCACAACCTCGAGATCGCTCTCGACAACACCTTGATTGAGAAATCCATGCCGGCTCTCGACAACGGCGAGCGGGTCTCATTCCAGCTGCCGATCGCCAACACGAACCTGACTGTCGGGGCCATGCTCTCGGGCGAAGTTGCTCGTCGTTACGGTCATGCGGGTCTGCCCCAGGGCACTATCAACATCAAGCTGGATGGAACGGCCGGACAGAGCTTTGGAGCCTGGCTCGCCCATGGTGTCACTCTTCATCTCGAGGGCGACGCCAATGACTACGTCGGCAAGGGCCTGTCGGGCGGGCGTGTGATCATCGAGGCCGCTCCTCAAGGGATCACCGTTCCTCGTGAGAACATCATCCTCGGCAACACCGTGCTCTACGGAGCGATCTCCGGTGACTGCTACTTCAACGGAGGTGCCGGGGAGCGCTTCGCCGTGCGCAACTCTGGCGCGATCGCAGTCGTTGAGCGTGTCGGTGACCACGGATGTGAGTACATGACCGGCGGGTGCGTTGTCGTGATCGGCAAGGCCGGCCGCAACTTCGGAGCCGGTATGAGCGGCGGCATCGCCTATGTGGTCGATGATGCCGGGGACTTCGAGCAGCGGATCAACCCGCAGATGGTGGACATCGAACGAATCGGCGGCGATGACGGGGCCCCGCTTGGTGTCAGTGACGACCCAAGCCCTGAGGAGTTGCTTGCAGATCCGCTTCGCTACGACGTGTGGCGTCTGCGCACCCTCATCGAACGTCAATCTCTGCTCACCAGTAGCTCGCGAGCTCAGGAGATCCTCGACAACTTCGACGAGTACCTGCCTCGGTTCTACAAAGTTGTGCCGGTTGAGTTCCGCAATGCCCTCGAGCAACAGAGCGTCACAGCTTCGGGAGGGGTGTAGATGGGTTCCCCAACAGGCTTCCAGCGTATCGAGCGCAAGGACCGCGGTTACCTGCCGGTTGCGGAAAGGACCGCCGACTATCGCGAATTCTCAATCCCGCTGACCGATGCCGCCGTCGCTCAGCAAGGGGCCCGGTGTATCGACTGTGGGGTTCCCTACTGCCATTTCGGCTGTCCCGTCGACAACATCATTCCCGACTGGAACGATCTTGTGTACCGCGACAACTGGCGCGAGGCAATCGAGGTACTGCACTCGACGAACAACTTCCCTGAGTTCACCGGCCGGGTTTGTCCAGCGCCGTGCGAAGAAGCATGCACGCTCAATCTGCAGGACTCGCCGGTCACCATCAAGACAATTGAGTACTCCGTCATCGAGAAGGCCTGGCAGAACCGGTGGATCGAGCCAAGGATTCCCGCCTGGCGCACCGACAAGCGGGTGGCCGTTGTCGGGTCGGGCCCTTCGGGGCTGGCTGCCGCACAACAGTTGGCGCGGGCCGGTCACCACGTGAAGGTATTCGAGAAGAACGCCAAGATTGGTGGTCTGCTCCGCTACGGCATCCCCGACTTCAAGCTCGAGAAGTCGGCGATCGACCGCCGTTTAGCTCAGATGCAGGCTGAAGGGGTGGGCTTCCGGGTCAACAGCCATGTCGGTGTCAACGTGCCCGTGAGTCGACTGGTAGAAGGCTACGACGCCGTGGTGTTGGCCGCGGGTTGTGAAACCCCCCGCGATCTACCTGTTCCGGGGAGGGACCTCGATGGTGTGCATTTCGCCATGCCCTTCCTTGCTCAACAGAACCGTCGCGTCGGCCAGGAGTCCCTTGGCGACGTGTCGGCGATCTCCGCAGAAGGCAAACATGTTGTGGTTATCGGTGGCGGTGACACCGGGGCGGACTGCGTAGGTACCTCCACTCGCCAAGGTGCCGCATCCGTTACCCAACTGGAATTGCTGCCACGGCCTCCCGAGGTGCCAGACAAGATGCTCACCTGGCCGAACTGGCCGAGCAGGCTTCGCACTTCGACGTCCCACGACGAAGGATGCAAGCGTCTTTGGGCTGTGTCGACATCCCGTTTCGAAGGCAGCGACGGCAAGGTCTTGGCGCTGCACGGAGTTGCCGTCGATTGGCAACAGGTCGACGGGCGCTGGGAGATGACAGAGGTCGCCGGGAGCGAGTTCGAGCTGAAGGCAGACCTGGTGCTGTTGGCGATGGGCTTCGTCAGCCCGATTCATGAGGGTCTCGTCGCCGAGCTTGCGGTCGAGCTGGATCATCGAGGCAACGTGGACGCATCCACAGACGACTATGCAACGAGTGTCCCCGGTGTGTTCGCTGCAGGTGACATGCGACGAGGCCAGTCGCTGGTGGTGTGGGCCATCAGGGAGGGCCGTCAATGTGCTCGGGCAGTTGATGAGTTTCTCATGGGGAGCAGCGATCTCCCGCGCTAGCGGGCAAGGAAGGACGACAAAGTGGGCAAGTTCTTATTCCGTTTGTTTACTGGATGGCACGCCAAGCTCTATAAGCTGACCGGAGGCCGGTTCTTTGGTGGCGGCGATGAGGGATCTGTCCTCGTCCTCACTCACCGCGGCGCCAAGAGCGGCAAGGTGCGCGACACCCCTTTGATGTTCCTCAGGGAGGAAGACGACTACTTGATAATCGCGTCCGCAGGCGGGGATGAGCACAACCCCGGCTGGTACTACAACCTCCTCGCCAACCCCGACACGACTGTCAACGTCCGTGGTGAAGAGATTCAGGTATCGGCTCGTGACGCGGGGGCGCAACGTGATGAGCTGTGGGCCAAGGTCGTGACAGCTGAGCCTCGCTTTGGTGACTATGAGTCGAAGACCGACCGGGCCATTCCCGTAGTCATTCTGGAACCTCGCTAGGAGGGGTCGGCCAAGCGTCTCGTAGCAGCGCGATGGCTAGAACCCCGAGGAATAGGGCTGCAACGGCAACGTAGGGGATACTGGAGTCGGGGTTACCGGAGCGCGGTTGTGACATCTGAAAGATGATGTCGACGATTGGTGTTGCAACGAGAAGCGTGGGTACCGCAACGACCGCAAACTGAGCGAAGTGATATCGGTTACCCGAGCGCAGACTGATGCCGAGGGACACCGCCGCCCCTAGTGCCGGCCAGGCAAACAGATAGGCCGAGGCGGGGCTGATGATTGCCAGCCCCAGTCCGATGACAGCCCACAGCGCAACACCGCCTGCCCTTGCCGCAGGGGACTGACGTGGCCCGAGCCACCGATAGCCGAACATGCCAACACCGAGCAGAAGGCCGAGGTACACCCAGCTCTCGATTAGGCCCGGCTTCGACCGAACCGCAACCAGGGCTAGCCAGATCATGGTTCCCGCTATTGCTGTTGCCAGCGCAGCCGCGAGTGTTCTGCCGGCGCTGCGAGCAACGGCCGACGCCCTTCGTGGCGTGCCCAAACGAACGACTGCCCAGCCGAATCCGACAAACGCAACTATGGCGAGCGGGAGTGACACCGAAGCGGGATAGCGAACGAAAGCGGGTCCAACCGCAAAGAACGTCGATTTCCCTTTGTCGGGGACTACCGCCAGATCCAGATTTCCGAAGTGCCTGGCGATTCCGAGGGCATGGGTGCCGTGGTGCTGCAATGACCCAAGATCAACCGAGTCCAGATGGTCCGCGGCCGTGTGGTAGATCGGCGAGTTGTGCATGTATGCGAAGTGCACCCCGGGATACCCGGCGTTCTGAAACGAATCGAAGTCGGTGCCAAGGTCGCCGAACAAGCTGGTCATCTCGGTTATCGCGGAGTACCCGACCGGGTCAGCCGAGGCAGCCGCCAATTCGCCTACTACCCACGACGTCGAGCCGCTCACCTCTGCAAGCAGCGAGGCGCCGGTCCCGCCTGCGGCCTCCAGGTTGACGATGAATCCAATCTCGCTGGCGACACGATGGCGCAGCAACGCTTTCGATCCAGGGCGGGGGGAGGGCTCCTCAGCGTCCGTGAAGAGCAAGATCAGGTCGTTATTGGGGCGCGGGCCCGCCAGGACGGCGCGAGCGGTTTCAAGAAGTGCGGCCACTGCTGTGGAGTTGTCGTTTGCTCCGGGGGTGCTCGGAACCGTGTCGTAGTGTGCCATCAGCGCGACGGCCTTCGTGTTTGCGGTCCCCCTAACGGTGGCGATGATGTTGGTGACGTCCACTTGGTGGCCCGGTGGGGCGAAGTAGTCAGGAGACGAGATCGTCTGCAGTTCCGGGTCCAATCCGAGTTCCCGAAGCTGGGCGACGATGTAGTCGCGGACCCGGGCATTTTCTGCCGATCCCATCGGATGCGGCTCGCGGCCAATCGCCTTGACATGGCCCATGGCTCGTTCAGCTGAGAACTCATGCTCAGGTGCATTCGCAGGATTAACGGCAGGAGACAACAGCGGGCTGATGCCAACGATGACGAGCGCAACAGCGGTTGCCCAAGCGCCGACTTTCTGTCGGGGACCCAAGCGCATTGCCTCCGATAGCGGATACTCAGCATACGAAATTCGCGGCGAGCTGGTTAGCCCAGTTCTATAGACCGGCGGCTAAGTCGGCGATTTGCTGGGATGCATTGCCGATCACCGGGTCGCCGTGGCCGAACGCGACTGTGTCGAAGGTCAGCTCAGCGAGCTTCTTGATGGACTCGTTCGCAGTGGCCATATCGTCTGTGAAATCAGGGTTCGCCCCGGCGACGCCGCCGTCCCTCCCATTCAGTGCATCGCCGACCACGGCCAAGCCTCCGGCACGGTCGAATACGGAGATGTGGCCCCGAGTGTGACCGGGGGTGGCAATGATCTCGAGATCGAAGACCGAGTCGCCGTCGCCGACAGGAACGAGCTCCCGCGGAGAAGAGATCTCGGGGATGTCGAGGGCTCCGGCGTATCCGGTTGCATCTGCGGCCAGGTTCATGACGCCGGGGAGGCTCCCTTGATGGTCCCCGTGCAGATGAGTCACGATGACATGAGCCACGTCACTCCAGCCGAGGTCGAGGCTCTCCAAGCCAGCCTCGATGGCGTCCTCGCTTCCCGGATTGCCGGTGTCAACGATCACGGCTTCGCCCCTTCTGGCGAGGACGTAGGCGGAAACGAATCCGAGATTGACCCTCTCCCAAGCGACGGCGGTCGGAGCGATCGGTGACGTGGTTACTGGAGACGTTGTTATCGGAGAGGTAGTGACGGGATTGGTCGATCCCGTCACAGCGGCGGCGCTTGTGGTCGGGTCGGTGCTGCAGGCAATTGCGGTCACGCCAAACATGGCGACGGCGAGCGTTCCCCTCCCAAGATCCAGCATGAACGCACGTCGCGTCATGTCGCTGCGCATCATCGTTCTCCCTCCGAACCGCTCCTTGAAAGCGTACCCCGACCCATGGCCAACTCTGACGGCTTAATGTATCGCTATGGCTGATCCACCACTTCTCAAGGACTTCATCGATCGCCCTTCGGTGACAAGAATCGTGATGGCTGTTGCCGAGGTGAGGCCGGGCCTTGATGTCGAGGAGGTGGTGGGCTGCATCTTCGACGACGATTGGGAAGATCGCGCTCTCAAGCAACGGGTCCGGCATATCGCGATGACGTTGCGGTCAGTTCTCCCCGACGACTACGCGGAGGCGCTTGCGGTGATGAGGCAGGCCGGAGAACTCGTTCAGTCAGGAACAATGACCGTCTGGTGCTTCAACGACTTTGTCGAGGAGTATGGCGTTGACGACCCAGACCTGTCGATCCCAGCGCTAGAGCAGTTCACCAAGCTGGCCTCGGCTGAGTTTGCGGTGCGGCCATTCATAAAACGCTATCCGGATCGGATGACCGATCAGATGCTGGTCTGGGCGAACAGCGATGACGCCAACGTGCGTCGGCTGGCCAGCGAGGGGTTCCGTCCTCGGTTGCCGTGGGGGATGGGCATTCCCGCATTGAAGACCGATCCGGGTCCGATTCTGCCGGTACTGGAGGTGCTGTACCGGGATCCGTCGGAGGTAGTCAGGCGCAGTGTGGCCAACAACCTGAATGACATCAGCAAGGACCATCCTGCGGTTGCGGTGGAAACGCTGGCTCGATGGGACGATGGATCAGACGAGGTTACGGCTCTGACAAAGCACGCGTTGCGAACACTTCTCAAAGCAGGAGACCGAAGCGCGATGGCGTTGCTTGGGTTCTCCGATCAGCCTCAGGTTCGAGTCTCTGGCCTGCAGATGACCCCTGAGATCGCTGCTGTTGGCACCAGTGTCCATGTCGAATTCTCCGTGACGTCCACCGCTCAAGCGCCGCAGTGGCTCATGCTCGACTACGCCGTTGTCTTTCAGAACGCTTCCGGCACCGGTTCGCGCAAGGTGTTCAAAGGCAAGGTTGTCGAAGTTGATCCGGCCGAGGTGGTCGAAATCAAGCGGAAGATCAGTCTCCAGCAGATGACGACTCGAAGGATTCTTCCAGGACCGCATGTGGTGCAGGTTCAGGTGAACGGTGCGGTTCTCGCTTCGGTCGGGTTTGATGTGATTGAGTAGCCGGTCCGCCCGCAACCTTGATAGCGTTGCGGATATCGACCGCGATGACCTCTTCGCGATTGCCTTCGACGCTGAGATTGTGCCCCGACTCGGGGTACGAAGGGAACAGGCTGACATCGCCGAGCCGATATTCGCGGCTCTTGACCTTGTAGGCAGACCCCGTCGGGATCACCGGCGCACCGTGGAGACGGGTGGCTACTTCGTTGATTGCCTTGATCGCGGTATTGCCCATGAGGAGGATCGACCGCAGATTCGGCAACGCCGCAATCTCGGCTTCGAGAAGTGATGAGCAGTTGGCGATGGTCTCAGGCTTGAGTCCAAAACCAAGCTTTGGACACTTGACGGCGGTGGTCACGTAGACGCCAAGACTCCGAATGTCCTCGACGTTGCTCACCTCGTACCCGGCTGCCTGGAACGCGGCAAGCATCTCTTGACGGATCAGGGGGTCAGCGGTTGGGTCGACTGATTCGGTGCGGTCCGCCGGTGGTGCGGCGACAACCATCATGACGCGAATGTTGTCGGGATGGGTCGGCGTTTCTGGTTGGATGCTGCCCGCATGGCGCACATCAGTGCACGGAAAATCGATACAGCCTTTGCCTGCCAGCATTTGCACCTCCATTGGTAATAGAGGCCTTCCTACCTACCAACAGTATGCACGTTGTTGTACGTCAACGGTAGGGATTTCTTGGAACGTTCTTGCGTACGTGATCGCGGTCCTTGTCGAGGAATCTACGCAAGAACGGGGTTTCGAGCTCAGTCGGCTGGTAGGGGATTGGCCTCGAGCCAGCGGACCAGGGCGAGTTCCATCTCCACGTGGAAGTAGCGATAGAACGATTCGGCGCGTTCCAGCCGAGCGGTTGCGATCGGGCCCACTTCCTTTTTGACTTTGGCCCTGTTGAGGATGTCGACGACGTTGATTGCTCCCTCGATGCGGCGGCGAGTCATCTCAACCAACGGATCGGTGCGCAGCCGGAAGCGGTCGCGGCGGTGTCCCGGCAGTGACACACGCTCGAGGAATCCGATTTGCTCCAGCATGCGCACCATCGTGCTGATCGATCCGGTGCTTGCTTGGAGTGCCTCTGTCAGCTCGGATTGAGTCACGTAGGGCTCATCGCTGAGGATCAGGTAGGCGAAGATCCGGCCGCCCATACGGGGAAAACCGAACTGCTCAAACACGAGGCTGAAGGACTCGATCGCTTCGGCGACAGATGCCTGAAGGTTGGCGCTGCTGTCAGGGTCTGTCTCCGGCATCTGGGTCCTTTCCCGAATGGGACCTTATCCTCTATCACTTATTTCAGTGATTACTGATATCGTTGACAGTAGTCACCTCAAATCAGGTAATCAAAGCCTGCTTGGCGAAAGGCCGGATGATGATCGAACTCCGCAAGGTGTCGAAGCAGTTTGGGGACGGGGTGCCAATCGTGGCGCTTGCCGACGTCGATCTTCATGTCGATGCCGGCGAGTTTGTTGTTGTCCTGGGGCCCTCCGGCTCGGGAAAGACAACGCTGCTCAACATGATCGGCGCTCTGGACGGTCCCACCGGTGGCTCAATCGTCGTCGACAGCGTCGACATCTCAAAGGCCGGCCGCAAGGACCTCTTCGATTTCAGGCGCACCTCTGTGAGTTTCATCTTCCAGAGCTTCAACATCTTCCCCGGGCTGACTGCGTCAGAGAACGTTCAGTTCGGTGCTGATGTGGCCGGGCGAGACGAGATCGACCCCGTATCGGTCCTCGAGTCGGTTGGACTTGGTGAGCGAGTCGATCAGTTTCCCCACGAACTGTCGGGTGGCGAGCAGCAACGGGTGGCCATTGCCCGTGCGCTGGCAACCGGCAACCCCGTGATGCTCGCCGATGAGCCGACTGGTGAACTCGACTTTGAGACCGGTGTCCAGATTCTCGAGCTGCTCCAAAAACAGGCTGCCGAGGGCAGGGCTGTCCTTGTGGTCACCCACAACCGCGAGATCTCGCGGGTTGCAGACCGGGTCGTTGAGCTGAGTAGCGGTCGGATAGTGAGCGACGGACCGCCAGCCGATGGCAAGGCCCGTCTCGAAGATTTGCGCTGGTGACATCATGAAGGATTGGTTTCTTCTTCTTCGTTGGTCGTGGAGAGATCTACGCAAGTATTGGGTGAAGGTGATCGCGATTGCCCTCGTCATCGGCATCGGTACCGGTGCATACGCCGGTCTCACTAGTACAGCCAACTGGCGTCGCGACTCGAATGTTGCCAGCGTCGAGCTGCTGAACATGTTCGATGTTCGGTTCGAGCTCGCCGGCGAAAGCTCGGTCGACAAGGGTGAACTGGCGACCGCGGCCTTGGGAATTGCCCATGCCGACTCATTGGATGGAGTGCAGGAGCGGCTCGTCCGCCCTACTCAGGTCGACGCTTCATCGGGTGCCGACACGCTTCTCGTCCCGGGATCAATGATTGGCGTCGATATTGCCGATGGCGGGCCCGCCATCAACGGATGGCACGTTGAGACAGGTTCGGCGCTAGCGCCGAGCGATGCGGGGGAGCCGGTGGTTCTGCTCGACTATGGCTTCATCTTCCACAATGATCTGCCGCCTTCTGGGTCCGTAACCGTCAGCGGTGGCGAGGATGTTGCCTACGCCGGCGGCGCCCTCACCCCTGAGTACTTCATGGTCGTCCCTGAGAACACGTCGACGTTCGCACAGGGCACCTATGCGGGTGTATTCACCTCCCTGGAGACCGCACAGCGTCTCACCGGTATGGAAGGTGCGGTAAACGATCTCATCGTCACTGTTGCCGACGATGGCGACCGCGACGTAGTGGCGGCCGAAATCGAATCAGCCATCGGCGACCTTGGTGTCGGCGTCGAGGTGATGATGAAGGAGGAGGATCCCTCCTATCGGATTCTGTTTGAGGATGTTGAGAACGACCAGGAGATGTTCAGCATCTTCGCCTTCTTGATATTTGCCGGTGCGGTTATGGGGGCATTCAACCTGATAACACGTCTGTCCGAAGCTCAGCGCAGAGAGATCGGTATCTCGATGGCGCTTGGCATCTCGCCACGCAAGATTGCGCTGCGTCCGCTGCTCGTCGGTGCTCAGATCGCCTTCCTCGGAGTCGTATTTGGGGTGTTGGTTGGTGTGCTACTCGGTCAGCTCATGAGGTCGGTCCTGGTCAGCTTCTTGCCGCTCCCGGTGTGGATCACCCATTTCCAGTGGAGTCTTTTCGCTTGGGTGGCCGTCATTGGCTTTGTGATCCCGTTCTTCGCCGCCGCCTACCCGGTCTGGCGTGCGGTCAGGGTCAAGCCGATCGAGGCTATTCGGACCGGGCACCTGGCTTCCCGCGGTGGCGGATTGGCACCGCTGCTCAAGCGGATCCCGCTCCCCGGCGATACGTTTGCACAGTTGCCGTTCCGCAATCTGTTGCGGGCGCCGCGGCGGGCGGTGCTGACAACGCTCGGGATTGCCGCGGTGATTGCGGTTCTCGTCGGGTTCCTTGGCTCAATCGACTCGTTTGTCGGTGCGATCGATCGTGGTGGCAACGCTATCAAGGGTGACTCGCCGAACCGGCTTGTCGTGACCCTCGAGGGTGTGCTGCCGACTGACGATCCTGGGGTTGTCGCTATCGGCGACGCCACCAGTGTCGGGGAAACCATCCCGATCCTGCAGATTGGGGCCAAGGCCTCGGGGGTGGAGGATGTCGATCTCTTGATTGAGATCCTCGATCTCGACAATGACCTCTGGCATCCGGCAATCAGCGGTGACAAGATGCAGGGAGACGGTCTGATTCTGGCGGAGGCCGCAGCCGAAGACCTCGGTGTAGTGGTCGGCCAATCCGTGTCTGTGACGCACCCGGTTCGCACCGGGCCGACAACCTTTGGGTTCGTCGAGTCCGACATCGTCGTCGCTGGCCTGCACGACAATCCGCTGCGATTTGCGGCCTACATGGATGTGAGTGCTCTTGAGTCAGTAAACGCGGTCGGTCTTGCCAACGTCATGTATGCGAACCCAGCCCCGGGCTTCACTCCCGGTGATGTGCAACGAGAATTGTTTGAGCTTGATGCGGTGAGTTCGGCGCAGAAGGCGTCGGCCGCGGCCGACGAACTCGATGACCTAATGGCGCAGTTTGTGGGGATCCTGCAAGGGGTTGCGTTCTTCGTGTTGCTGCTGGCCGTCCTGATGGCTTTCAATTCGGCGTCGATCAGTTTCGAAGAGCGGCAGCGCGAGCACGCGACCATGTTTGCCTATGGCGTGCGCGTGAGGAAGGCGTTGCGAATGGCGGTTGTCGAGAACACCATTATCGGGATCGCGGCAACCGCGATCGGGTTTGGCGGCGGTCTCTGGATGGTGTGGTGGGTCGTCAATGTCACCGCTAAGGAGACGATGCCGAACATCGGCCTAACGGTTGAGCTGTCGCCCGCAACGCTCGTCACGTTGGTCGTCCTCGGGATTCTGGCGGTTGCGATTGCTCCTCTGTTCACGGTCCGGCGCATGCGCCGCATGGACCTTCCCGGCACGCTCCGGGTAATGGAGTAGTCGACTATTCGTGGGTGCCCGAGGCGCGGGCACCCACGTTCGGAACGTTCGGGCTACGCAGGAACGGGGGGGTTTCTAGGCCCTTGTGGCTTTGATGATGGCGGAATGCATGCCTTCGGCAACGACGTGGGTCGATTCGATCGACACATCCGAGAATCCGGCGTTGACCAGCCCTGACTCGTACTCCTCGAAACCTAGTGCTCCGGCGATGCAACCCACCCAGCTGCCTCTTTCGAGCTTCTCCGCATCGGTCAGGTCATTGTCGGCAACAACATCGGCGATACCGAGACGACCGCCCGGCTTGAGAACCCGGTGCATCTCGGCGAAGACCGCTGGTTTGTCGGCTGAGAGATTGATCACGCAATTGGAAATGACGACATCGACCGTGGAGGTATCCAGCGGGATGTCCTCGATGGTCCCTTTGCGGAACTCGACGTTCTCGGCGCCGGCTTCTTCTTGGTGCTTCCGAGCGAGTTCGAGCATCTCGTCGGTCATGTCGATGCCATAGGCAAACCCGGTCGGTCCGACCCGCTTTGCCGACAGCAGGACGTCAATGCCTGCGCCGGACCCTAGGTCGAGCACGGTCTCGCCTGCGCTCAGGTCGGCAACGGCGGTTGGGTTGCCACAGCCGAGAGAAGCGAGGGCGGCGCCGTCGGGAATCTCCGACAGTTCTTCGGTCTTGTACAACCAGGTCCCAAAGTCGCCTGAGTCTGCAGTTTTGAAGGCATCGGATGCCGAGGGGCTGCAGCAGTCCGTGTCGCAGCACGACGGTTCGGCGCTACGAGCCGCATCTGCGTAGCGCTGCTTGACCTTGTCCCTGATCTCATTCTTGGTGTCTGTCATGCGGTTGCTCCTCGTATTGATGACTGTCGATATGACGTTATCAGTTATATTGACGTACGTCAATATTAACTAGAGTGAGGTCATGGAACTCATCCAAACCTGCTGCGAACCGGTCCTAGTCGAACCGATCGCCGCCGCCGAAGCCGAGGAACTTGCCGGCGGGTTCAAACTCCTGGCAGACCCCATCAGGCTTCGCATTATCAGCCTCATCGCCAACTCGGCCAATGGGGAGTTGTGCGCATGTGATCTGCCTGCGGTGCTCGGTCGAAGCCAGCCAACAGTCAGCCACCATCTCTCGCTGCTGACGGAGGCGGGTCTGCTGTCGCGGGAAAAGCGAGGCAAGTGGGCATGGTTCCGGATTGACGCCGATCGGTTGGGTGTGCTGCGCGACGCCCTGAGCAGCCCGTAGCTACCGCTGGTCCCTGCCTGCGGCGAAGATCTCGTTGAGCGGCACTGTGGGGCGGTCGGGCCACCCGTAACCGAACGTCCCGTCCTCGATCAGTTCCTCGGCTCCGGCGTAGAAGGCGCCGAACGCAGCGCGGGACAGGCCGCTCCCGGTGCTGACTCGTGCCACACCCAGGTCCCCCAGACCGCACACAGTCATGCCCGGCAGGGCAAGGACATTCACCGGCACCGGCACAGATGTAACGACGGTGGATATGGCTGCTGGGTCCGAGATGCCCGGTGCGTACACAACATCGGCACCGGCCTCAGCAAACGCCTGGAGTCGGCGCACAGCATCCTCGAGGTCAGGGCGGCCATGCAAGAACCCCTCGGCCCGCGCAGTCAGTGTGAACGGAAATCCGGCGTTGCGGGCAGACTCCACCGCGGCCTCCACTCGCGCCACCGCCAGCTCGAACTCGTAGATTGGGTCATCGGGGTTTCCGGTTGCGTCTTCTATTGAGCAACCCACAATGCCGGTTTCGGTTGCTGCGGCCACCGTCGCCGCCACACCCGCCGGATTGTCGGCAAAGCAGTTCTCCAGGTCGGCGGAGACCGGCAAAGACGTGCACGCTGCGATCTCGGCCGCATGGCTGAGGGCGTGCGTGCGATCGATCCCTCCGTCCGGTTGACCGAGCGAATGGGCGAAGCCTGCACTGGTGGTTGCCAGGGCCTCAAAGCCGAGATGCTCGAGCAACCGGGATGTACCGATATCCCACGGGTTGGGCAGGACAAGGATGGTCTCCCTGTGGTGCATCTCGCCGAACGCCGCACCTTTTTCGTGGAGCGTCATGTCCATTTCAATGCCGCCCGCGTACGCCAGTAGTCATCAGCTGATTCGGCCATGTCGGGCAGGTCCCGCACGAGCGCCGGATCGACTTCGAGAGCTGCGACGTTCGATGCAAGCTGCTGGGCTGTTGCGGCACCACTGACGATCGTATTGACCCACGGTTGGGCCAGGATGGCGGCCAGGGCAATCGTGTCGGGGCTGTGGTCGGGAAACGCCTCGCGAATCGGTTTGGTCGTCCGCATGTCGCGCTCGGTGAGGCGACCATTGGCGACCGACTCCTTGATGATCACGCCCATGCCGGCTTCGCGCGCTGCGGCCAGGGCAGCTCCCGCAGACGTCTCGAGGAGATTCCACGTCGCCTGCACCGTCCCGAAGAGTTGATCCCCGTCGCGCTCGATCTGCATGGCCTTGTCGATGGTCCTCGCCTGGTTGGGACCGCTGGTGCTCAAGCCAATCGTGACCCCCTCGCTGCGAATAGCCGCAAGGCGATCGAGGATGGCGTTGTCATCCAGCACGCCCGACTCCAGCGTTGCGGAGTGGATCTGGTAGATGTCGACGTGACGTCCCAACCGAGAGCGGCTTTCGGCGTACTGGGTGTCGAGGACGTCGAGGCTGTGCTCTTTGACCTCGTGGAGCTCCGCATCAACGCGCCAGTCGGCCACATATCGGTAGCCCCACTTCGACGACACGGTCACGGCTGGATCGGTGACACGCTGGGCAAACAGCCACCGTCCGAGGAAGCCTTCACCACCACCGTAAGAACGAGCGGTGTCGAAGTAGCGGATCCCGAGGTCGTAGGCCGCGGTGAGAACCCCGTGTGCGTGTTCTTCCAAGGCGCGCACCTCCGTTCGGCCGGTGAGGTCCGACTTGTGGCCGAGGTTGATGTATCCCGGGCGTCCGAGAGCTGCCATGCCTAGCCCGATGCGAGTCACCTCGCGCCCCGTATTGCCGAGCTGGATTGACTCAATCATTGCGGAGATTCCCTAATTTCTGGCATGATTCCATGGTGGTCGACAACGGTACGAAGCTACCATCCCGGCCAGCATCGCCAGGAATGCTGCGGTCCAGTAGAGGGCGGACGACATCCTTATTGAGTTGAGCCATGAAGATGTTCGCGATCGCGGCCTTGGGCCTGATCTCCCTGATTGGGCGTCGGTCGAGGCTGACGGTTTGCATGTGCGCGGCGACGACTCTCTCGACAGAGAAACGTTTGTTGCCGTTGATCAATCGCGGATACTCATCGGAACATCGCTGGTGGAGATGGTCGAAGCGAAGCGAGGCGATGGGACTGCCGAGCTTTCGCCGTTTGGGGTCTCCCACATCCTCGGGACCGGCTTCGTCCCGTTCCCAGGCACTGCCTTCGCAGACATCCTGCGGCTGGGAGCCGGCGACGACGCTCACATCGAACCGGATGGCAAACCTGACGTTGCGGTCAGCCTGGACTACCCGTGGCTGCTCGCCAAGTCTCGCCAGGATGAAACACCGAGCACCGACCGGCTCTACGAGCTGATGGCGGCAAGCCTGGAGCGGAATCTGCAGCGATGCGACGATGGTGGGCTTCTCATGCTCAGCTCGGGAAAGGACTCCGTCGGACTAGCCATCGCCCTTGCCGAGGTCGCCCCCGACGTGCCTTGCTTCACCTACAGAGCGGCTGAGGACAACGTCGAGCACGAACATGCCGCAAGATTCTGCAGGCAACTCGGGCTGAAGCACAGCACCATCGAGGCACCCAACGACCCGGCGGTGGTGCGTCGTCATCTCACGACGTTCTTCGAAAAGGCGGTTGCTCCTTCATCGGATCACGCCATGATTCCTTTTATGCTCTCGGTCGCTGCAAGTGGCGTCACGACCGGTGGGATCATCGACGGGGGTGGCAACGACGGCTACATGGGCTACTTCGCCTCGCGCAACCGTCGCAAGAAGAGGTTGGCACGGATACGAGGTCGATGGTTGGTGAACGCCGTCGCCCGCCACACCCCGATCGACTCGAAGCTGAATTACGCGGCGCGGGCGCGACCGGCCATCGCAATGCCGGGCCGCAACATGCGACATCACGAGATCAAACCGATCTACCGCGACGCCGTTGATCCAAGCGAGTACTGGTACGAATCGGCGCATGAGCTGGCATCGCTGAACGATGCGGAACTTGCCGCGACCAGCATGGTCCGTCAGTTGGAGGGGGTTCGTGCCCCCGAGAAGGTGCGGATCATTGCCCAGGCCAACGGTATGCAATCGGTGTTGCCCTATTGCGATTCGGATCTGGCGCAATACGTCTTCAACCTTCCCGTGGAGTGGCGCTATGTCGAGAGGACTCGCAGCGACAAGGTCCTGCTGACGCAATTGCTCGAGGAACGGCTCGGCTATGACCCCGCGGTGGTCGGGTCCGGATTCTTCAGCTTCGACGGTGGTCGGTTCTTCGAGGCGAATGCTGAGTTTGTGAGAGACGAGATCCTGTCGTGTGATCTCTGGGAGCCGGCAATCGCAGAGCTAGTGGACGAGTGGCTCGACGTCATGCCCAATCGACCGTTCCTCTTCCACGCAATGCTCAGCTTGTTCGTCGTGTCCGGATGGCGGAACCACAGCCGTTTCGTGGCGCGATAAGGAGTTGGCAGTGGGGTCATCGCGACAGCTCAAGATCCTGATGGTGCATAACCGGTACCGATCGGTCGGCGGTGAGGACACGTCTACCGATAGCCAGATCGCGTTGCTGCGCGCCGCCGGGCACGAGGTCGTTGTCCTCGAGGAGCGCAACGAGCGGATCTTCGAGCTGGGCAAGCTACGCACCGCCACCCGATCCGTATGGTCCACCGAATCCCATGGCAAGGTCGACAAGGTCTTGGAAGACGGTCAGTTCGACGTGATGCACGTCCAGAACTTCTTTCCGCTCTTCTCGCCCTCCATCTATTACGCGGCGCACCGCAATCGTGTCCCCGTGGTGCAGTCGTTGCGGAACTTCCGGATACTCTGCCCCGAGGCCATGCTCTATCGAGACGGTGCGGTTTGCACTGACTGCGTGGGCAAGACCGTGGCTTGGCCCAGCGTCGTTCACGAGTGCTACCGAGAAAGCGCCGCCGGTACGGCGGTCGTTGCGGGCATGTCCGCAGGTCACCGCTTGCTGGGTACCTGGAAGCGCCGGGTGGCCCACTACGTCACGGCATCCGAAATCACCCGTGATATCTATGTGAGGGGCGGTTGGGATCGCGACCAGATCGACGTCATTCCCAACTTTGTCTACCCGGATCCGGGCGCAGGTGAAGGCAACGGCGGGTATGCGCTGTATGCGGGGCGGCTGGCGCCGCCGAAGGGCATCGATGCCCTGATTGAAGCGTGGCGGGTCGGGGGGATCGACTACCCACTCAAGATCGCCGGCACCGGGCCACTGCTTCCGGATGTGATCGATGCTGTCGCGGCCAATCCTCTCATCGAGTATCTCGGGGTTGTCGACGGTGACGCTGTGGCCGATCTAATGGGTCACGCGACCCTGGTGGTTGCACCAACCCGTGGCATCGAGACATTCGGGCGTGTTGTGGCCGAGGCGATGTCGCGGGGAACGCCTGCGATTGTCGCAAACCATGGCGGCCTGAGCGAGATCGTCACCGATGGCGTGGATGGGTACCACTTCGCGGCGGGCGACGCCGGGGCGCTAGCCGAGCGGGTGCAGTTGCTTCTCAGTGACGATGAGCGTTTGGCGGCTATGCGGGTAGCCGCACGCAGGGAGTTCCTGGCGCGGTTTGCGGGCGAGCGAGTCCTGGGGCGGTGGGTCGACTTGTACGGTCGACTGGCTGGACTGTCGAGCCGCTAGCGAGGCGATGTGTCCGCAGAGGAATCCGCCTCTGTTGGCTGGTACAGCGGCCGAATCACAATACGTTGCACGAGGAAACGTGTCGTCGACTGTCCCAAACGGCCGATGGCGCGGGCGAAAGCCTCCGTTACTCCTGCCGTAGCCGCTCCCAGGAGCACGATGGGGGACACGAACAGCGAGAGTTTGGCGAGGGTGATCTCGCGTTTGGCTCCGAGCAGTTCGTTGATCTGGAGGAAGACCGTTGCGTTCGCAATGTTGGCGACGATGGTGAGTGCCACCAGCCCGCTCACCTCATAAGCTGAAGGGACGATTCGGCTCATTGGATTCAGTTGCCACGACCAGCCGGCGATTGCAAGGTATCCAATGCCGGCGATCGCCACTGCGGTGAGGAACACCTTGCTGGCGTGACGCGCTTTGGTGAGGTCGCGGTTCATGGCGGCCTCCATTGTTCGGGGAGCCAGCACGACGCTGAGCCCGGTGGCGAAAACCAGGATCGGTTGGGAGACCACCCGTGCCGCTTCGGCAAAGCCAAGAGCCTCGGCACTGGCCAGGCGGGTGATGGTTGTTGCCGCAAGGAAGCCCGCCAGAGCGGGCACGGCTGCTTGGACTACCAACCATCGGCCTCGTTTGATGAGATCGCCGAGTCGAATCTCAGACTCCGCGGGAACCTGACCATGCAGCCGTGTCGTCACCAGCCATCCAAACGTCAGTGAGGCCGTATTGGCGATAGCGAGCGCCCCGAATGGGATCCAGGGCACAGCGACATCCACAGCCATCATGGCCAGGATCGCCGCAGCCGCTGCCGTGAGTTGGATCCCCGACACCCACGCCGCCAGCCACGATCGGTCTCCGATGTGCAACATCTTGCGGAGGTGGTCCTGGAGCGGAGACAGCACTGCGGCGACGGCGGTGGTGACAGTCAAGGGGACAATCACGGACGTGGTGGTCAGCGCCCAACCGGCCAGCGCCGCCAGCCCGACGCTGAGTGCACCAAGTGCGGCAGGTCCGATGCCAAGTGCCATGGTGCGGCGTATCAGCGGAATGCGGTGCTCTACGGGATATGCGACCGCATCGACTTCAGCCGGTGTGAATACGAGATTGTGCGGAACCAGTGTTGCCAACATGAACGTCGTGAAGAAGATGGCGTAGACACCGCGGTCCGCGTCCTCGAGCAGGTTGACTGCTGCCAGCCCCATCAAGAACGTGGCAAGCGAGGCGGAGGAGGCATCAACGATGCCAGCGGGTAACTGTCTGGTGAGGCTTGTTCTGGTTTTCACGAACGCCCCGTCGTCGTACGCCCAGCCGGCGGCTGGCTCGGGAGGAAACTACCACCGACCCCGCCGGCCGCGATGGTGGGTACGCAAGGTGGGCTGATTCGATAACCTCCAACAATCATGTTGTTGGCAGAGATCGTTACATCATCGAACCGAGTGGCTGCTGAACCGGCGCGCAACGCCAAGGTCGAAGTCCTTGCCGAATACGTTGCCTCGCTTAATGACACTGAACTGCCCGTCGGTGTGTCCTACCTGTCAGGGGTGGTGCCCCAAGGATCATTCGGCGTTGGCTACGCCAGTCTCCGGGAGCTTCCAAAACCGGCCGCGCGGCCTTCGCTGACCCTCGGTGCCGTCGATGCGGCGTTCACAACAATGGCGGCAACAGCTGGGGCCGGGTCAGTCGAGACGCGACGCTCTGACATCGAAGGGCTGTTCGCACTTGCCACTGCAGACGAGCAGAAGTTCCTGATGGCCTTGTTGCTTGGTGGTCTGCGTCAAGGTGCGAGCGAACGGCTGATGATGGATGCCGTCGCCATGGCTTTTGGAGTGCCGGGTGCTGCGGTGCGGAGAGCAACGATGTTCTCGGGCGATCTGTCCGAGGTAGCCGTGGCAGCGAGCAAGGGTGAGGAGGAGGCACTGGCCGCCTTTGGACTGCGGCTGTTCCGACCGGTCTTGCCGATGTTGGCCAAGCCGGCTGCCAGCATCGAAGCCGCCATGGACAAGCTGGGGACAGCCGCCGTCGAGCGCAAGCTCGATGGCGCCCGCATCCAGGTGCACATCGCAAATGAGCAGGTCGCCGTGTACACCCGCAATCTCAACGATGTCACCGATCGGGTACCCGAACTGGTCGAGGCTGTCCTGACCTTCGACGTTTCGGCAGCGGTATTCGATGGTGAAGCTATCGCGGTTGGGCCTTCCGGTCGACCACTTCCATTCCAGGTGATGATGGGGCGGTTCGGGAGTGCCGAGGCGACCGAGGTGGAACTGTCGCCTTTTGTGTTCGACATTCTTCACTTGGACGGCAAGGACGTCTTGGACGAACCAACCGGAGATCGGCTCGCCATGCTGGATTCTGTTGTGCCCACCCAATACCGGATACCCCGAATCATCACCGATGATGTTGCCGCCGCAACCTCATTCTTCGGAGAGACACTCGCTGCCGGTCATGAAGGCATCATGATCAAATCGCTTGACACTCCCTATGAGGCGGGTCGACGGGGTGCGGGGTGGTTGAAGGTCAAGCCGGTTCATACCCTGGACCTGGTGGTCCTTGCCGTGGAGTGGGGCTCCGGACGGCGGCAGGGCTGGTTGAGCAACATCCATTTGGGGGCGCGTGCTGCCAATGGCGAGTTCGTCATGCTCGGAAAGACTTTCAAGGGCATGACGGATGAGATGTTGCGCTGGCAAACGGAGCGCTTCCTCGAACTGGAGACCCATCGGAAGGGCCGTGTCGTCCACCTGCGTCCGGAGCAGGTGGTCGAGATTGCCTTCGACGGTGTCCAGGCGAGTTCACGCTATCCCGGTGGCGTAGCGCTGCGATTCGCCAGAGTAAAGGGGTATCGGGACGACAAAGCTGCCGACGAGGCCGACACCATCGAAGCAGTGCTGGCGATCCTGCAGGGACCGTAGTCGTTGACCCGCGGTTGCCAGTCCAAGAACCCATCGTTGGTGTTGTTGCTGCTGGCGGCTCGGTTGCCGCCTTCCCCGCCGCGGCCGCCCGCAATGCCCTTGAGGCAGGATCGCCGGTGACCGCCAACGGGATTGCTCTCAACCTGGACGGCGGTGGACTGCGGGCGTTCGACACGGACGGGGACGAACTCCCGACTCATGAGTCCTTCTGGCTTGCGTGGAGTCAGTTCCAGCCGGAAACGACTGTCTGGCAGCCCTAGCCACCAGAAACGCATCGATGTGGCCGGTCGGAGAGTGTCCTGCTGATCTCAGCAGCGGAAGTCCTTCCAGATACGGCTCGGCGATCACGACGTCAGGTCCCGCTGAGAGAGATCTCAGGTCGATGGCGTAGAACGGGCGCACCGAAGAGGCATGCAGCTACCGATTTGGCGACAGACCTACGAAGACTCGAAGATCGAAACGCAGACGCTGTCGAGGTCGCCGTTGATTCCGATGCAATCACTGACGTTCACGGTCCAGTCGCCGTCTGCGCCACTCCAAACGACCGAACGGAACGTGCCGTCTTCAGTCGTGAAGGAGGACTCGAAGCGTTCGTCGTCGCTGGCGTCCAGGCGGTCGTCGTAGAACGAGACGAGCTCGTCGAACGACGTTCCGGGATAGGTCAGCGAGACACTTATGTCTTCGCCTGTGCTGAAGGTGCTGGCCACCGTACCGCCGTCGGGGATCGGTGACTTCACCCCATCGGGGACTTCGCCACCACCAAATGTCATGGTTTCGCCGTCTTCGCCTTCAACGGTGATCGAGAACTCGTCATCATCGCCGCCGCCGGTGATGTTGATGTCCTCGCCGTCTTCGCCTTCGACGTTGATGTTGAAGTTGCCGTCGTCAGTGTTGATATCGATGTCGCCGATGTCTTCGCCGCTGTTCTCGAGGATCTCCTCGAGCAGTGCTTCTTCAGCGGACTGTCCTCCGCAGGCTGCGGCTAACAGCATCAATGCAAACAGAGTGACTAGTAGTCGTTCATTCTTCATTTGACCCATTCCTTTTCCCCACGAGGCTTGGCTGTCTGTCTATACGACCGAGGTGTCTCTCTCAAGATACGCCTTTCTCAACCGGACCGCTGTCGACGGAGGTCCCGTTTCTTTTGCCCGAGGTCCCATTCGATGTGGACGACCCCACAACTCTTGCGGTTGGGTACGATCAGTGGAGGAGGCGCAATGGCGGCCATTTCTCTGGAAGATGTACGCGTTGTCAGGGATGGCAAGGTCATCTTGGACATCGAACATCTCGACGTCTCCGACGGAGAGCTGGTGGTTGCCCTTGGACCGTCAGGTGCCGGCAAATCAACGTTGCTCCGAGCTATTGCAGGCCTGGACCCCGTTGAAGGCGGCAAGATTCGGTTTGGTGGCGTCGACATGAGCGACGTTGCAACCGAGAACCGTGGTGTTGCCATGGTGTTTCAGGACCAGGCCCTGTACCCATTCATGAACGTGCGGAACAACGTCGCGTTTCCTCTGAAGGTGCGCAAAACTCCCATCGAAGAGGTGAGGACTCGCGTTGAGGCCGAAGCGCGAGTGCTGGAGATTGCCCACCTCCTCGAAAGGAAGCCGGATGCCCTCGGTGCTGGGCACCAACAGCTCGTCCAGGCGGCTCGTGCGCTGGTGAGAGTGCCGGACGTGTTCCTCATGGACGAACCGCTTGCCCGGCTCGATGCACATCTGAGGGTACAGATGCGACAGGAGTTCCGTTTGCTGCAACAGGGGTACGGGGTCACGACCATCTTTGTCACGAACGACCAGCAGGAGGCAATGGTGATGGCGGATCGGATCGTCGTGCTCCGTGACGGGGCGGTGCGGCAGATCGGGGCACCGCTCGACCTATATGGTTCCCCTGCCAATCGATTTGTCGCCGGCTTCATAGGGTCGATGGGGTTCGTGCCGGCGCGACTGTCGAGCGGGGGAGCTGGGTTTTGGGTCACGATGGGGGACTTCCGGCTGCGAGCTTGGACACCAAATCTGTCGACCGCTAGCGATGAACATGTCGACGTCGGGGTACGTCCGGAGGATGTCGTTCTCGACCCCATGGGTGTCGCGGTAGCGGTTGGCAAGGGCTACTTCATGGGCAGCTACGGATTTGCCGAGGTCGAGTTGGCCCCCGGCCACATGGTTGAGATGCGCACCGAGGCGGTCCCGCCCCCACTCGGATCCGTGGTCAACGTACGGCTGCGTCGTCTCCATCTCTTCGATCCCAGGTCGGGCTTGGTGCTGGGCCGCATCGAAGACAGCGCCGGCTGACCCGAACGCGGCTGCGCCGCCCTCAAGTGAGAGCGGCGCAAGCGGTTGGATCGTCTAACTAGTTGTTCTTGGGCTGATCCCGCTTGATGATACGAGCAGCAGACTTCCGAGCTTCGCCGACGGTGGGTTTCTGGGTGAGCTTGACCGACTTCGCTCCCGGAATTGCTTCCTCGCCACCACGCATGTGCTTGGCGATCTGCTCCTGCACCTTGCCCTTGGCAGCTGCGCCGGTGTACACGTTGTCGCCCTTGGCGTTCAAGATCTTGTACACGGCTGCCTTGTCGTTTGCCAGCTCGGCAACGGTTGTCTTGTTGAGATTGCCGGCTTTCTTGCCTGCCATTTGGGGGCTCCTTGGTTCTGAACCGGCGGATCAGTATTCGCCCGCCTCGGGGCCAAGTTACACCGCCCACATTGAGATGCTGCGGCAATTGTCAACAACAGCGCAGATTTAGAGCGTGAAGCTCTCGCCCCAGTCGAGCTTTACGAACTCGATACCGTCATTGGCGAGTACATGTTTGGCAACCGAGTTGATCCACTCTCGCCCGCCTTCGGAGAGGTAGAAATCATGTACTGGGATTGCCTGTTGCGGAGCCAGATTCCTGGCGAACGCCAGCGTCTTGGTGGTTGAACCCCACGGGGTGAGCAGCCCGAGGGCGAGCACGGGTGCGGTCCGCGTTGGTCCGTAACTGTCGCCAGGGTGGGTGATCACGCCATCGATTGTCCAAGCTCGGTTCGGCGGTGCCGTACCCATGGGGGTTGTCTCGTGGAGCACATCCTCAGTGCTGGTTCCGGCGGGTACGTCGGTTGCGACCTCAATGTCTGCTTCTGCAAGAACGGCGGCCACGGCCTCGTTCCCGTAGACCGTGACATCGTCCCCGCGGTCGAGAACCCACTTGAGGAAATCAGGGCTGACATGGTCGCCGTGTTCGTGGGTAACCAGGACGCGCTGGATGTCGCCGATGGTTGCCAGGTCTACTGCTTCGTTCTCGAATGTGTGGAATCCGGGATCGAAGAGGGTGGCTCCGTCGTCGGTGGTGACGACGAGACACGAGTCCGTGAGGCGTTTGATAGTTGTCATAGTCCGATCGTAGTGGCCCGGGTCGGCTCAAAGGGGAGGCGTTTACGAACTCCCATTCTCCCGCGTGGCAGCGTCCTGCCTCGCAAAGACATCGACGTTCGAATTGTGGTCCGACTGGCCAGGGCGGCGCCTAATTGTCGGGAACGAACCAGCCGAGGACCGCACTCACCACTGAGATCACGATTGCACCAAGGAGTGCCGCCCAGAAGTTCTCGATCGATAGCGCATCCGTTATCCATGCTGTGATTGCGAGCATCCCTGCGTTGATCACAAAGGTGAATAACCCGAAGGTAGCCATGCGCAGCGGGAGCGAGAGAGCCTTCAGGATTGGCCTGATGAAGGTGTTGATCAATCCGAAGACCAGCGCCACCAAGAGGATGGTCCACACGCTGCCTTCGAGATCGATACCGGATACCAAATAGCTGGCTGTCCAAAGCGCAGTTGCGTTGACAGCGAGTTTAAGTAGGAGTCGCATAGTGCGAGCCTAGATCATCTGGTGCGATCTGGCCGTCATCAGCGTCATGAACGACATGGCAGAATCGACCCATGACTCCACTACGCATCGCAGAATGGTCTGACCTGCAGGCTGGTGAACCCGCTGGGGCATTGGTCGGCAACACTGATCTCGTCATAATTCGGTTTGATGACGAGGTCTCTGTGCTCTACGGGCGATGTTTGCACCGGGGAGCGCTGCTTGCCGATGGCAGCATCGTTGAGGGCGACATTGTGTGTGGCGTGCACGGTTGGGACTACAGGTTCGATACCGGCGTTTCTGCCTATATGAACGACGAGATCCTCGAGAAGTTCACCGCGTGGGTCGAAGACGGCGGCGTCTACGTCGATGCCGATGAGATCGCTGCCTTCGAGGAAGCTCATCCCCAGCCTTGGGATCGTGATTCCTACCAGGGACCGTATCAGGACCCGCACGGAACCGTCGACGAGCCGTATGTGAAGCTCATCCGCCAGCTCGCCGATGAGGGGCTCTCGAAGTTAGGTCATCATGGCCCGCTCGCTGCGATGGGTGTTCCTCGCGACCAGCTCCCCAAATGGGATGACATCCAAATTCTGACCGCACAGCTGGCCAAGCCACCGCTCCTCGACGACGACGAGGTGTCCACCGAGCTCGTGGTGGGCCCGGAAGCCAACAGGCCACTCCGTCTCGATATCCCGCTGATTGTGTCGGATATGTCCTTTGGATCGCTGTCCTTTGAATCGAAGGTTGCGCTCTCCCGCGGCGCCGAACTTGCGGGAACAGGGATTTGTTCCGGCGAGGGCGGGATGCTCGCTGATGAGCAGGCGGCCAACTCCCGCTACCTCTATGAGTTGGCTTCGGCACGTTTTGGGTTTAGTTGGGACAAGATCGAGAAGGTGCAGGCCTTCCACTTCAAGGGCGGGCAGGGCGCCAAGACCGGTACCGGCGGACATCTGCCTGGACCGAAGGTGGTCGGTCTAATTGCCGAGACGCGCGGTCTTGCTGAGGGCGAACCTGCAATATCTCCGCCTCGATTCCCCGACTGGGATACCCCGGCTGAGATCGGCGAGTTTGCGACCGAGGTGCGGGAGCGCACCGGAGGTATTCCGATCGGCTACAAACTGTCCGCACAGCACATTGAAGCCGACATCGATGCCGCCATCGAGGTCGGTGTCGACTACATCATTCTTGATGGACGTGGGGGAGGGACCGGGGCTGCTCCAACGCTCTTTCGGGACAACATTTCGGTGCCGACGATTCCGGCGTTGGCGCGGGCGCGACGTCACCTCGATCGCTCCGGCAAGACGGGTGCGGTAACTCTCTTCATAACCGGTGGGCTGCGGACTCCAGCCGACTTCATCAAGGCGCTTGCATTGGGCGCCGACGGCATTGCGCTCTCGAACTCCGCTCTGCAGGCGATCGGTTGTCTCGGGATGCGAGCCTGCAACTCCAACAATTGTCCCGTGGGTGTAGCTACCCAGAAGGATCATCTCAGGGCGAGGCTCGTCATCGATGATGCCGCGGCTCGTCTGGACCGTTTCTTCCGCGCTTCGGTCGAGCTGATGAAGGTTCTGGCCCGTGCCACCGGCCATCGGTCCGTCGGAGATTTCGAAGTTGATGATCTGACCACCTACAAGACGGAAATGGCTGCTTTGACCGGCATCGCCTACGGGGGAATTGGCCAGTAGCTGAGTGCCGTAGGCTGGCCCGATGCTTGTTCGGGTCTGGATTGCGATTCTTGGTGCGGCGTTGGCATGGGGCACCAACGGTGTCGCCACGCGTGCTGCGTTGAACAATGGGGTGCCTCCGATTGCAATGGTCACCATCAGGGCGGTGTTGGCGACGGTCATTCTGTATGTCCTGCTGCGGATGCGGGGCCGCCATGCTCCCCGCGATCGGGCAACCTGGTCGACCGGGTTGGTGCAGGGTGTGTTCCAGCTCTCGGTGCCGTTCGTGCTGTTCACCCTTGCCTATGAGAACGCATCGGCGGGCTTTGTCGGGTTGCTGGTCGCGCTCATCCCGTTGGGTACGGCGATTGCCGCCCACTTCATGTTGCCCGAAGAGCCGTTGCATACCGCCAAGGTAATTGGATTGACTGTGGCGTTTAGCGGCGTCGCGTTCTTGCTGCTGAGCGGAGACAGTGGCCTGGCCGAAGGCGGCAAGCCTCTGGTTGCGGCGGCATTGTCGATTGGAGCGGTGGTCTCGATCTCGTATGCGGGGGTCTATGCAAAAGCGCACGCTGATCGGTTTGATCCGATGGAGCTCACCTTCATGCAGTTCGCCATCGGTGTTGTGCTGGTCGGTGCCACGATGTTCGTCGTAGAGGGCTTGCCTGGTGCGATCTCGACCTGGGGCTGGACGTTGATCGTCTACATGACGGTGGTCGGAAGCGTCACCCCGTTCCTGCTGTTTTTCTGGTTGCTGCAGCAGGTCTCGGCGACAAAAGCGTCACTGGTTGGTTACATCGTTCCGCTGATTTCGCTGACGGCAGGGATTGTGCTGCTTGATGAGAAGCTGCAGCTGGGAATCGCCGTCGGGGGACTGTTGATCCTCATCGGCGTCGTGCTGACGGACCGATCCGAGCGCCAGGTTGTCCCCGCACCACCGGTCCGCTAGCTGTGACAGGCCACAACGCCGCGGTCTCTCTTTGTCGGCTGACTCAAACGACGACACGGTGGGTATGGTGTCCGTGTGGCACGACACGAATACCGTTTGATCAGATCTGACTACCGACCTTTTGGCCGGAGCCTTCCCGACGGCTACCAGACTCGGGCGGCATCGGTGGCAGATCATCTCGAACTCGCCGACCTCATGTTGGATGCGTACGTGGGCACCATCGACTACGAGGGTGAGACGCCGGAGCAGGCAGTGGAAGAGGTCGGCGGCTATCTGGAGGCGGAGGCCTATCTCGAGGTCTCGCGAGTAGCCGTTTCCAATGGAGTAATCCAATGTGCCGTCATGATGAGCCGGATCGCCGGGCTACCGCTGGTGGGATTCGTAATGACACGCGCTGTGGTGAAGGGTCGCGGGCTGGCCAGCGCTCTCCTCGACGTCGCCACCGATGCGGTCTGGGCAACAGGCGCCGAGGAGATTCGGGCGTTCATCACCGAAGGCAATCTGCCATCGGAGGCCATATTCGCCAAGGCCGGATACGAGCGAATCGCCACATACGGCAACTAAATCTCGTTGCTCCTTCATGTAGCGCCTTTGTAGACCTCTTATGCCTCTACCTGGCACCGTTGCAGCAGACGACCAGGGAGGCTGGCCATAGATCGTCCGTTGCTTCGCGACGCCGCCAGAGACGTGTTGACCCGTCTGGGGAAGACCCTCGACATCAAATCGCCCGTTACGGACGCCCGCAGGCAGCGGGTGATCCACTCGATGTACCACGAGGGCGCCCGGTTTCGGCCCTGGATTTGGCGGTTTGCCACCCTGATGGGGCTGTCTGTGGCGTTGGCGTCGCTGGGGCTGCTGGCCGACTCGCCTGCGGTGATCATTGGGGCGATGGTTGTGGCGCCCTTAATGGGGCCGGTGCTTGGTGTTTCGGCGGCGGTAGTGCGTGGTTGGCCGAAGCGAGGAGTCTTGCAGGCGCTTGCGGTTCTTTGTGCCGCCGGTGGAGCGGTGGCGTTGGCCGGTGTTATTGCGATTCCGCTTGGTACGTTTGAGATACCGCCGGGCGAACTGTTGGCCCGCACCGAACCCAATATCCGCGATCTGGGTGTCGCCATGCTGGCAGGCACTGTCGGCGCCTACACGTTGGTCCGTCGTGAAGCGGCTGAGGCTATGGCCGGCGCTGCGATTGCGGTGGCCTTGGTGCCACCGCTGGCCACGATCGGGATCTCGCTTCAGGTCGGTCGATTCGACATGGCTCTTGGTGCGACCTTGTTGGTGTTGGCGAACGTCAGTGGGGTCATGCTGGCCGGCGCCATCACGTTCATGTTCGTTGGCTTTGTCCCAGGAATGAGTCTGGTCTTTGGATTCGGGCAGATTCTCCGCGGGGTGCGGTGGGTGGCGCTGGCGGTGGTGTTGATGGTGGTGCCGTTGCAGTGGGCGGGGCCGGGGATCTTGTCGCCACCACCCGAGGGCAGCGACATCGAAGTCATCGTCGAAGAATGGTCGGAGCGGGCCACCGAGCCGGCAGAGGTGATCGGTGTCGAGGTCGTGGTTGACGAGGGTGTCGCCAACGTTGATGTGGTGGTTGCGAGTTCGGGGCAGCTCCCGAGTGTGGCGGCCCTGGCCGATTCGATCGCAGACGAACTCGGTCGTGAGGTTGTTGTCGAACTGCAGCAGGTTGCGTCGTCGACGCAGCGTGCCGAGGTCGGAGGTTAAGAGATGGTTGTTATCCAGTGGCGAACCTCCCGAGGCGACGTCAGATGGACCCAGTTGAGGTCGGCGTGGGCGGCATCGTCTCTGGCTGTGCGGTATTTCGTTCGGTACTTCTCGCGCTGAGTCCAGGACCACAGGACGATGTTCTCCTCGGGCTTGGTCTTGAGCAGATTGCGGAGGCTCTCTCGGTTTCCGTTCCACAGCTCACGACGGAGGAGTCCACGGCTGAGGGTTCGTCGCACGACCCGTGACATCGTCACGCTGTGGGGCATGTCGAGCCAAACAACCGTATCGGCCCGGGAGAACACGATGTCTTGGACAAACGAGGCGTAGTTGCCGTCAACCACCCAGGATTCGGTCTCGGTGCGCTTGGTGACGATCCGCCGCATCTCTTCTCGTTCGATGGGTGTCCAGTCGGGTAGGTGATGGATTGCATCCAGTTCGATGTGATCGCACCCGAGTCGCTCCGCGAT
>JAAETI010000247.1 GCA_024228555.1 bacterium | reverse complement strand
GTTGCTGGCATAGGCAACACCGGTCCGACCACCACTCATCTGGCGGACGACCCCAACGACGGTCCAGGAGGTGGTGGTGCCGTCGACATCCATGGAGACGATCTCGCCAACGGTCGGAGCTGGGTCGTTGAGAACCTGGGTTACTACGAGCGCATTCTCCTCTCCGGGGCGAAGCCAGCGACCTTCGAGGACCGGGTAGTCGATCATCTCGGTCCTCGGCGGCGGGACGAGCAACCGGAAGGTGTCGCCGCGGCCCCCGTCGCTGAGCTGGATCGCGGCTTGGTACTGGTTCCAGGGTTCGACTGCTGTGACTGGGGGGACGTCGGCCAGGGCTTGGCTCAACTCCTGGACCGGGTAGGCCCCGTCGAGTTGGACTTCGAGCTCGTACTGGCGAGCGTCGAACTCGGCATCCACGGCCCGGTCCCACGCAACACCGGTGTTGAGAGCCACCATGAAGGCGGCACCGCCAAGGGAGACGGCTAGAACGGTCAGCACCGTTCGAGACCGGGCACGGAAGGCGTTGCGCAGCCCAAAGGCGGATGTGCGACCAACCCACTCCATTGGTCTGAGTAGCCACCCCTTCGAATCGGACCCACTGGAGGGGGTGGCGCTCCCATGGTCGGCCAGTACCTCTTGGACCGGTGTCCGGCTGCTTCTGGCTACCGGGTAGGCCACCGCCAGCAGGGCAATGGCCAGCGCAGCTCCTATCTGCACCGGAATGACCCAGGCATCGGGACGGTAGCTCTCGACTTCGAAGTTCAGGAGCCCGAAGGTGAAGGCGACCAAGCCCCTTCCCCCCAGGATCCCAACCGGAATCCCGACGGCGAGGGCGGCGATGCTTAGTAGGGCAACCGTTCCCAGGTAGATTCCGGCGATCTGGCCCGTCTTGGCCCCGACGGCCTTCATGATTCCGATCTCTCGGCTCTGCTGGTTCAGCTGCGCCGTGATCAGGGTTGCAACCAGTCCACCGCTGGTGATCAGAGCAAGGACCCCGAAGGCCTGTAATAGGAATAGCAGTGTCTTCATCACCCCTAGGGCTGG
>JAAETI010000246.1 GCA_024228555.1 bacterium | reverse complement strand
CGGCCCGAGGCGGTCGAGTCCGGCGCGGCCCAACTGGTCGGCACGTCGGTCGAGACGATCGTCGCCGCCGCCGCCCGGCTGTTGACCGATCGGGCCGAGTACGCCGCCTGTCAGATCGACCGCAATCCTTACGGCGACGGTCACGCCGCCGAGCGAATCGTCGACTTGATGCTTCGGGACTACTAGCCCGGATTATTCGTAAATGATGGGATTATTGGACCTCCTCGGGTATCTAAGTTGTTGAGCAACAGCAACTTGTCCACCCGACGGAGGTCCAATCGTGATTATACAGTCTGTTTGGCAGAAGTCATTCGGTTTTTTCGGCAAACCGGTCGTCGTCAAACCGAGCGAGACGGAATTGACCATCGATGCGGGGCTTTTGCCGATCCGTCAGTTCGACGAGACGATCGGCTTGACTGAGCAGTTTGCTGACGCGTTGGCGGACCTGCGGTATGAACCATCGGTTGTTCACAGCCTGCAGGAAATGGTGCGGATGCGGGTCTTCGGCATCCTGGCCGATTACCCGGACCAAAACGACCACGATGTTCTGCGAAGCGATCCGGTTTTCAAGTTGATCGCGGGCCGCTCGCCAAACGGCAAGGACCTGGCCAGCCAGCCGACGCTCTCACGGTTCGAGAACGCTATCGACGTGAAGTCGCTCCGGCGGCTTGCCGATGTCTTCATCGATCAGTTCATCGCCTCCTTCGACGAGCCGCCAACACGGATCACGCTGGACATCGATCCGTTCGACGATCCCACACACGGCCAGCAGCAGTTGACCTTCTTCCACGGCTACTATCGCCAGTACCAGTACCTGCCACGGGCGATCACCTGCGCCGAGAACGATCTGGTGGTGATGCTCTGTCTGCTGTTCGGCAGGGCGCATCCCGCCTTGGGGGCGGCTGACGACCTGCAATACCTGGTGGGGCGTTTGCGTGACGCCTTCCCCGGCGTACGGATCGTGCTGCGGGCCGACAGCGGATTCGGAGTGCCCACGATGTACAGCGTCTGCGAGCGACTGGAAATCGACTTCACCATTGGCATCGGCATGAACGCCACGCTGAAAAAGCTCAGTGACCCGCTGCTTCAGCACGTGGTCGAGCAGTTCGACGCAACCGGCGAGCCACAGCGGAAGTTCTGCGCGTTCTGGTATCAGGCCGGTTCCTGGCCGGCCCAGCGGTGGGTCGTCGTCAAGTGTGAGGCAAACGCCCAGGGCACCAACCGTCGCGCGGTGGTGACCAATCGGCCGGGGGCGTGCGTGCTGCCCGAAGCGGCCTACGACGACTATACCGACCGTGGAGAAAGCGAGAACCGCAACAAGGAACTCAAGTGCGGTCTACAAGCGGATCGGCTCAGCGACCATCGCTACATGGCCAATCTGTTCCGCCTTTATCTGCACGCCGCGGCGTACAACTTGCTAGTCCGCCTTCGCCGGCTCGTCGCCGATCCGCCACCGGAGCCCGAGCAGGCAGAGGTTCCCGTCGAGGCGCTCGCCGGCCGAGAACGTCGGCAGTACCACAACCGTCGGCGTCAGCGCGACCCGCTGGGAGAAGGGCATCCCTGTACCTGGCAAACGCGGCTGATCAAAGTCGCCGCCCGTGTCACCGAGCGTGCCCGGCGAGTGCTGGTGGAACTCTCCGGAAGTTGGCCTTACCTGGAACACTATCGCCAGGTGAGCGAACAAGTGCTCGCCTTCTCACCCCCTGTCTGCGATTCCAGTTGACCTCCGACGAACTCGACATTCGCCACCCCCGGCCGCCTGACGACTTGGGGGAAAGGGGGCATTGTATCTACTCCACGCACCGACTGTTCGCTCAAGCCCTATGAACCCATCAACAACTCAACTCGACCAGCCCACGAATAATCCCGGCTAGCAGCCCGTTGAAGAAGTCAGATTTCTGTAGGGAACGCCCTCCGTGGCGTTCCGAGAAGCGGCGATAAGGTGCCAAATG
>JAAETI010000245.1 GCA_024228555.1 bacterium | reverse complement strand
TTGGTCTGGCCTCGATCGGCGAGAACGGACTCCAACTGCTTCTGTGTCTTCTTCCCCCCGGCCGACGACAGCACCTTCCCCAGGTCGGCGACCAGCTCACCACCACCAAGCCAGTGGCGGATGGCGGCTGCTCCGATTGCTACCGCAATACCCTCGAACATGGTCGATCCCCCTCCAGTACTCTCGCTCGGCGCTCCGCATCGGAGGTTCTTACGGTGTAATGGCAGTTTTGTGGCAGTTTTCTGCTGTCACCAGCCGCCGGCATCGGCTAGTAGGGGAGTGTTTCCCCAGGTCAGCAGTGGTGCCCCCGGTGGGATTCGAACCCACGACCAATGGATTAAAAGACCGGAAGCGGTACAGAGCGTCTGTGCAGGTCAGAGGCTAGCAACCACGCACGGCGTAGCCCTCCTACTCACTCCCTACTCACACTGAGCCGTCCTCGACCACACACATCAAACGAACCTGGGCACAGGGTCACCAGCCAATGTGGCCATCGGTCGGTACGATCCCGTCGACCAACACCCGGCAGCGCGGACAGATCGAACGTCACGCCCTGAGCGGGCGGCCCTGATGAGCGGATCATCAGCTGCTCGGTGTGCTCGGACGAAACCGATCGCTGAGCAGTGCCAACTGCCCAGCAAATGCTCGTGACTTGCGCTGTCGAGTTGGTGCAGAGAAGGACTCGATTCAACCGCTCCTATGTCGTAGCGTAGTGACATCCGCTGACGGGCGGCGATGCTTGGGGACGACTCCGCCATGACAGACCAACGGAACGACGACGGCTGGATCGGTAGAACAGTCGATCCCAAGGAGAAGATCCGCAATCCTCTTGGTCCGGCCGTCCGGACCATGCTGGACTCAATGCTCGAAGTCAAATACGAGTCTCCGTATGTGCAAGCGGTGATTCAGGTTGCTGTGTTCGCGATCGTTCTCGCAGTCCTTGCATTGTCCTACGTAACGTTTGGGGTAGCCAGCGTCGGTTTCCAGACGCTCGTGCGCATGATCGCTGACACCCTGGCCAACATCCGACATTCCCCCGACATCTTTGCAAGCAGCGGCTACGTCGTCGCCGCAGGGGTCCTGTTGATCGTAGCGATCCCGTTCTTCCTCCTCCAACTACCTGTGATGGTGCTCGGATTTCTAGGGACCTTCTTCAGTAATAGCAACTGACGTGCGGGATCTCTCGGCTGTCGGTCGGGATGTGATGCGATGTTTGGATTGCGGATGGTCGACCGCACTACCTCGACCGGAACACGCGTCGGCATGCCCGATGGCTTATTGCAGCGACTAACATCGCTCGGGTTGCGACCTCGTCGCCGGTCCACAATTGGAGGGAGTACAGATCTGTCCCGAGTTTGGCGGGTCAGACCCCGATCTGGCTTGGGTCGAACCGCTGACCAGGGGTTTTGCAGAGATCGGAGGGTTTCCGCCCGAAAACGTAGGGGCGACACATTCCACCAAATCGCTTCCAATCCATGCGATACTGACGGAGCGAGCGGGCGACAACCCGCTGAACAGGGCAAACAGCGGCCCGGCCCACTTGTGCCGAGCAATTCAGGGCGCTCTTGGATCGAATCTGTGGGCTAGCTGATGGTGACGGTGAGCGACGTTAGGTGTCCCGCAAGCCGCTGAGCAGGGCGAACGTCGAAATGTAGGGGAAACGCGCCTCAAGCGCGACTCTGTGGCCAGGCAAAACTCAACACCCCCGCCAAACTCGGGTTTGAGTCGCCCGTGGTCGCACTCCACCCGGTTGTTATCGGGTATGAAATGAGTGGCGCCCCGGTCTGTTGGCTGCTCGAGCTTTAGGCTCGGGATGGTCGGGTTCGGGGTGTTAGGAGGAATCAGCTAGGGCAGGCCGGAGTATGCTTTGAGCTGCGAGCTCGTGTTGTTACGTGGCCGCCCCTGCGACTGGCCCGACTGCGCTGCGAGCGCGAATCCGTTTCTGTCGTTTCCGCCCGGTGGGTTCCTCATCAATCATTATTGAGAGGAGTTTAGGGATGAGATCGATTGGGATGGATGTGCATCGCTCGTTCGCCCAGATCGCTGTCGTGGAGGGCGGGATCTGTCGAGACGAGGGACGGATCGGGGTGACACCCGAGGCGCTAAGGGAATGGGCTGCGACCCTGGATCCCGGCGACGAGGTGGTGCTGGAAGCGACGACGAACAGCGATGCAGTAGCGGTGTTGTTGACGCCGCTGGTTGCCAGGGTGGTGGTGTCCAACCCGCGAAAGACCCGTGCGATTGCTGAGGCGAAAGTGAAGACAGACAAGGTGGATGCCCGGATCCTTGCCCAGTTGTTGGCTGCGGACTTTCTGCCGCCGGTGTGGTTGCCCGATGACCGGATTCGTATGCTCCGCCGGCTGGTACACCGCCGGACTCATCTGGTGAGGCAACGGACCCGGTTGAAGAACCAGGTGCACGCGATCTTGGCAAGGAATCTGGTGCCGACGTGTCCGCATAGTGATCTGTTTGGCGGAGTGGGTCGCCGGTGGCTGGCGCAGCAGGTTGTGCCCGTTGACGAGCAGCGCAGTGTCACAGCGTTGCTGCGTCAACTCGAGTTCCACGGAACCGAACTCGACGAGGTGGAACGCGATATCGCGATCGAGGCGATCGATGATCCGGTGGTGGCACGGTTGATGACGGTGCCAGGCATCGATGTCGCGGTCGCGGTATCGGTACTGGCCGCGGTCGGTGATTTCTCTCGGTTCGATGACCCGAACCGGCTTGTCTCCTATCTCGGGTTGAACCCGAGGGTCCGTCAATCGGGTGATCGGGCGGCCAGCCACGGCCGGATCACCAAAGCCGGCCGATCGCAGGCTCGGGGGATGCTGGTCGAGGCCGCGTTCGCTGCTTCGCGTTCACCAGGCCCACTCCGGGCATTCTACAAGCGGATCAAGAACCGTCGAGGGTTTCAAGTGGCGATCGCGGCGACCGCTCGGAAGATGACGGTGTTGTGTTGGCATCTGGTCACCAAAGATCAGGACTACGCGTTCGCTCGGCCTGGGCTCAGCGCCCGGAAGCGACGCAACCTCGAACTCGCAGCCGGGCACCCGACCCAGATCGCGAAACGGGGTGCCGCCTACAACTAGAACGACCCCGAGTTCCAGCGCCGCGAGCGAGAGTTTGTCGAACAACAGGAACACGCCTACGAGGTGATGGTCGCCCACTGGCAACCACAGAATCCGGCATCGACCGGTTGACAATTACATCCGTAGCGTACTGGCCGGTGTCATGTATCGCTTCGGGGATCAGCTCATCAATCACTCGAAGCAGTGGCGCAGCCAAATCGGTCGTCACCTCAGCGGGTCGTCCATGGGCCGCCAGCGCCGATTCGAAGAACTTGCGGGCCGCGGCGATGTTGCGTCTTTTCGAGACGTAAACGTCGATGACCTGACCTTGCTGATCAACGGCTCGGTAGACATAGCGCCAGACTCCGGCGACCTTGACGTAGGTCTCGTCCACGAACCAGCGGTCACCCACGGCGTGGCGGCACGGTCGAGCGGCGTCGATGAGTAGCGGCGTGAAACGTTGCACCCAGCGGTAGACCGTTACGTGATCGTCCTCAACTCCACGCTCGGCGAGGAGTTCCTCGACGTCGCGGTACGACAGCCCATAACGCAAGTACCAGCGCACCGCCAGCAAGATCACCTCAGGCGGGAACCGGTATCCGGCGAAGGCAGCGGACTCGGAACGACTGTGGCGACTCACCAGAACATGCTTGACGCACCCACCCGATCCGTCAACGCAACAGTGCCCCTGGTCGTGGATGCGCCGGTATCCCCATGTTGGGTTCTCGGCATCGAGGCGCAGCGCCAGGCGTTTCATCTCTGCGGGTGTGGGCCGGCGTCCTGTTCGTTTCGTCTTGTGGCGGTAGGTCCATCGTCGGGCGACCAGTCGGCGGTGCCAGCCGATCACGGTCTCGGGTTTCACGAAAAGCAGCACCTTGGAGAGTCCGTGGCGGTCGAAGGCCTTGGCGATCACGGCGAGCACTGCACGGTCAGCGGGCGTGAACCTCGGCTTGGTCACCTGGCGTTGGAGCACTCGGATCTGATGTCGAAGGGCCAGGATCTCGGCGTCACGGTGATTGCCAGACACGATCAGCAGTCCGAGTCGCGCGAACAGGAGTCGTAACAGCCACGACAACAGCGCAAGCACCGTCGAAGGGTAGAGCCCGAAAATCGCCTCCCACCTGCTGCGACGCGTTTCCGGCATGCTCACCTTTGATCCGCCTGCCCGACAATGTCACCTGTCAGATTCCTGCCAAGGCGGAGCCCTAGGTTAGATCGCGCAAGTCTGAATGGAACTCGAAGAGGGATAGTGAAAGATGAGATCATCCGGTCCGGTCAAACAGTCTTGGCGCTATCGGTGGCGAGCAATCACGCTCAGTGGGACGATGGCGTCAGCCTTCTTGCTAGGGATGTTGATAGGTGTGGTTTCGCCCGCCAGTGCGGGAACCGCTTACTCAAGCACTGGGTACTACTCGCAGAATGGAATCAACTACTACAACTGGAACCAAATCTACACAAACCACTCAAGCAACCACCGAGCCTCTGCATCGACCAAGGTCGGGAGCAACAGTGGTCAGGTCGATACCGGGTGGATGGGGGCCCAGCCACGCCGGTTCAATGGTAGTGGAGGCCTCCTGAAGACCTGCGACTGGGCCTACAACTGGCAACCGTCGATGGGCATCTTTGTCAGCGGCTGCTCTACCAATAGCCACTCGGTATATGCCTCAAAGGGCCGTACGCGAGCATGGCATGGCACGGGATACTACACCTATGCATCATTCCTGAGTCCAAACCAGAACTCCTAGGAGAAGCAATGAAATTCTTCAAGTACTGTGCAATTGTTCTAGCGACAGCGGCCTTTGCGTTGCTCGGAGTTGTGGCTGGTTCGTCGTTGGCCCAAGGCGGTGATTCCGCGGTTGAGCCAGGCCTTGCATCTGCGGCTTCCGATTCGCCTGCTCCGATATATGTGCCAGACTACCCTCGGAACAGCGCGGGTCTAACCTATGGCAGTTCAGAGGGAGTGTGGCCGGAGTTCGAGCCAGATCTTATCCTCGTTGTCGCAACCAATGGGCGCGAAGGTTACGTATTCAAAGCGGAGCTTGACAGGGCGACTGGCGGAGATGTCTCCACTATTGAGGAAGCTTTGGAGTGGAACTCCCGACGAGCTGAACTACCAGATGATCGAACTATTGGTGTCTACCTCAGTGATGGCACTACCAAGGTAGGTGAGTTCCCGATCGGCGCTTCGTCGATCACCTACGATGAGGATAAGTAGGCGACTGATTACTGATGGTGGTAGGCGTTTTGGCTTTGGTCGTAGCGTCTAGGAGACTGCTGAGCAAGGTGCTTGTGGGTGGCGGGTTTGGGTGTTGGGGGTCCGGGGTTGATGGTTCTATGGGCCCGGGGTGGGGTCGGGTATGTGCCTTGGGTCCGTGAATCGCTGGTTCTCGGCCTGTGTTGGCGGGTTAGGTGGCGGTGGTGAGGGTCCAGCCGTTGGGGGTGGGGTGGAGGCCGAGGTTGAGGAGGCGTTTGAGGTTGATGGCTGCGACTCTGTGGGTGAGCCAGAGCTGGTTTCGGTTGATGCCTCGGTATGGGAGTCGGCGTCCGTCTTTGACGAGCCAGGCGATGGTGCGTTCGATCATCGGTCGTTTGGCCCGGTAGAGATCGGTGAACACGTCTGTTTCAGCGTCGGCTCTGGCTTGAGCGAGGAGCTGATGGTGGGGGTGGATCTTGATGGTCCGGCCGCCTTTGGCGGTGGTGCATAGGTGTTGGACTGGGCATGTCTTGCAGTGGCTGCCGAAGCGGGCGACGCGTCCCGAGGAGTTGTCGCGGATTGGGACGGTGATGTCTTCTGGGCAGGTGACCGTCATCGTCTGTTCGTTGATGGTGAAGTCGTCGAGACAGAACCCGTTGTTGATGGCCCGGCGTAGTGGTGGTGGTTTGATCGTCGAGTCGATCTCGTGTTTGTTGAGGTGTTCACGGAACTCGCCTGTGCCATACGCGGCGTCGCCGAGGACCTCGATGTCGGTGTGTTCGTCGGCGATGAGATCGGGTGCGGCGTCGGCGTCTGCCACGTTGCCGGCTGTGAGTTTCGATGAGGTGATGATCCCGCTGTCGGGCTCGGCTGCTACGTGGGCCTTGAACCCGTCACGGTAGGAATGCGACGTCTTGTGCACATGACGCGATTCGGTATCGACTGTTGACACGATCCGGTCTTTGGCGACTCGTTTGGCTATCCGCCAGCGGCCCTTGCGAGCGTCGACTTCTTCGACGTCTTGACCGATGATCACACCGAGCAGGCCGACCGCTTCAGCCTGGACGTCGGACAGATCGTCGAGGGTCTCCGCCGCGAGAATCAGGGCAAACGCGTCTTCGGTCAGTTCCGAAACGACCCGGTCCACATCTTTGGGGTCGGTCCAGTCGCACAACGGGCGAGAGAACTCGAGATTGTCGTCATGAACCCACACCTTGGCCAGCTCGGGGATCAGACGTCGCACACGGACGATCTGTTGGGCCAGCATCTTGATTGTGTCCTGGCGGGCCACAGCGTCATCGAGCACTGTTGAGTCCAAAGCCCGGAGCTTGCTGGCGGCGAGCACACCGGTCGAGTCGGCCACAGCGCGAACGGCCCGATCGATGCGTTCAGGGTCAGAGCTGTCACGCAACCGGCGGCGCCACAACACCAGCACTGTCGAGTCGAACGACTCGTCATCCAACGCGAGCCCACAGGCCGCCTTCCAGGCGATATCGGTGCGAAGCCGGGCCACAGTCTTACGGTCAGACAGCTGACTGTCAGCCTGGAGAACCATCACCGAGGCGATCACATCAGCAGGTATCGATGGGCGACCCCGACCCGAGCCGAACAGGTCTTCGAACATCTCATCGCCGAACACGGACCGCCGATACTCAGCCAAGAACCCCTCCAACGAACCCGGATCGAGCAGATGACCACACAAGGCTCTCGCGTCCAACAACTCCCGATCCGACACAGACTGACCCTGCATGCCACCATGATCCCCCACAGCCGCCCAGAACGCGAGCCTCTACACCGAATTGCTCAGCAGTCTCCTAGGCGTCGAAGCCGACCACGAGCGTCTACGCCTCGCGGACGCTTTCGACGAGCTCGCCGAGGTCATCTGAACAGGACCTCCACCGAGCCGCTCCAACGCGAGAGGTGATCGACCAACGCAACAGTGCCGATTCAACTACCCCACCCGCGAAATCCCCGGGGCAGACCGGTCTCAGCTGAGCCGTTGCAGGAAGTTCCGGGCAGTGGCGACACGAGATCGCCAGCCTTCGTCGGACAGCTGATCTGCCTCAGAAACAACCGCAACACCGGACCCGTCTGCAACTCCGTAGACCTGGTCAGCGACGTCGGGCGTCAGCAGGTGGTCAAAATGGAACGACCCTTCGAACCCAAACCAAGCAACCATCGCCCCGCCAGCAACAGCTTGGTCAAGACACCCGGCCAAGTACTCCACGAGACGCGACGGTACGATGTCGAATAGCGCGTCATGCTCAACGACAAGGTGGCCAGCGCGTCCGGTGAGCGGTTCCAGTTCGTACTGGCGCACCTCCTTCGGGATGAAGCCTGCGGCCGACATGCTCGGCGTCAGCTCGACAGCAGGGGCCACAACAGCGAATAGCGATAAGGTTGCGCCTGACCCACTCCAAGCGATCATCTCTTCAAGCTTCGGCATCAGAGCCCCCACTGCGCTATCTGGTTGGTATCCGGCACAACTGCTGAGACTACTACCCCCTGGTAGGGACCATCTTTCGCCACGAATACCACAACCGGAGTGCCGCTGACATCGCCGGCGAATGCACGCGTTGCCGTGTTACCCAGCCTCCAGTCAAAGGTCTTGGCCGGATTTGTCAGCATCGGTGTAGTGATCCTAACGAATTCGTCAACTCGGGACACCAAGGGACCCGAATTCGCGATCAGCCCCGCGTCCACAAGGTGACGCGACGCGTGCCCTCCATCATTGCGCATCCCTTGGAACGCCGACGAAACCGTATCGTCGGTGAACCCGAGTCCACCGCTTGGACTCGGGATCGTGGTTGGGGTCGGTCGGGTAGGTACTTCGTCGACAGTATCGAGTGCTTCATCGAGATGTTTGCCCCCTCCAAGGAGATCTCCGACCGCTCCTCCGATGCGCCTGCACTCTGTGCACAAGAAGAGCCCTAGGCCGCGTTCCCACCATGCAAGATCATCACCGGTGATGACGTCGTTCCCGGTGAAGAACTCAACAATGCCCTTGGAGTCGCCGACTCCCGGCGCCATGTCGGCTACAAAGCTCCAGAACGGCGCCGTGCCGCCGCTATTCCCACTCCACCTTCCGGCCTCGCGATAGTTGTGGTAGGCGCGAACATCGAGATGGTGGCCACCTCCGCCTCGACCCGGGTATTCAGTTGCGTAGCCACTGCCGTTCTGGCCGAAGTTCTTCCCGTTACACCAGAGGTCGCCAGAGATCAGGGTGCAGCGCCCGGTCGGGTCTGTGCCGTTGGTGGGATTGTTGCGTACGTAGGCATATCGGTTGAGGCCGTCGGTGGTGATGGTGTCGGCTTGGAGGAATCTGGCGAGGGTTGGGTCGTATTGGCGGGCTCGGGAGTGCATCCAGCCGAGGCTGTCGTCTGTTTGTCCGGTGTAGGTGTGGTCGGTGTCGAGCCCGTTGGTGTTGCTGTTTCGGGTGCCTCCGTATGGGAGGTAGGTCTGCCGTGTGACTCCTGTGGTTGTGTTGTTGGTGATTTCGGTTGATCCGAGGTGCCCGGTGGCGGTGGTGGTGAGTTCTGGCCCGTTTCCGCTTCCGTTGTCGGTGGCGTAGCCGATGGTTTGGCCGGCGAAGGTGTAGTAGTTGCGTGTGGTGGTT
>JAAETI010000244.1 GCA_024228555.1 bacterium | reverse complement strand
TCTCCTTGCCACGCTTGAGAGCACCGGCCTTCTCAGAGAATGGACCGGTCGCCGGCGGGACAGGTCGTGGATCTACACCGCGTATGTCGATCTTTTCGCGGCGCCCGACACCCCTCGCGAACCAGGATCGTCCGAGAACTGAGTCCCGATAGCTGGGAAGTCGGGGTGGTGCCGCCTCGATTGGCTCCCAAACGTCAGAATGCCCATCGGACCGTCGCGGCGAGATCTCTTACACCGCAAGGGATCGTCAGCACGCCCGGGCGAGCGCATAGCCCCAACCCACCGAGACACGGGTGCCATTGGGCGGCTTGCTAGCCATTCGAGCTGGAGATGGCCCAGATCGTACGTATTTGAAGCCATCTTCAGGCGTCTTGTCTATTGAGATGATCGCGGAGCGGTCAGCAACCGGAAGGGGCCACCCACCATGGCGACGAGACAAGTCACCGCAACCGGAAAAAACAGCGACGGAGACATCACCAAACTGTGTGGAGCCTTCGGGACCCGCACCAAGCAGGGAGCGATCTCCGACATCGAACAAGGTGTCCACACCTACATGTCAGGCAACAGCGTCATCGAGGTTGTTAACGACCCCTCGGTGACAGGAGGGAAATACCTGAGAACGCGGCCCGGCGGAGGTGTTAGCAACAATCTGGACAACCTGCCTGATTGCTAGGCACTCAAGCCAAACGACGGCGAGCGGCCGCGCTCTGCCAGAGCAAGGCCCCGGGCGCTCCCGGTTCCGATTGGCCCCCCAAATGCCTGCTCGTCATTGATACGCTCGAAACGATGGCGCGACCCGCCTCAGCAGGTCAACAAGGGGGGGTCACCGAGAGCATCGCGAACGTCTCAGGAAAGAAGCCTGGGACGCCAGGCTGCCGCCGGTGCGTTGTCCATGCGGCGCACGATGCCAACCCACGCCATGATCGGCTAGCAACCCCTACAGCGCACCGACTTAGTACGTCACTGTTCGCCCCCATACCCGAACCCTCAGACATAGCAAACACGAGGAGCCTCATGTCAAGCTACGCCAAGACAGTCACCGTTCTCTATGCCCTCACCACCGCCTACCTACTACGCCTACGCCAGAGAGAAACCAGTGTCGGAGGCGCAATGCAAACACTTAGGAAGCACGCCGAGATCCGAAACCCAAACCTAAGAGGCGGGTCCCTCACAATCACCAGCCGCATCCGACCGGCAGCGCCCGGCACAGCACAAACCTGCGCATGTTGGCAAGTCTGTGACGGTGACGGCGAGAACTGCACAGAATGGGAATGCGATCCCCCCGGATGCGGCGCAACCCCCTAGACAACACCAACCTCCCGAACACCCGATGGAGCGTCGCCTATGACCCATTGTGCGACGCCTTGTCGCAGGCCCAACAGGACACGACGTGAACCAGACTCGGCGACCGTAGCTGACCGGCGCCGCTTGTGGCGAATGACGGGCGTGTCGTTGCGTGGTGTCCAGGCCGCTGGAATTGGAGTCTCACGGTTACCGAATCCGTGCGGTGGTGCGGAATTCGCTCTGTTCGTGGGGCGTTGGGTAGAAGTTTGGGTAGAAGCCTGCACATCGACTGGTCGCTAGCAGGACTTTGAATTACACCGTTGAAATCCAAGTTTCGCGCGTGTAACTTGTGAATTGAGGCTAGATTCCAAGTTATGACGTCACTTGACAACTCTCCTATCGGTACAACTGTGGCAATCACCGGGCATGACCACCGGTTCGGGACAGACTATGAAGTCCGGGCCTTCCTACCCGATCGCTTGCCCGAGGACATCACACTATCCGGGACCACTTGGACGAAGATTGGCGATGCAATGGCCGAGATCGGACGGCTTGACTCCGCCGCTTCGCTCCTCCCCAATCCACAGCTTGTGATCCGCGTCGTGACACGTTTGGAGGCGGTCGGCACCGCCGCGTTGGAAGGCACATATGCCAACCTTGCAGAACTGTTCGCCGCGGAAGTCGAGTCGGCTCAGGGTGAGATCCCCCCTCGCGTGAGAGAGGTCCTCAACTTCCTCGACGCGGTCGAGATCGGCCACCAATGGATCACATCTGCACCGATGTCCAAGACCCTCCTCTCCAAGCTTCAATCCACCCTCGTCAGCGGCACAGACTCAGACGGTCCCAGCGCCGGACGGGTACGCACCGATCAGGTTTTCATCGGACCAAAGCACAGACCAATCACCGAAGCGCGCTTCGTGCCCCCTCCCCCAGGCGATCAGCTCGACGCGATGTATGACGACTGGCTCGACTGGGTACGGGATGACCAGAACCCCCCGCCCCTCCAGCTCCTCGTGCGCGCGGCAATGGCGCACTACCAATTCGAAACCATCCACCCATATCACGACGGGAACGGTCGAGTGGGACGCCTGGCGATTGTCCTGCAGCTGATTCGGGAGAAGGCTCTGAGCCAACCGGTCCTATCAGTCTCACCCTGGCTAAAGGAACACGAGGATGAGTACAAGGATCATCTCCTGAATCTGAGCCTCACCGGAGATTGGGATCCCTGGGTTGGGTTCATGGCCAAAGCGATCGCTGTCGAGGCACGAAGAACACAGGTGCGAATCGAGAATCTCCTCTCCCTTCAGGAGGAACTCAGCGGGCAAGCACGGGAAGCATTTCCGCGGGGCCGGCTCGCGATCGACATTGCGGACAGCCTCATCGGTTTCCCGATCATCACGGTTGCGTGGGCAGAGAAACGCTTCGGCAAGACGAACCAGGCGAGTCGTAATGCCATTCACCAACTCGTCGATCGCGAGATTCTCGAGCCATACGATGAAGCTCAATATGACCGACGTTACTGGAACCCGCAGGTGTTCCAGGTGATCGCCAGATAGGCCCAATCACGAAACCCCCTGCCTTGCAGGGGGTTCAGTAGCACGCCCGGGAGAACTCGAATCCCCAACCTTCTGATCCGTAGTCAGAATCAGGGGGTTTCGGCAACATTGGCGATTCCGTGATATCCCCTGTGCCACTTGGGTTTTCACCTCTCAATGGTTTGCATCAGTTTCGGTCGTTTTGCATCCTCCCGCGGACCAGATCGCGCGTAGCCGTTGGCGTTGTTCTTCTGATGCCCCAACTGAAAGGAACAAATCAAGTTCGATCGGCGAGCTACGAGTCAGATTGCTCTAGAGCCCTACACATGTCTCGACGTATCCCGGCCCTGTGCTGGATGTCAGTCAGGGCGTCCTGACGCGTGCCCAAGTGGCTGCTCGAGGTGCGAATCCAATCGTGGAATCCGCTCAATGCTGTGTCCGGATCACTTCCTTGACCGGTCCGCGCGATCACCCATTCTTCACATAGATCAGCCTCTTCGAAACAGCGCTGCATGCTTCGTTGAGGCGATGCGTAGGGACGACGAAGCGAGTGAGGTACCAAACCAGCCGCTACTGGAGAAGGTTGATGCCGAACGGTGTCAAATACGCTATGCGAGTGGCCTCGGTCAGTTGGCTGCTCCCGATAAGGCCCATGTCAGGAAACCGTGCCGCAAATGAGCCGCCGTTCAATCCCGGAAATGGCATGATCTTTCCAAAGTGATTCGCCCATCGTTCAAGAGCGATTTCCTCAAACTCGGTAACTCGCGCCACGAGTAGGCGCTCAGCAAGTCGGACTCCATCACTTCGCATTGAGCAGGGGTGCGTAAGAATTGTCGCGAGACCCTCACCCTCAATGCCCGGAATGCTGATGCCAGCAAAGATGTCACCGGTTAGGACTGGCCGATGGTGCTCAACCTCCTCGAGAGTTGATGCAAGGTAGAGGTCCTCGGCTGAAGCTGGATACTCAAGGGATTCGTTCGTCAAGAGTCTCCTTCACCGAGGCGGAGAGCGGGCATGCCGTCAGCCGCTACGAAGACCTCCACGTTCGACGCGTAGCGCTCTCGCCAGTCAGAACGCACGTCATCGAGGATGAGTTCCGGGTCGGTGTTCTGATCGCTTGCGAGTCGAAGCGCCAGATCAAAGCGGTCTTCTGCAAGCAGATCCAGACCTGACGCTGGAGCGTCCGCATGAATCGGTGTTTCCAGCCACCCCGCGACGTCGTCTATGAGATACCGATCGCCGACTAGTTCGCAAAAAGCCGCAAGTCGAGCAACCCGTTGTCTGTTCTCGCCGGAAGCCGATTCACCTTGACGCCACTTGCGCAACGCAGGGATCGACACGCCGGCGAGTCTTGCAACAGAGCGCCACGAGAACCCCAGATCGCTCAGCCCATTCAACAGACTGGGGAGGGGCTCTCGCGTTAGGTGAGCCGTGAGGCTGCGGAGCAACTCATCGAGGCTCTCTGCGTGAATCTGATCTGTGGTCTCGTGAACTTCGTTCGAGTCATCGACGAGGATCTGAGCCCAATTCCGAAGAAACCCAGCATGCTCGACATCCCGACCAAGGTCAGAAATCGTGCGCGTTGGCTGGTCGCTGGTTATCCCGCGTCCGATTGTTGATCCGGTGGGCCCTTGGGTATCTTCGTCGCGTGACGGTGGTGTTCCGCCGCGCAGAACACCATAGACCCTTACCGACCGACAACGACCAACAACTCGTCATCACCTTCATCGACGCCCTCGTCACCAAAACCCGCCTCAAAACCCTCGCCAGCGGAATCAACTAAATCAGCCGAAGACAACAGCTGCGACTCGAACAATCAGCGAAACGTCGCGCCCAAGACAAATGGATCAAGCTCGTCCACGGCCGCCACCCCACGGTCGAAATCAAACAGAACATTGAACACATTGGCTGAAAGCGAGGCTACTTGTCGTGCGGACTGGGGCCTTGCTGATCTGCGAGTCTCTTCCGAAGATCCTCTTCCAGTTGCTCTCCGTCTTCTAGCAGGTTCAAAGGGATCACAGTCCCAGGCCCTTCCCTGGCCCGAACACGAAGGCCGCGTTTGCTTCCATACGGCGCGCCGACCGGTTCTATGGCCAACACGTTCGACCACGGCACAGTGCCACGAGCCATGCTCCAATGGAACGGACTGTGAATAGCCGATCCGTCTACCTTGAGAACCCGCCTGCGAATCCTCACGAGGGACTGAGCCACCATTACCAGCCCACCCGGGATGAACAATGGCGCAAGGCGCTGCGCCGTACGGCCAATTCCTGTTCGTGCGTCCAACACATCCGGAAAGAAGACGTCTACTGTACCCACCGCGGCTATCGCCAATCCGATTGTCAGCACAACAATCGGATTCGATAACTTGATCCGATAGGTGGATGAGTCCGTCATCTACTACCCCAATTCATCATGATCTCAGCCCATGCCCTCGGGAGGGGAAAACAGGGTCGCAACGAGGTTGTCAGCCAGGTATCCAGCCGCCAACCCCGCAACAGCCGGTGCAGCAACACAACCCCAGAAGTTGCTGCCTGGGTTACACGTGAAGCGGGCTGTCGCAGACGCAGCAGCAGTGCCCGCCCCCCAACTGAACGACGTCTCGCTGAACTCATAGACGAGACCCTCAAATCCCGCAACATCCCAGCCCGCCTTCCACTCGCCCGCATCAACCGCGAAAGCAAGGAAATGCCCTCCAACCTCCAACTTGCTACCCACCCGATTCGCCCACTCCGCAGTGAAATCCAGCACGAAATCTGGATCCTTCTTCAGAGCATCTGGAAGCGAATCCAGGTCGATGGTCCACTCGTACATACCCGTTGCTGAATCAAAGTGGACCGTGTCGGTCAAGCCACCTCCCGCACCCACCATCTCAGCAAACAGCTCATTGCCGATTTGGAGAACCTCATCCATCGTCATGCCGCGGCTGGAATCCGGCGTCTCTCTCCATGGTGAACGCCACGGTGTGCTCCCATCTGCAGCCTGAGGCACAACCACCCCATACCGATAACTCCATCCATTGCCATGGATGATACATCCAGCCTCCTCATCCCACGATTGACAATGCCCAGTCGGGTCCGTGTATCGCACCGGATTGTTGGTGACGTACGAGTACCGATTCAGCGCCTGTGGATTCGACGGGTCGGGCACGATCGTATCGGCGCTGATGAACCTGCCCACGAGGGGGTCGTAGTAGCGGGCGTTGTAGTGCATCAGGCCGGTTGAACCATCGTGTGTTTGTCCGATTCTGGTACACCTCAATGATCCTGGTCACGCCACTGATGCCATCAGAGGTTACGTCATAAGATTTTCGACAAGTACCAACGCCAAACCAATACAGAATGACAGGAACCCGACAACTGCAACGTACTTAACGGTTGCCCGATGGAACCTCTTGAACCAACGCGCGCCTTCTTCACCTCTACGACCTAAGGCGATAATCGTATCGGCCCTCCGATCTGCACTGGCGGTTGTGAGATGTCCAAATCCCGCGAGTGCCAGCAACACCAGCCCAAGTTTGATTGCGTTCACAGTCAACCCGCTTCCACTATGACCCGAAGATTGAGAAGAGCTCATACGATTGCGTCGGACCAACCTGCCATCCACCCCCAAAGGTGACCCCAATGCCGAACCAGGCGCCTCCATCTTTGCGGACACCCGTCTCGCCGTAGCCGCCGAGCCCCACTCCATACTCGATCGTGAGTGCGTTGGTCATACCCTCAGGAGCATTGGGATGTCCCTCTCTATCGAACATGTCAATCTGGTCAGGTGTCGTCGTTCTGAACCCCAAGTCGATAGAAGCCCCCGCAGACCCGGCAGCTCCCGTGTCAAACGACACCGATCCTCCATGGATAGAGACCCCAGCGCACATCGTCCACCCACAGAACGTGACATCAACATATGCGTATTCGGGCATCCCCACCAGCAGATTCCCCCAAGCCCCCCACATGTCGTACCAACTGTCCCAGAACTCAGGATCACCCATGGCCTCTCCGAGCATATCTAGTGTCTCGATTTCTCCTTCAATCAAGTCGGCCATTCCCGAAGACTCCCAGGTGTCCTCGAGAACGGGACTGTCCGATAATTGGTGTAACTGCCGTTGGCATGTCTAGTTGTCGGTGGGGAGGATGCGGCCTTCGAAGGTGATGGCGAAGGCGTTGAGAGCACCTTTCCATCGGTTCATCCAGCGTTTCCTTCCCTTGCCGGTGGG
>JAAETI010000243.1 GCA_024228555.1 bacterium | reverse complement strand
GCGCATCCAACAGATGAACCGGAAACTCACCCAACTCGTCCAAGAACAGAACACCTTTATGTGCCAACGCGGTCTCACCGGGAACCGGGATGCCCGAGCCACCGCCGATCAACGCGGCCAGCGACGCCGAGTGATGGGGTGCCCGGAAAGGCGCCAGCGTCGGATTCGGCCTAGCCGCACCGGCAGCTGCCCAGGTGAGGGCAACATCGCCAACCTCAGAGCCTTCCAATCGCGGCAGGATGCTCGGCAGCGCCCTTGCCAGCATGGTCTTGCCCGCCCCAGGTGGTCCCGTCATCAGTACATGGTGGCCACCCGCCGCAGCGATCTCGAGGGCTCGTCGCACCAGCAGTTGACCCCGCACCTCGCTCAAGTCGGCCACGACAGCAGTCTCAGCCGCCAGCACTGGGATCGCACAACCCGATGACTCCCCAAGCGCCACCGCAACCGCCTCTTCGAGATTGCGCACCGCACTCAGTGGGGTGTCACCAAGAGTCGCAGCTTCGGCCGCGGCATCCGGAGGCAACAGACAGCGCAGACCCGCGGCGCCGGCCACCATTGCCGCTCCCAGCCCTCCTCGTACCGGGCGAACTGTTCCATTGAGAGCAAGCTCGCCAAGCGCTACCACAGCCTGCGCCATCGGCGGGATAGCTTTGGACGCCACCAGCACTCCCAGAGCAATCGGCAGATCGTACGCTGACCCACCCTTGGGGACGTCGGCAGGGGCCAGATTCACAATCACCCGCCGGCCGGGAAACGTGAACCCCGAAGCCTGGATTGCAGCTCGCACCCGTTCCTTGGCTTCCCGGACCGCAGCATCCGGCAACCCAACAATATGAAACGTCGGTTTCCCACCACCCACAAACACTTCGACGTTCACCGCACGAGGCTCGGCTCCAACAAGGACAACAGATGTAATACAAGAAAGCATGACCCCAAGGTATGGGACGGCTGTGACACGACGCCGAGACCGCTGGCAATGGCGGGCTACTCCGCCGGGTTGTAGTCGAAGGTTGCCTTCACCACGGCGTGGTCCGACAGATGAATGTCTTCGTCCTCGTCCTCGAGGTGATCGTTGAGTATCCGCATCTCGTTGAACGACCAGACCCGGTTGTCCGAATAGTCATAGAAGTGCTGCGAGACCAGCACATGATCCAGCGATTCGCGGATTCCTTCAAAGATGTAGGTGTAGTACACATCACGCAGGCTGCGGTACTCCTGCATCGTTGCTGTCGAATAGAGCCCGTTCGAAGACCGCCGGCCCAGCCCAGAGGAGGCAAACAACCGATACTTGGGTCGATCGGACAGGATGTTCACTGTGTTGGATAGCTGACCGTCGTTGACATCACCCATCACCACCACCGGCACGGCCGTTGATGACATCGCTGAATTGATGACCATGCGCAATGCCGCTGCCTCCGCCGTCCTTCTGATCGTCGACAGCGCTGCACCAAGCGCTCGCCGATCCGATGGCGTGAGGCCTGGTGTCTTGCGGTCCTCCGCGTCCAAGCGGGTCGGCAACTTTGACTTCAGATGAGTTACGAACACCGCTATCGACGGCACCTCGTCAACCCCATCAATCTCCGGCCGGACGGTGACCCGCAGGACCGGACGGGAGAAGTTGTCGATGTCGACGGCGATCTGGAGATCAGGGTCCTCGCCAGTGGCCCCACCCCGCTTCCGCAGCGTGAAGTCGTCGGGAAACCTATCGATCCAGGTCGAGAACCGTCTCTGATGTGGTGCCCGCACCGCAACGGCGTTGTTGATGCGACCGGTTTGATCCGACGTCACCAGGTCGTAGCCGTCCCGCACCCCAGCGGCCAAGAACACATCTTCCAAGGCCTCCGCATCCCAAAGCTCCTGGAAACCGATTACATCGGCCTCCAAGTTGCGGACCATGCCCGCGATCCAATCAATCTTTGCTGCGTACTGCGACTTCGTTAGCGGCTTGACCCCCGGATAGGTCGGCGCCCCGGGCAACTGGAGATTGCGCAGGTTGAAAGTTGCGAAGCTGATCTGTGGCCTGGCCATGACTGTCCCCTCACGGTGATCCTGACCGAGCCTATTCATCGGGCCGAGACAATGCTCGTGACTCACGATTCGGTCGCTAATTTGCTAGCGGTCAACTGCAGGATCAAACTGCAATGACCCATTCGACACAGGGAGGACAAGTGCGGTATCGGATTGGGGTGGCTCTGGTCACCGTGGCTATCACCCTTGCGGGGTGCACTGGCAGCGACCCTGTGGGGAACTCGACATCGAGCACAACCTCCGCACCTGCAGTCATTGCCGCACCGGAGACTCCGACCGCTATCGAGGTATTCGAGCAGGTCTCGCCCTCAATCGCGTTTGTCGAAACAGACATCGGTACCGGTAGCGGGATTCTCATCGAGCACAACATCCTGCTCACCGCAGCCCACGTCGTCTGGCCGCAACGCACCGTCCGGGTCAGCTTCCCCGGCGGAGGATCGACGAACTCAGCCCAGGTGATCGGCACCGACCTGCTCGCCGACCTCGCAATAGTTGATGTGAGCAACATAACCGGCCTTCCCGACCCGCTCCCGGCAGGCAATGGCGAGGAGCTACCCATCGGTAGCTCCGTCTACATGATCGGGTACCCAGCCGAGCCCGAGCGCAACCCGGAGCCGACCATCTCTGAAGGGATCTTGTCCCGGATTAGGGAGTGGCAATCCGAGGGCTGGACGTTCCTCCAGTCCGATGCGGCCGTAGTCGGCGGTCAGAGCGGCGGAGCTCTTGTCGATGGCGACGGCAACGTCATCGGGGTGACCAACTTTCAGCTCGCAACCGAATATGGAATCTCCGGTTCGATGAGCGATGTCGCCGATCGAATCGAGGCGATGAAAGAGTCGTCCGTCAACTCCGAAATTGGTGACCGTCTGCCCCCGAGTGGAGGGACCGACGCAAGCCACCAGATTCGAGTCGCCCATTTCTGGGACAAGCAAGCCTTCACGTTCGAAGTACCGCTGTTCACCAAGGTTGATATCTCGACGAACGGCGACTCCGATACCGCCGTCGAGGTGATGACAATCGACGGCTTCTCCCTCACCTACGCCGACGAGAACGAGGGCGGCGGAGAGGTTGCCACAGTCCGCACCTCGCTACTCGGCCCGCACCTTGCAGTCGTGACCAGCTGGAGCACAGGCGAGATATCGGACCTCGTGGTCGGCTCGACCGAGTTGACCCCATGGGAGGACCCCGATGACGGCATCGTCCTCACCAAGCCCGGCCAACTCCACGGCAACATCGACTTTCCCGGAGATGTCGACTGGTTCTGGCTGGATCTCGGGGATGGACAGTCCGCAACCATCGAGGTCGATTCAGTGACGGTCGATGCCGAGATCTACATCGACTCTCTGGACAACGCCGGCGACTTCTCCCTCGCATACGACGACAACTCGGGTGGCGGCCCATTTGGGACCAACCCGCGGCTCATCTTCACAGCGGAGGAATTTGGCTCCTATCTGGTCATCGTCTCCGACCTTGCTCGGACCGGACCCGGTGCCTACATACTGACCATCGAGTAGCTATTCGCCCTCAAAATCGGGATCGCGTGATTCCAAGAATGCGGCAACGCCCTCACGCAGATCGTCTGAGGCGAGAAGCGTTGCTTGAGCCTGGTCCTCGTAGGCGAGTGCCTGCTCAAAGGTCAGGTCAAACGAACGTGACAGACCGGTCTTGATGAACCGTTGGGCGAGAGGAGCCCCAGTCGCAAGCTCTGCGGCAAGCTCATCAACCACCTCTTGTAGTTCCTCCGCGGCCACAACCCGGCTTACCAAGCCAATCTCGAGAGCCTCTGCGGCGTCGACGATGCGACCGGTCAGGGCAAGCTCACGGGCGCGGGCCAGACCGACGAGGCGCGGCAGCAACCACGTCCCTCCGAAGTCCAACGTAAGACCACGCTTGACGAACACCTCGGAGAAGCGGCTTCGATCTGTCGCAACCACAATGTCGCAACCAAGCGCCAGGTTCATGCCGGCTCCGACTGCCACGCCGTCGACGGCGGCAATCGAAGGTTTCGGTAGCCGATGGAGAGCGTTGGCCGCTCGCCCGGGACCCTTCATGTATTGGCGGCCAACTGCAGGGCTGCGCAGATCGTCGAGCTCGCTGAGGTTGAGGTCGGCCCCTGAACAGAAGTCTTCGCCCGATCCGGTCAGCACGACAGCACGTTGCTCTGAATCGGCGAAGCGATCGAGCGCATCACCAATCTCAGCCCACCCGTTGGCGGGGACGGCGTTCCTGCGAGCCGGTTGGTGCAGGGTCAACCATCGAACTGCGCCAACATCCTTGGTGAGAACAAAACCAGAGTCGCTCATTCCGTGAACAATAACGACCCGAGTCGCTGCAACGTCGACGCCACCAATAACCCGCACCGGACCACTACGCTCCGCGCCGTGGGATTCAATCCGTTCCGTCAGCAAGAAAACAGGACCGCCGACCTGGCGATCGCCATTCCGTTCACCGTGAACACCATGGTGGTAGCCCTGTGGGCTGTGTTCGGCTGATGGACTCCGCACTCGGACCGCTCGTCGTCAACGTCATCCAGCCTTATCAAGCTCGCAAGACATATACATGCCCTGGATGCGCTGGAGATATCGTCGCCGGAGTTGGTCACCTTGTCATCGTCCCAGAGCACGCCCCCGACCTCCGCCGTCACTGGCATCGGGGATGCTGGTTCAAAGAGCTCCGGCGCAACGGCTACTCGTCAGCAGACCCGTGGCAGCCAACGAATGGTCACCCCGGCCGCTGAAACTGCGACCCCCAGGTAGTCGACCCGGTAGACACCACGTTGGGTCGCAAGGGCCCGCACTTGATACTGCTTGGCGTCGTCGAAGTGGTGAATCGGGTCGTTGCCGGGCCCCACCGAACCGGTCTTGACCTCAACCGCCACAAGCTCACCATCAAGGGATACAACAAGATCAAGCTCACCGCGACCGATACGCAGGTTCCGATCGACAATGGTGGCGCCGCGGTCTGCGAGAAAACGGGAAGCAACCGCCTCGCCGAACGAACCGAGATTTCTGTTGCTTACAGGGCCGAGCTTGGCTCGAGCTCTTCGATATTTACGTCGCGGAACGTCATCACCTTGACGCTCTTGACGAACCGTGCCGGCCGGTACATGTCCCATACCCATGCGTCGTTCAACTCCAACTCGAAGTAGACCGACCCTTCAGAGCGGCGGGTGTGCAACTCCACTTCATTGGCAAGGTAGAAGCGGCGCTCGGTTTCGATGACATAGCGGAACAGCGGGAGCACATCGCGGTACTCCTTGTAGATCCGTAGCTCGACATCGGTTTCGTAACGTTCGAGGTCTTCCTCGCCCATTGCCTCTCCTGCATTCTTTGAAGCGGGTTCGCATACTAAGCGTTCCTAGGTCGGTAGGTGGGTCACTAGCCATAGACCCTGCCAACAATGAGTATCAGCAAACCCTGTGACAAGCCAGAGTTCTAGTCGAGACTCCTGCCCCGGTTCTTCAGATACGAGTGCCACAGCACCCTCGCCGCAACAGATCGCCACGGCCGCCACTGCTCGGCAATGGAGGCGGCTTCGTCATAGCTGGGGACCTCATCGAGCGGCAAATTCTCTGCCATCGAGACCACAAGAGCACGGTCCCCCATCGGCCAGACGTCGGGTCGGCGCAATGCGAACAGGAGATAGACGTCGGCAGTCCACGGACCAATCCCCTTGACCGCGGTCAACACCCGATGCGCCTCGTCGTCCGGCAGCGATGCCAGCGAGTCCAGATCGAGACTTCCCTCGATGATCTGGGTGGCGAGGCCTCGGCAGTAGCCAGCCTTCTGTCTGCTGAACCCAATGGTCTTCAGCTCGGCATCGTCAAGCGTGAGGAAACACTCGGGTTCAACTGCGACTGTCGCTTCTAGCTTGGCGAAGGCGGCGGCGGCACTGTCGAGCGAGACCTGCTGTTCGAGAACGATCTTGACGAGGGTTGGGAAACCGCCACGACGACCCCACAGGGGCGGCGACCCGTTCTCGTCGACAAGACCGGCGAGCCGGGGGTCCACCGCAGCCAGTTCGGAAGCCGCGTGCGCAAGCCTCAATTCATCGAGACTCTGCGGCTCGCTCAGAGCCCGCCCCAACGATCGGGCGGCCACACAACAGAGAAGGCACGGCCAACAATTCGGCTTCCCTCGATGGCACCAAAGACGCGGCTGTCCCTACTCGAACCGCGGTTGTCTCCCATGACGAAGTAACTGTCGTCCGGGATCACCTCAGGGCCGAAGTCGCTCATGCGCACATCTGGAGGCAGATAGGGTTCCTGGAGGGGAGCATCATCGATGAAGAGCTGCCCATCCTTGATCTCAACCGTCTCCCCCGGCAAACCGACCACTCGCTTTATCAAATCCGATTCGGGTGTCCGCAGGCCAACCGACTCCAGCAGATTGCGCGAGACCTTGGTCGGCACCGATTCGGACTCGAAAGTCTCCGGCTCGAATACGACAACATCACCGCGACCCGGCTCCCCAAACCGGTAGGCGAGCTTGTTGACGATGACTCTGTCGCCAACCTGGAGCGTCTCCTCCATCGATCCCGATGGAATCCAGAAGACCTGGATAAGGAACGATTTGACCAGGACGGCAACGATCAACGCACCGATGATCAGAAAGGGCAGCTCCTTGAGGAAAGACCAAGCCTCGGAGAATCGGGATTTGTCATCGTCCGACTCTTCTGTCGGAACGTCGGGACCAGCTACCGCGCCGAAGTCGTCAGGGGTGGGATCCTCGTCGTGATACCCGGGTAGCTCGCTCATCGTGGAAACGGGATCAGTCCCGCTTCTCCCTGATACGTGCGGCCTTACCGACACGATCACGCAGGTAGTAGAGCTTGGCGCGACGCACATCGCCGCGGCGGATTACCTCGATGGAATGGATGATGGGTGCATGCAGCGGGAAAATCCGCTCGACACCGACACCGAAGCTGAGCTTGCGAACGGTGAACGACGCTCGAGCGCCTCCACCATTGCGGGCGATAACAACGCCTTCAAATAGCTGCACACGTTCACGGCCGCCTTCAACGACGCGCACGTTGACACGCACAGTGTCGCCTGGGGCAAAGTCCGGTATATCGTCGCGCAAGTATGCGGACTCGATTTGGTCGACCGTATTCACGGGGTTCCTCCGAATGAGGGAAAAGAAAAACTCGAAGCCGGGAGTTTACCCGAGGTCTTCGGTTTCCGCTAACTCCTTTGCTTACGCGGACTGATCCGCATCACCGAGCAGGTCGGGACGACGCTGCCTGGTCCGGTTCAGGCGTTGCTGTTGTCGCCACTCCTCAACCTTGGCATGGTCTCCCGAGATCAGGACCTCCGGCACCGTCAACCCGTTGTAATCAGCGGGCCTGGTGTACTGCGGTTCCTCGAGAAGACCACCGCGAAAGCTCTCCGTAGCGATCGATTCCGGATTGCCGACAACACCCGGAAGTAGCCGAGTCACTCCCTCGATGATCGCAAGCGCACCGACTTCCCCGCCGAGCAGGACATAGTCTCCAAGAGAGACTTCCTCGTCGATGAAATTGTCGGCGATTCGCTGGTCGACCCCTTCATAGCGTCCGCAAACAAGGGTTATCTCGTCCATTTCCGCCCAATCGTCCAGCCGGTTTTGGGTTAATGGTGCTCCCGCCGCTGCGAGCAGGATCCGGCGTGATGATGCAAACGGTGCCAGAGCTTCAGCCATGGGGGCCGGCATCATCACCATGCCGGGTCCGCCGCCAAATGGCGCATCATCAAGCTGCCTATGGAAGCCTTTCCCAAACGGTCGCAGGTCCACAACCTCGACTGCGAGCAGGCCTTCCTCACAAGCGCGGGCCACAAGACTGACCTGCAATGGGGAGTCGAAGAATTCCGGAAAGATGGTGATTACGTTTATTCGCACGGGGACAGGGTATTCTGATTGCGGGTACGGGGGTAAACGACTTGGTGGAACCTATCAGACCTGCAGATACAACGGTGGGCAGCAGCGAGGCGACCGCTCCAGCTGCGTCCGGAGATACACCAGCCGGAGGCGGCAGCATCCGTGATGACAGATTTCAGGCTCGATCTCGACTAGATCAGGCGATGACCGTCGCCCAGAAGCGAATCGAAGCTGGCAAACAGATCGCCACCAGCACCAGATCGACGCGGGTTGCCGAGGCCGACAAGTCCGAGTGGGGCTCCGCTCGCAAGCAAGAAACGGCTGTCAAGCCGCAAGCCGAGACACAGCCAACCGCGGAGACCCAGACTCCAGCCACCGATTCGTCTCCACACGTTGTCGTCGATCTCCGACCCGATGCCGACCGGATCCCCGGCCCCATGCCGGCGGTCCGGGAAGCCGACTATGGGCTCGGCCGACGGTGGGGAGCAGAGTGGCAGCGCTCCGCCCAGGGCTGGGTGACCGGTGCCGATGGCCGCGCCACCTGGCGTCCGGTCGTGGCGACTACGCCAGAGCTTGCAAATTGGGATGTCCACACGTATCTCGGCGTCGTCACCGCCGAGGTTGCGGTGGAAGCACCCGGTGGTGATCTCCGTCAGGTCGGAGCCACTCTGGCCAAGGGTCGCGAAGTCGGAATCGAAGGTCTCGTAGATGAAGCTGTCGAACGCGGCGCCCACGCCGTCGTCGGCGTCACGATGCAGTACACCGCAGTCGGAACCCGCATGCTGATCACCATGTCCGGCACCGCGGTAACCCTCCAAGAAAGAGCCCGGTAGATGAGAACTCAACTTCGCTGAGTTCCTTGGGAGTCTCCTGCGAAGACTCCATACCGACAGACCCCGGTAGATGAGAACTCAACTTCGCTGAGTTCCTTGGGAGTCTCCTGCGAAGACTCCATACCGACAGACCCCCTAACCTCCTCACCCCCCTCCCACGAGCTGCGCTCGTCCGATCCCCCCATCAAGGGGGGATTGCGGGAACTGCCAATGGCAGTTCCTTGGGAGTTCACGGAGCGAACTCCAACAGCCCTCCACGAGATCGGCGCAGCGACCAGTAGGGAGAGGCCGGATCGGGAGGGGGAAGACGTGAGCGCTCCCAAAAGGGCTTACTTGGGTGCGGACGTTTCTAGGACTTCGTAGAGCGTGTTGCGTCTTGCGGGGGTGCGGCCGACGGAGCGGACTAGGTCTTCCATGTCGGATGATTCCATGAACGTACCGTGGGAAGCGCCGGCAGCTCTTGAGATGGTTTCGTCCATCAAGGTACCGCCCAGGTCGTTGCATCCGGCGTTGAGAAGACGACCGCCTGCATTGAGACCGAGCTTGACCCATGAGGCCTGGATGTTGTCGACAAGACCATCGAAGGCGATACGGGCGACCGAGTGCATGAGGAGCACTTCATCCCAAGTTGGCCCAGGCCGAGCTTGGCCAAGCAAGAAGATCGGGGCACCCATATGCACAAACGGCAGCGGGACGATTTCGGTGATGCCTCCGGTGCGGCGCTGGATCGAACGCAGCACCTCGAAGTGGTTCGCCCACGAGACCGGCGAATCGATATGCCCGAACATGATGGTTGCCGTCGATTTCAAGCCAAGCTCGTGTGCGGTAATCATCACCTCGGCCCACTGCGACGTGCGAATCTTGTCCGAACACAGATGCAGCCGCACATCGTCGTCGAGAATCTCGGCCGCGGTACCGGGCAGCGTGCCCAGCCCTGCGTCGCTGAGTCGAATCAGATAGTCACGAACCGGAACGCCGAGAGTCTCGGCGCCCTGCCACACCTCCAACGGCGTGAAGCCGTGGATGTGCATTTCCGGTAGGTACTCCTTGATCGACTCGACAAGATTCACATAAAAATCACCAGTGAACTCGGGGTGGATTCCACCTTGAAGACATACCTCCGTCGCTCCCCTGTTCCACGCTTCAACCGAGCGCTCCACAACCTGCGGTATCGCCATCAGATACGGTTCGCCACGCAGGTTCAGCGAACGCGGACCCTTGGAGAATGCGCAGAAACCACATTTGAACGTGCACTGGTTCGTGTAGTTGATGTTGCGGTTGACGACATAGGTGACCACGTCACCGTTGGTCCGCTTCCGCAAACGGTCGGCAACCGTTGCGATCGCATCAACCTCCGTACCGCGGGCGCGGAAGAGCCGCTCGATCTCATCACGAGTTGGCGCTGAGCCATCAAGGGAACGCTGCAGGATGGCAGCGAACTCCGGCTCGAGAGATGTTGGATCCAGCTCGTGCTGCTCCCCCGTCCACGCCGGATCCGCCCACTGCGCAGAAACCCGACCTTCTGGAATGGGAGGGTCCATGTCCATCCCCGGCGCCCACTCGTAGCGGGGGCGGACGGCCCCGCTGCCGTCGATTTGGCCGAGATAGGCAGTGAACAGCTCTTCGTCGAGTTCTGTTCGGGCCTCATCGACGGTGACCGCCGGCGGAATTGCCCCCCGCTCAATCAGTTCATACTCGTTGAATCTCTTGCGCAGATTTCCGACGGCATCGGTGTCCCAGCCACGTAACAGCAAGTCACGGGCACCGCTGGCGACAGCACGTACCGCATCGTCGGGGGAGTCAACGAACACAGACACCCGGACATCGAGCCCGGGGAGGTTGGCAAGCGCAACGGCGTCGGCCACCTTGCTACGGCCGGTTCTGAGGAACCCACATCGGGTGCGGGCAACCGCATCGAGAACCGCTGCGCGATCACCGTTGTCGCTGACGGTGAGGCGCCAGCCAGGGATCTTCCTCCGCAGCGTGGCCTTGACCTCACCTGGCTCAATCACCCATGCAAGTGGGTCAGTGTCGGCGAGTCCGATCGACACCGGAACAAGGCCGCCGGCGAGAGTTGCCTGACGTTGGTCTTCGGTGAGCCCATCAATCTCTACTGCTGTTGTCCCCTCGCGGCGACGGGTGGCAACCCAAAGCTCGTTGACCGTTTCGGTCGGCCGGAGCCTGAGGAACGTGATCGACTCTCTCATCCGTTGGACTCCTCCATCATCGAGAGCCGAGCGTAGCCTTCTCCCCCGACTGCGGATCGCACCTTCGGTAGCAGCCCCTGGTCGATCCAGTGCTCATCGATGAATTCGGGATAAACGGGCAACCGGGGTTGGAGAGTGAAGCCTTGCTCCTGGGTCACCCGGTCCAGTTTGTCGAGGTTCGGCCACGGCGCCTCAGGGTTGACCCAATCGATCGTGAGTGGGGAGACTCCGCCCCAGTCGTTGATTCCTGCATCGAGATAGACGCCAAAATCCTCGGTGAGATTTGGGGGAACCTGCAGATTCATCTCCGGGCCGAATATCCACCTCGCCACCGCAACGACTCTGGCGAAGTACTGAACCGTTGGCTCTGCGTCGCGGCGCATTCGGGTGTCCGCTTTTGCACGGAAGTTCTGCACGATCACCTCTTGGATGGAGCCGTGCCTGCTTTGCAGTTCCGCTAGAGCGAACAGCGAATCGACTACCTCGTCGGGCGTTTCTCCGATTCCGACCAAGACACCGGATGTGAAGGGTACCCGCTGCCGCCCTGACGCTTCGATGGTGGCCACCCGTAGTTCGGGATCCTTATCAGGACAGTTGTGATGGGGCATACCTGGCTCCATCAGCCGCGGGGAGATGTTCTCGAGCATCAGACCCATCGAGGGGTTCGACGGACGTAGTGCTGCCTGCACGTCGTCGTCCATGAGACCGGGGTTGGCGTGAGGAAACAGCGACGTCTCGGTGTTGACCCGCTCGGTGAGCATTCTCACGTAGTCGATGGTCGACGTCGCTCCATGTCGCTCCAGGAACTCGGTGGCCTGCGGCCAACGATCCTCCGGCTTGTCACCAAGGGTGAATAGCGCCTCGGTACAACCATGAGACTCTCCCGCTGTGACGATGGTCATTACGTCTTCGGGAGTCAGGTATTCGCCACCGGCGCCAGGAGGGTTGGCAAATGTGCAGTAGGTACAGGTGTCGCGACACAGCGTGGTCAGAGGAACAAAGACCTTGCGCGAGTAGGTGATGGTTCGGCCTTTGCCTTCATCACGAAGCCGTCGCGCTTCTGCAAAGAGGCCCTCGGTGGGGCGACGACCGGTTATGAAGTCGACCGCAAGGTCACGATCTGGCGACGAGAACATTGGGCAACGGTATCACCGCTCCCGACCATGCAACGACGGTCCCATCAACCGCCGGATTGGACCGTTCTTGCGTAGCACATATCGCTTATGCCGCGCCTACGTACGCAAGAACACAAAGGGCTGGGGGGCTTCAGGTCGCCAGCTCGGTCGCTAGCTCGGGCACCGCCTCGATTTCGTCGTAGTCGGGGAGTTCGTCTTCCAAGTTGCGTAGCCGTGGGTACATGTAGGCGATGATTGTGAACACGATCGATAGTCCTCCGAGGATGATGAACAAGAACGCAATTCCTCTGCCGGGTCCCACCCCGATGACACTGCCGACGCTGTCCGCCAGTGCGCCGCCTTCTTGAAGCATGGGTTCGAAGACGTTGTCAGCCAGTGGCCCAGCCATCAACAACGCAACGGGACCGGCGATCTGGGCTACTACCCGGCGTACCGCAAACACCCTTCCTTGCACATCTGGCTCAACCTTCGCCTGCCAAAGCGCCTGACTCGATCCGTTGGCTATTGGAATGACCGTGAAGCCAACGATCGCTCCGATGATCACCGGGGTCAATGAGGCGCTCATGCCAAAGCCAATCAGCGCAAACCCGAGAACCAGGTCTGCGCCGAGCACACCAAGCACACGACGCGTTGGGCCACCCCACACGCTCATGATGATGCTGCCAACCACCATCCCCACACCGGCGGCACTGAAGATATTGCCAACAGCGACCTCGTCGGCAAAGCCAAGGATCAGCGGGAACGAAAGCACCCCGACAAAGCCGAACACCAGGTTGACGCTCGAGAAGTAGACGAGCAGGGCCATAAGTCCGTGTCGTTCCTTGATGTAGGTCCACCCAAACCTGGCCTCACTCAACAGCGAACCGGAGGCCTCGGCTCCCGCCTTTGATTGCTCCGGCTTGGGGAATCGAACGATCAGCAGCGTGGCAACCGCAACGAGGAAGCTGGCAACGTCTATGAAGATGATCATCTTCAACCCCCCAAAGACCAACAGGACACCGGCAAGAGCGGGGGCGATGACCTGGCCGACGGCCTCAGCCATCTGCACCATTCCGGCGGCCCGCCCGTATTGCTCCTTCGACACAAGCAGCGTCGTTGCAGCCGAATAGGCCGGCCACTGGAAGGACTGGAAGATGCCAGATATGGCCAAGGTGATGTAGAGGTGCCAGATCTCGAGGTTGCCGGTGAACAGGAGCAGTGCGATCGCCAGCGTGCCCACCCCTGCACCGGTGTCAGCAACGATCATCGCCCAGCGTCGATCCCACCGGTCGACGAGGGCACCTGCGATCGGGGTGAAGAGGATCTGGGGAAGCTGTGAGGCGAGGAGGACAAACGACAGCTGGGTGGCCGAACCGGTCTCCAGGTAGACCCAGATCGAAAGCGCAAACCCTGTTAATGCGGTGCCGACGAGAGAGACAAACTGACCGGCCCAGACCGCGACGAAGGTCTTCATCCCCGGGTTGAGTTTTGATTCAGTCATATCTGTCACAATGCACGAGATTTTTCGTATATTCGATGAACATCGACCAAATGTCAAACGACATACGCTCCGGAGGCGTTGGAAGGCCCCGTCCCCCGACGTCTACGACGGTTGCGGCTCGACCATCCCGTCCGGCAGATCGACAACGACCACCCCGCCCGCAACGTCGACCACGGAAACGATGGCGGCCACAAACGGGACTTCAAAGAATTCGGAATCCGCTTGCACCCGGAGACGGTCTTGGGCGGCACCGGTGATGACCTCGACCACTTCTCCGAGTCCACGACCCTCGCCATCGACCATCGACAAGCCAACCAACTGCTCAGGCCAATACTCGTCGTCTTCGAGGTCGCGGCGTTCCTGTGGATCGATAAAGAACGAGAGGCCCCGTAGGGCCTCCGACTGGTTGCGGTCACGAATACCCTCGAAACCTACCAATAAGCCATCTTTGTGTGGCTGGGACGTGCTGACGGTGACTGAGGACGGCTCGGTGCGGTCGGTAGCCAAGACCTCCCCAACCGCAAACCTGCTCGGATCGTCGGTTAGCGGCCGTACGATTACGGCGCCTTTGATCCCGTGGGCGCGCCGAACGTAGCCAATCTTTATTGACTGATCCGACGAACCGGACGGGGTGCTAGTCGAGGAACTCAACCTGCACGTCAAGACCCTCTTCGTCGCCACCGGCTCTGGCAACCGAGCGAATAGCACGCGCCACCCGTCCCCGGCGTCCGATGACGCGACCCATGTCTTTCTTGGCGGTGCGCACCTCGGCAACAACCGAGTCCTCACCATCAGAAATGACCTCAACTTCGACGCTGGAAGCGTCGTCAACGATCTGTTCGGTTACGTAGCGAACAACCTTCTCGACTATCTCACCCTGTTCCACTACTCATCCACCTTTTCTGAACTGTCGTCTGCGCTGTCTTCTGCCGCCGGCTCTGCCGCCGGCTCTTCGGCTGGCTCTTCTTCGGCCTCAACGACGGCTAATGGTTCTGGCGTGGGCTCTGGAGCCGGCTCGGGTGCCGCTGTTGGCTCAGGTGCGGTCGCCGCGGTACCGACGGTGTGAATCTCGCCGCGATCGATGGCGAAGCGAGTCCAGGCACCGGAGATCTCCAGCAACTTCTTGGCACGTTCTGTGGGCTGGGCGCCCTTCTGCAACCAGTCCAGGGCTCGCTCGTTGTCAATTTCGACGAGTGAAGGCTCGGCGCGTGGGTCGTAACGACCGATTTGCTCGAGATATGCCCCATCGCGCGGTTTGCGCGAATCCACCACTACGACGCGATACGACGGTTGCTTCTTCTTGCCCATCCGCGTCAGGCGGATCTTGACCGACATCTACTTCACCTCTTCTTGCTTCGACCTAGTCCCGGAAGACTCAGCCCCGGTATCGGGCTCTTTCCTCCGGCAATCATTTTCATCATCTTTTGTGCTTCCGAGAACTGTTTGAGGACCGCATTGACGTCCTGCGGTCGGGTTCCCGATCCGGCCGCGATGCGCCGCTTCCGACTTCCGTTGATGGATTTCGGGTTGTGACGCTCCGTGGGAGTCATCGACCTGATGATGGCCTCGACACGGTTCAGGTCTTTCTCATTCACCTCAACGTCACGAAGCGCCTGTCCGGCGCCGGGCAGCATACTAACCAAGTTTTGCAGCGGTCCCATTTTTCTTAGCTGTTGGAACTGCTCCAGGAAGTCTTCGAGGTCGAAGCTCGCAGTTCGCAGCTTCTCGGCGGCGACGGCCGCCGTCTCCTCGTCGTACGCGCTTTCTGCCTTCTCGATGAGTGTGAGCACATCACCCATCCCGAGAATCCGGGAAGCCATACGTTCTGGATAGAACACGTCTAGATCGTCAAGACCCTCCCCCAGACCGACGAACTTGATCGGACAGCCGGTAACCTCACGAGCCGAAATGGCGGCCCCACCACGGGCGTCGCCATCGAGCTTGGTCATCACCAAACCAGTCAACTCGGTGTAGTCGAGGAAACCCTTGGCAACGTTGACGGCTTCCTGACCGGTCATCGCATCGACGACCAGCAGTGTCTCGTCAGGATCCGCCACCTTGCGCACCGCGGCCAGCTCCTTCATGAGTTCGTCATCCACTTGGAGACGACCGGCCGTATCGATGATGACGACGTTGTTGCCCTCGAGTCGGGCGTGCTTCAGCGCAGCCTTGGCCAGCTTGGGAGCTTTGGTCTTCCTGTCGACGAAGACGGGCACTCCGACTCGCTTGCCAAGCGTCTCCAGCTGATCGATGGCGGCGGGGCGCTGCAAGTCAGCGGCGACCAACAACGGCCTCTTTCCCTTGCGCTTCAGCAGCTTGGCGAGCTTTGCCGCTGAAGTCGTCTTACCCGAACCCTGTAGGCCGGCCATGAGGATCACGAGTGGTGGCGCTGCAGGGCGTTTGAGTGGAGCTTCCTCACCGAGTGTGTTGATCAGCTCCTCATGGACGATCTTGATCACCTGTTGTCCAGGGGTCAAACTCTTGGCGACGTCCTCGCCGAGGGCCCGTTCCTTGACGCGGGCCAGGAATGACTTGACGACGACGACGTTGACATCTGCTTCGAGCAGAGCGAGACGCACTTCGCGCAGCGCCGCATCGACGTCAGCCTCTGAGAGCCGCCCCTTGCCGCGTAGCTTGGCGAATACGTCGCCGAATCGATCGCTAATTGTGTCAAACATGTCGGGCGGAGTGTAGGCGAACCAGCAGAGCTGGTTCGTTGGCAGTTCGCAAAGCGAACTGCAGCTGCGCGACAGCGCAGGTCGCTTCTCCGCCCAACGAAGCAGAGTCGTCCAGCATTGAGAACGACTTGCGGAGAATCCGCCTGCGATCGCAACAACTACCCTGCGACGAACCGACCTTGCGCTGGAGGAATGCGAATGAACTTGACCGTTGTGGACCATCCACTTGCCCGGCACTATCTGACCAACCTTCGTGATGGCTCTACGGGCAACGACCACTTCCGGGCCGCCGCCAGGCGTCTCACCAACGTCCTCGTGATGGAAGCCACCAAGGGAGTCCCGACGATTGCAGGCCCCGTCCAGACACCGATGGGTGAAACAAAGGGTTACGTCCTCGCTGACGTCGTTGCAGTTGCCGTCCTCAGAGCCGGCCTCGGAATGCTCGACGCCGTGGTCGACCTGATGCCAAACGTCAAGGTCGGTTTCGCCGGGCTGCAACGCGACGAGGAAACCGCAGAACCCGTTGAGTACTATGTCAATCTCCCCCAGGTCGATGGCGCTTCGGTGCTGATCCTCGAGCCGATGCTCGCCACGGGCGGTTCGCTTTCCTGGGCTGTTGACAAGGCCAAGGAAGCCGGAGCCACCGACATCACGTGCCTGTGTGTGGTGACCGCACCCGAGGGTGTCGCCCGGATGTACAAAGACCATCCCGATGTTCGCATCGTCGCCGCTGCTGCCGACCTTGGTCTCAACGACACGTATTACATCGTCCCCGGTCTCGGCGACATGGGCGACCGGTTGTTCGGCACCATCGACCGACCACCGCTCTAAGCCAATGAATGAACACATCGACACGCTGCGTGATGCGTACGACTTCGATGCAGAACGCCGCAACACCAACGTGTTTGAGGGATGGCGTTCCGACGTCGTCGATGGCTTTCTAAGTCGTCTCGATCCGGGAGCATCGATCCTCGAGCTAGGCGCTGGAGCCGGTCAGGGTGCCGCATATGTGGCCAAGCAGGGCTTCCCCATCGTTGCGATCGACCTTTCCCCTGCAAACGTCGATCTTGCGATGAGCCGAGGTCTCGATGCCAGGGTTGGAGACTTCACCGACCCCGACTTCCACGTTGGCGAATTCGACGGCGTATTTGCCATGAACTCACTCCTGCATGTCAAAAAGGACCTCTTCCCGAGCGCCCTTGCTGCTGTCAGGCGTTCATTGCGTCCCGGCGGAATCGCCTTGATCGTTGTCTACGGCGGCATGAATCACGAAGGCGTGTTCGATGACGAATGGACGGACCCGCCCCGGTTCTTCGCCATATACTCCGACGAGGATTTCACACAGCTAAAAACGCCGGGCTTCCGTCGGCTGTCGATTGACTTTCGCCGCGACGATGCCGAAGGCGGCCTCCATCCCCAGGTTCTGGTGCTGGAGGCGGTGTGAGCGGCGAGAGTGAGGATTTCACTGAGGCTGTCATCTCGGTGTTGGAAGCATTGCAGCCAGGTGAGGTCATCGCTTATGGCGAGGTGGCGACCGAGGCCGGGTATCCAGGGGCAGCACGCGCCGTTGGGAATCTGCTGCGCACAGTTCCCGGTTTGCCCTGGTGGCGGGTTGTAAATGCGGCCGGACGACTCGCGCCCCGCAACGAAAAGGAACAGGCACAGCTGCTCCGCACCGAGGGTGTCAGAGTGGTCAACGGCAGGGTAAGGCCACAAGAGTGACGCATCCCACAATATGGGACTCTCCAGATAGCTGAACCTCGGCCATAATCGGGGCATGAAGCACCACTCAATCATCGAACTCATCGAGCGCAAGCGGGACAACGGGACTCTGCTTCCCGACGAACTGCAGTGGATCATCTCTGAATACACCGCAGATCACATCCCCGATTATCAGATGTCATCTCTCTTGATGGCCATCTTCATCCGCGGATTCAATGCGGAGGAACTCGGCCCGTGGACAGAGGCCATGCTGCAATCGGGCGAGGTTCTGGATCTCAGCAACATCGCATCCGCCAAGATCGACAAGCACTCCACAGGCGGCGTGGGCGACAAGATCAGCATTCCGCTGGCACCCATGGTTGCTGCATGCGGAGTTGCGGTTCCGATGATGTCTGGCCGTGGTCTTGGCCACACCGGTGGGACCTTGGACAAACTCGAGTCCATCCCCGGGTTCCGGACCCGTCTGGATAAGAAGGAGTTCGTCGAGATCGTCGAACGTCTCGGCCTCGTGCTCGGCGGTCAATCCGAAACGATGGCGCCGGCCGACAAACGTATCTACGCCCTGCGCGACGGAACCGGAACCGTGCCTTCACTCCCCCTGATCGCTTCTTCGATCATGTCAAAGAAGCTGGCGGAAGGCATCAACGGACTCGTTCTGGACGTCAAGACAGGTTCGGGTGCGTTCATGAAGAACGCGGCAGAGGCCACTGTGCTCGCCGAGACGATGGTCGGCATCGGGGCTTCGCATGGAACCAAGGTTGTTGCCACGTTGACCGGAATGGATCAGCCTCTAGGCGTCGAGGTAGGGAACGCCAACGAAATCGCCGAATCACTTGATGTGCTGGCTGGGGGCGGCCCGGCAGACGTGGTTGAACTCACCTACAGCCTCGGCGCCGACATGCTCGTCCTTGGCGGGATCGATACCGATCGGCAGAGTGCTCTTGCCCGTCTCAAGAAGGCTGTCGACACGGGAGCCGCCATGGAGAAGTTCCAAGAAGTCATCGTTGCCCAGGACGGCAACCCGGCCGTGGCCGAGGACCGCTCACTTCTGGCAATGGCTCCGCTGCGCTACGAACTGGTGGCACCCACAGAAGGCTACGTTGCCAAGTGCGATGCTCTTGACATCGGCAACGCCGGTGTGAGGCTGGGGGCGGGCCGATCCCGCAAGGAGGACGAGGTCGATCCCGGGGTCAGCATCTCAATCCACGCCAAACTTGGTGACAAGGTCGACAAGGGACAACCGCTGGCGACCATCGCCTACAGCGATGAAGCCAGACTCGAAGCAGCCAAGCCACTCCTCAGTAGAGCGTGGAGTATCGGCGATTCGGTTGACAAGCCAGAACTGGTCATCAGCCGCATCGACTGACCGACCAACCGGTTTCGCAACGTCCCGTGGACTAGCCTGACTTCCGTGTGAGAAGCGGATCATGGAGGCTTACGTGGGCTACGAACAACTCGAAGAAGCTGCTGCAGCTATCGCCGATCTGTCAGGTCGGAAAGAGCACTCGGCGGCGCTGGTTCTCGGATCGGGACTGGGCGATTATGCGGCCGCTCTGCCAAACGCAGTAGCGATCCCGTATACAAAGATCCCCCACTTCCCAACACCACGGGTGGAGGGCCATTCCGGGACGTTGTACTCGATCGACGTTGCAGGCAAAGGTGCCCTGGTCTTCTCTGGCCGCGTGCACTTCTACGAGGGTTGGGATCTCTTCGATGTCGTCTTCGGCGTCAGGGCCGCAGCCATGGCCGGCTGTCACACAGTGCTACTGACGAATGCTTGTGGTGGAGTCAGGCGCGGTCTCTCGGTGGGCGACCTGGTAGCCCTGAGCGACCACATCAACCTCACCGGGCAGAATCCGCTGATCGGTGCCAACGACAAGCGTCTTGGAACCCGCTTCCCCGACGTCAGCGATGCCTACAGCAGCGCACTCCGTTCCGAGATGAAGATGGCTTTCGATGCGGCTGGTGTTGCGTACAAAGAAGGCGTCTACACCTGGTTTACCGGCCCGTCATACGAGACCCCGGCCGAGATCGAGATGGTGCGACGTATGGGTGGTGACCTGGTCGGTATGTCAACAGTCCCGGAGGCCGTTGCTCTTGCCCATATGGGTCGAAGAGTCGGCGCAATCTCGCTGGTCACCAATCTTGCGGCCGGAGCATCTAACCAACCGGTTACCCATGAAGAGGTGCAAGAAGCGGCCGAATTGGCCAAAGCCAAGTTCACCCAACTCATCAACACCTTGCTGCCGGCGCTGATCTCCGAGCCTGTTTCGAACTGAAGTATCATCTGCGGGAACTTCGCTTGAGGAGATGCCAGAGATGAAGATTGCCGTCTGCGTGAAGCAGATACCTGATCCAGCCACACCATATGAGTTGGATCCCGGAACCAATTTCGTTGCCAGACCAGACGATCAGGTCCTCGACGACACCGACCGCTACGGAGTAGAGGTTGGTCTCCAACTCGTCGAGGAGATCGGCGAGGACGCCACCCTGACGCTCGTCTCGATGTCACCATCGGGCACCCTGCAAGGCATCCGCCAAGCACTAGCGATGGGTGCCGATCGCGCCATCATCATCGATGATGGGTCGCTGCGTGGCGCCGATGCGTTAACCACTGCAAAGGTGTTGGCCGCCGCTCTCAAGGAGGACGGCTTCGATCTGGTGATTGCCGGTACCGAGTCGACCGATGGCTATGCGGGCGTCATGCCGCAACAGCTTGCAGAACTTCTCGATGTCCCCAGCCTGAGCTTTGCCCGCAAGGTCGAAAGGGATGGCGACAAGATTCGCGTCGAACGTCAGACTCAGGCTGGCTACAACGTGGTCGAGGCAAGCTTGCCTGCGCTACTCACGGTCACCTCCGGCGTTGTCGAGCCTCGCTATCCCAACTTCAAGGGGATCATGCAGGCGAAGAAGAAGCCTGTTGAAACCAAGACGTGCGCCGACCTCGGTGTTGAGCCCGTGTCGCAGCAGATAATCCAGTCTGTGGAGCCCATCCCGGCTCGTCAGGCCGGGGAGATTGTCGAGGACGAGGGCGAGGGCTACCTCAAGATCGTTGCAAAGCTCGAAGAAGCGAAGGTGATTTGATGACTACCTGGGTATTTTGCGAAGAAGTCGATGGAGCACCGAGTTCGTCATCGCTTGAGCTCCTCAGCAAGGCACGCGGGTGGGGCGACACCGCAGTGCTCTATGTCGGTGTCGGCAATGACGCCGCGTTTGCGGCGCTAGGCGCACACGGCGCATCGACAGTCCACCATCTCGACACCGGCGATGCGTTGCCGGCACCGCTGGCCGCGGCGGCCTTGGCCAATCTGGTCGAAGGCGCAAGCTCGGATCTGCTGCTCTTTGGTATGGGGAGTACCGAGCGTGACGTTGCCGGCCGGCTCAGCGCTCGCACGGGAAGCCCCGTCCTTTCCAATGCCACCGACATCGACCCCACCGGCGACCAGGTCATCGTCACCAACGAAATACTCGGTGGTACCACCAAGGTGATGACCGCCGCTACTACAGGTCGGGTCATCGTGGTTGCCCGCCCCAAGGCGTTCTCCGCAGAGCGCGGCGATGGCGGCAGCCCTGAGGTTGTTGCGGTTGAGGTGCCCGATGTTGGACACGCCGGTTCGGCTGTCGTCTTGGAACGTCACGTCGAGGAGAGCGACGGCCCTGATCTCGAAGCGGCATCGATCGTCATCGGCGGCGGTCGCGGCATGGGCGGTGCGGACGACAAGTGGGAATCCGTCACGAAGCTCGCCGGTCTGCTCGGTGGAGCGGTTGGCGCAACTCGAGCTGTTGTCGATGCAGGTTGGGTGCCCTACTCACTTCAGATCGGCCAGACTGGTAAGACCGTCAAGCCCGATGTCTACATCGCATGCGGTATCAGTGGTGCAATGCAGCACCTGGTTGGTATGAAAGACTCATCCACCATCATCGCTATCAACAAAGACGCTGAGGCACCAATCTTCTCGGTTGCCGACCTCGGCATCGTCGGCGATGTACACAAGGTTATGCCAGCTCTGATCTCGGCTCTCGAGGCTCGTTAGAGCTGGTTGAGACACAGTTGGAAGGAACGCTTGTTCACTCCAACCACCGTCTCGTAGCCGCGCGCCTCGTAAAAAGCGCGGGCAGCGGGGTCTGAGGTGAATGCGGTCAACAGAGCGAAGTGTTTACGAGCATGAAGCTCAACAGCGTCCGCCAGCTGCGAGGCAGCGCCCTTTTTGCGCCACTGCGGTATGACGTACAGTCGGCGGACTCTGCCGGCGTTCTCTTCGGATCGGGCAAACGGGTCTTGGTTGAGTCCGCAAACGCCGATGAGGCGGTGGTGCTCCTCAGCGACCCAGAGCCCCTCACCCAGTTGATCGAATCTATTCGCACCGCTCACGAAGTCGGTGACAAGCTGGTCGACCATCCCAAGACCCTCGGCGTCGGCGGCGCTGACGAGGGCGTCAATATCAATCGGAAGGGCGTCGATCTGTCGGATCACGAGTCCAACCTAGTGGTCGGGACGAGCAAAACGAGCCCGCCGCCGGGTTCGGCTTCGAGCTCGCTACGGCAACTGGTGTCCGCCAACGCGGGCGAGCATCGCTGCACGACGCCGCATTGACTTGCGTGGCGCCGGCACGGGATCAGGGACCAGGGTCGAGATCAACCAACCAACGAATCCGACACCAACTCCAGCAACGATGGCTGACCCATCGTTGGCGTTGATACCGCTCCAGATGGTGAACAGGCTGAATACGACGAGGCCGAAACCGACAACCAACATCATGTTGCGAGTCCAGGGGCTAAGCCAGCCCTCAACGAAATCGCGTCCGCTCTTATTACCCATAAAGTGATTGTCGGTAACTCTGACGAGGAACTTAGTCCTTTATCAGCCATCCCCAAGGGAATCTGGGCCAAAGGAATGGGGCAAAATCTCGTCGAACGAGTGCACCCGCAGCGCTCCGCTTCCGTCCTGAACGACGACGGTGTCGACGGAGAATTCCCGCATGAGTTGCCGGCAATTGCCGCACGGATAGCACTCCCCTGCATCAAGGCAGGCAATAACGACGGTATCTATCTTGCGGACGCCGGACGCCGCGGCAGAGCTGATGGCGTTGCCCTCGGCACATATACCCGAACCGTAGGCGGCGTTCTCAACGTTGCAGCCTTCGAATACCCGTCCGTCATCGGCAACGACGACGGCCCCCACATGGAAGTTGGAATACGGGGCGTAGGCGTTTGCCGCAGCGTCCCTCGCCTTGTCGTAGAGCTCTTCGTTCATGTTCCTAGGAGGGCGTCGACAAAGGCCTCCGGCTGGAACGGTATCAGGTCTTCGACACCTTCCCCGACACCGATGTACTTCACCGGGATCCCAAGGTCCTGTTCGACGGCGATGGCTACACCACCACGGGCCGTCCCGTCGAGCTTGGTGAGGACGATCCCGGAGACTCCGACGACATCGGTGAACGCCTTTGCCTGGTCGATTGCGTTCTGCCCCGTTGTTCCGTCGAGGACCAGCAGGACCTCGTCGATCTCTCCGGCTTCACGGCGCAGCACACGGGCAACTTTCCCGAGTTCATCCATCAGGTTGGACTTGGAGTGGAGGCGGCCGGCGGTGTCGACCATCACGATCCCGGCACCTCTCGCCTTCGCTGCGTGATACGAGTCATAGGCAACGGATGCGGGGTCAGCGCCGCTTTGTCCGGTGACGATGTCGACGCCGATCCGGTTCGCCCACGTCTTGAGCTGATCGGCGGCGGCTGCCCGGAAGGTATCGGCGGCGCCAAGCAGCACCGGCGATTCGGGCGTGCTGAGCTGCTGAGCCAACTTGGCAATGGTGGTTGTCTTCCCGCTGCCGTTGACGCCGACTACCAGCAGCACTGACGGTGACGCGGTCTTCGCCAACCCCCGATCCTCTCCACCGAGCAGCGAAACGAGCTCATCTGCAAGCAAGCCGCGGACGTCTGCTGGGTCCTCGACACCACGTTTGCGTACGGCGGCAACCGCGGAGCTGGCTGCGGCAACACCGACGTCGGCGGCTACGAGCGAATCCTCGATGTCCGACCAGAACTCGTCATCGAGCTTGCCGCCGGACAACACACCACCGAGCCGATCCGAAAGCGCACCACGGGTCTTGGCCAGACGATCACGCAGGCTGCGGGTCGCCGTTGGTGCGGCAGTCGCAGCTGGAGCCGTCGGCGCATCGGTGTCGCGTGACCTGATGAACCAGAACACAACCAGCCCGATGATCACGAGCGCGACAGCGATATAGACAAATTCCATTACAGGGACCTCCGGGCGGCAGAATCAGCCGCAGGTTAGTGCGCTACTCCGCAGCCTATGCGGCATCGTCCGACAGCGCTATGGCTATCGCCACACATCATCGAGCGACGACCGCGTCCCCAAATCCGGCCGACAGATGGGGTCTTCGGGACTATGACCGTCACGGTCGGCGTTCGCCACCCCGAGCGCTAGGTGCCGGTATGCGTGGTTTGGCAAGGCGTGCGTTATGGCGCAGGATCAGGGTGTTCTCGGACTGCAATTACGAGTTTGCCAACCGTGGTCACGTTTGGCGCGATCATTTCTAGCGGCGGCCAGAGATGTCGAGCAATCGGTCCTGCAATGGAGCTTCTTCCCCGAGATCACCGCTCGCACCTTTGCCAAAGCGGCCACTGGCGGCAAGGTCATCGGCGTGTGGGGACATGTTCTTCCACACCACCTCTACCACCGCGGGGTCCAGATACTCGGCAACACCAATGCTGTGCGCCAGATCCCATGCGTGCAACGCGATGTCGTTGGTGCGTAGAGCGACCACGACTCGCCCGGATACCTCACCGCTGGCATGGTGGTAAACCCGGTCCGCAACGTACTCTGAATCAAAGAGCTCGAGCATCTCGGTAGCGGTTGCCCGATAGGCAGCCTCCCTGTCGCCCACCGATGATTCGGCGACAAGTACTGCCGCTTCCATGGCAGCGTCCGCCGTCGCACCTCGCAACACCTTGGTCGTGAATACGTTGCCTCCTATAACATGATCGACGAGGTCTCCCACAGTCCACTCGTCACAGGCACTCTGATACTCCCATTGAGTGCCGGCAACCATCTCCACCCGGGTGGCAAACTCCTGGTGCGCTCGGTGAAGCGCCTCGATCGGATCCATCGTCACCACGATAGAAGAAGCCGTCCTGAAGGGGTAGGTCGCCTCCAGACGAATAGCACCCGATGCATGGGGAACCGCTCCCCGAGGCATCGTGCGCTGTGTGGGTGTTCTCGCTCCGGAATCGTTGATCTGGGTGGCGAAGCACTGCGTGTTGTGCAGCGGCTCGTCTTGTCACACATCTGCCCAGTGAGGGGCATGCGTTCATTTGCGGCAGCAACGCTGGCGCACCGGGAATCCGAAACTGAACGATAACGAACTACCAACAATCGATCGGCTGCTGGTGCGTCATCGCGACATCGTGACGTAGCGTCGAGCTCGACTAATCCACGGCTTCGACGTCACCGGGCTTCCATGTCTTGTCGAACCAGGGTTCGAGGGGACCGTAGAGACGCAAGACCACGCTCCAGCTCCTGCCCGGGAGCTGGTCGCCGGGCGAACCTCACACCGCGTTGTCACTCGCGGTGGCGCGCTCGTGGATTCGCTTTGCGATCACCTGGGACGACTCCCCCGGCTCCATCGTCACGCCATAGAGGATGTCTGCGGCTTGCATGGTCTGCTGCTGGTGGGTGATGATGACAACCTGAGCACTCTCGCGAAGCGTCCTCACCAAGCGCAAGAATCGCCGCAGGTTTGCGTCGTCTAGGGCTGCTTCCACCTCGTCAAGCACATAGAACGGTGAGGGTCGGGCCCGGAACACGGCGAACAGGAATGCCAGTGCTGCCAGCGACTTCTCGCCACCTGACAACAAGCTCAATTTCCCAACCTTCTTGCCATGCGGCTGTGCCTCGATATCCACACCAGTCTCGAGCATCTGGTCGGGCTCGGTGAGCGTCAGCTTCCCCTTGCCACCGGGGAACACGAGAGCAAAATTCTCCTCGTAGAAGGCAGAGATCTCTTCGAAGGCCTGATGGAACAGGGTCGCCATCTCGGCATCAAGAGCCTTGATCACCTTGCGGAGCTCCGCTCGTGACTCCTCGAGGTCGCCGAGTTGCCCTTCGAGCAATTCCACACCAGCAGCAAGCTCCTCGTACTCCTGAGCGGCCAACGGGTTGATCGGGCCCATACGCCGCAACTGCGCTTCGAGAGTCTGGAGACGATCCTCGGGTTTGGTGTCCTCGTCGATTTCCGGCTGGGTTGCGGCAAGCGCCATCTCTTCGGTGACGTCGGCATCACGCCGCAGACCCTCGGCAACAGCTTCGTCACGAACGGCAATCTCGGCGAGCTCGATGGCAAGAGTGGAGATGCGTTCCTTTGCGGCCGAGAGCCCCGTCTCGAGCTCTGTCTGCCGCCCATACGCCTCGGCAAGCCGCTCGTCGGCTTCGCCCATCTCGCTGCGCAACGCCAACTGGCGCTCTCGCAGCGTACCAATGTGCGAGCGGACTACGTGCAACGCCCGCTTGGCATCACCCTCGATTCGCTCCAGACGCTCGATCATCGCAGGGTCAATCGGACTGTCGTCAACGGCAACCAAGTCGGTTTTAGCGGTCTCACAACGATTCTCGAGCAGCCGCCGCCGCTCAGCTACGGAAGCAAGCTGTGCAACTACCTCTTCACGAAGCCGCCGCGCCTCATCGCGACGACGCGCCACCTCGTCACGGCGCCGGTTCAGCGCTTCCCACGCCTCTTGACGGGACTTCTCTTCACCCTCGAACTCCGCGATACGAGTGCGTAGCTCGCCGAGCCTTTCCTGACGACCGGTGACTGCAGCAGCAATGCCGCTTGCTCTGGCATCGATCCGCTCCAATTCCTCATGACTGACCGCACGCGCCCGCTCCGTGAGAGCCAACGCCTCGGTTTGTCCGGCGAGCCGCGCTTCGAGCGTTTCGAGCGCCTCGAGGGCTAACCGTTCGTGGTCCCGCAACACTGCGAATTCTCGTTCCGCGGTCGTCCGCAGCGTCTCAGCTCGGGCCAGGTCGATCTCGGCTTGCTCCAGGGCGACGCCTGCGGCTTCCAGAGCAGCGGGACCGGCACCATCCGGTTGCGCCAATCGCATGCCGGCAGCAGTAATCACATCGCCTTCCGGTGTCACCGCTCGCACCTCGGGGTGGCGGGACACTATGCCCCAAGCTGATGACCATCCCTCCGCAACGACGACGTCACCCAGCAACCTGGAGGCAATTCCTTGATCTGCGTTCTCACCAAGCCGGTCGATGAGTGCCTCCACACCCCACTCGGCTGCTACCGCCCGTGCGTCTGAGACTCCGTTCGAATCGACCGCAACAAATCCGACGCCACCAAGGCCGTCAGACTTCATAGCTGTGGTCACGCTCTGCAGCGCGGTCCTGCTGGAGACAACAAATGCATCGCGCCACTCGCCGAGCGCTCCGTCAACTGCGACTGCAAGTTCCGCCGGCACATCGAGCCGGCTCACCAGCGCACCAACGACCCCGTCGGCACTACCCGCCCGCTCCAGAGCAACCGGATCGATTAGTCCGGAAAGCGCTGATTCGAGGGCTTCAATGCGAGCTTTGGCTCCTGCCACCGCTATCTGCTTGTCCCTCAGCTCAACGTCCGCCCGGTCGGTCGTTTCGCGAGCAACAGCCGCCGCATCGCCTGCGGCCGTGTATGCGGGCTGGGCCCCGGTGACCGCAGCGTCGGTCTCTTGGAGGGCCCCAATCAGAGTGGCGGCATCGCCCTCTTCTTCAGCGAGACGCTCCGTGATGAGCTCGCGCCTCCTGGTCAAGGCCTCGGACTCCTTTGCGTCACGCTCGGCCGCGTTCTCCAGGGACCGCAGGTCGCCGCGCAAGTTGGCTACCACACCTTCGGCGGGTAACTGGGTCTGCTCGGCGAGTGATCGCTCCTCATCCTCGAGTTGCCGCAGAACTGTCTCGCGCCGATCGGTCAGCTCGGTCGCTGAGGTCTCGGCGGCACGGGCAGCAGCAATCTCTTGTTCCAGTTCGGCAAGTTCGAGCTCCAGGTCGGCCCGGCGCTCGCCTGCCCCCCGCTGTCGGCTCTCGAGGGAGAAGCGCCGTTCCCTCGCAACGAGCCCAATCCGCTGGAAGCGTTCTGCAACTGTCTCCAGACGGGCGACGGCCGAAGTATCACGTTCCAGTGCGGTGCCAACATCGCCGGCCTCGTCGCGCAGAGTGTTTAGCTGGAGGTTGAGCGCATCGAGTTCTCCGCCGTCCTTGGCGACGTGACCGGTCAATGCCTGATGCTCGGTCGACGCATTGTGCTGGCGTTCGCGCAAGACACGCAGCTTCTCGCCACCCAACCAAAGGTGGAGTGCCCTGATCTCTTCTCTGACCGAACCGTGTCTGGCGGCAGCGTTTGCCTGCCTCTTCAGAGGTCGGAGCCGGGACCGTTGCTGATCAAGGATGTCGTTGAGTCGCGACAAGTCGATTTCGGTCTGCTCGAGGCGCCGCACGGATCGGTCGCGCCTGCTCTTGTGCTTGGTCACACCGGCTGCTTCTTCGATTACCGCCCGGTGTTCGTTAGGACGGGCATTGAGAATCGACCCGATCTGGCCCTGCCCCACCAGAACGTGCTGGCTCCTGCCCACACCACCGTCCGAAAGCAACTCGTGCAGGTCCATGAGGCGACACGGTGCTCCGTTCAGCTCGTATTCTGAGCTTCCGTCCCGGAACAGACGCCGGGTCATACGCACTTCGTTGAGCCCAATCGGCAGGAATTCATCCGAGTTATCAAAAGTGACGGTCACCTCGGCACGCCCCAACGCAGGTCGGGTCGCAGTGCCGGCAAAGATGACATCCTCCATCTTCTCGGTACGCAACGCCCGGGTGGCTTGGGTACCCATCACCCAAGCAAGGGCGTCTAGGAGGTTCGATTTACCTGACCCATTTGGCCCAACGACGACATTGACGCCAGCCTCGAAGTCGAGGCGCGTCCGGTCCGCAAAGGACTTGAATCCGGCGAGAGATAGGGTCTTGAGAAACACGGTTTCGTGAGTTTACCAAGCAAATCACATCTATGTGATTTCAAATAGCCTGCCGTCGTCTGCGTCTAGCTAGGTCTGGCAGCCGGGGCACCATGTTGAACTGCGGTCCCTGATGATGTTCTTGACCATCTCGGTGCCACAACGACGGCAGTGCTCCCCCTCCCGACCGTAGGCCCGCAACCGGTTGGTGTACTCACCGGTGCGACCGTCGGGCAACAGGTACGCAAGGTCGTCGAGCGACGATCCTCCATACTTCAGGGCGTGTTGCAGCGTTGCCCTGATGGCCTTGCGCAATGCTGCCACCTCGTCAAGTTGGAGCGAACCACCGGAGCGAAGGGGCGAGATACCTGCACGATGTAGCGCTTCATCGGCGTAGATGTTGCCGATGCCGGCCACCAAGCTCTGATCCAACAGCAGCGCCTTCATCGGTGCCTGTCGCCCCGCCAACAGGGCATGGAGTTGCTTGGCCCGGGGCAAATCCGTGAGGGCATCCCGTCCGAGCCGACCCATCGATGAAGCCTGAAGCTCTTCAGGAGTCAGCGCAGCGACGAACCCGAAGGTGCGCGGATCGATGAACCTGAAGTCCTCACCAGAGTCCAATGACACGATCACGTTTGAATGTGCGACCACGTCGTCGTCAGTGGCTGCCAAGCTGATCCGACCCGACATTCCCAGATGGGTGACCCAGATGATGTCGTCTTCGAGTGTGGTCATCAGGAACTTCCCGTGACGTCCCACCGACATGATCCTCTGCCCCAACATCCGCCGACTGAAGTCCTCGGGATTGGCCTGCCGACGCACCATTCGCGGTCGCGCCACCGTGACACCAGTGATCAGCCTGGAAGTCAGAACCGGTTCCAAAGACCGCCGGGTTGTCTCGACTTCGGGAAGTTCGGGCACGATCTAGCTCTCGAAGAGCGAAGCTGCGGCGTTGCTTGCGGCCGACTGCTCGGCACGCTTCTTGGAGCTACCACTTCCTGTCGCAATGATCTCTCCTTCGACCCATAGCTCTGCAGTGAAGCTCTTGGCGTGGTCGGGGCCAGACTCGCTGATGACGTATCTGGGGAGAAGCCCGCGCTGCGCCAACACTTCCTGAAGACGGGTCTTGAAATCCAGTTCACCAGGTGAGGCGGCCCGCTCTCCGATGAGGGGAACGAGCCATCTGAGCACCAGATCGGATGCGGGTTCGTAGCCTCCGTCTAGATAGATGGCTCCGAGTAGAGCCTCGACAACGTCGGCAAGGATCGAATCCTTGTCTCGCCCCCCGGACCGCTCCTCGCCTTGACCGAGCAGCATGAACTCGCCAATCCCGAGGTTCCTGCCGACAGTGGCGAGAGCCTTCTGGTTCACAACGGCAGCGCGGACCTTCGCCAATTCGCCCTCGGCGAGGTGTGCGTAGGCGTCATAGAGGTGACGAGTTACAGCGAGTTGCAGAACCGCATCACCGAGAAACTCGAGCCGCTCATAGGAAACATCGAGTTCGTGCTCGGCTGCATAGGAGCGATGAGTGAGCGCCAGGGTCGCCAGTTCGTCGGAATCGAATTCGTAGCCGAGCGCTCCGCCGACACCGGAACTCACAGAAGGCCTTCGCTCTTTGCAAGACCATCCGCGATCATGGCGGGAACCCGCCCCTCAACCGCCTCGACCGCAGTCTCCACTGCCGTCGAAATCGACAAACGTCGTGACGAACCGTGGGTGAGGACGACGACACCATTGACCCCGAGCAGGTGGGCGCCACCGTGGCGCTCCGGGTTGAGCCGCTCCCGTAACTCCATCACCGCAGGAGCGAGTGCCTGCAGCGCATCTGCATATTCGGGAGCAGAGACGGCTTCGAGCATGAATCCAAATACCATCTTGGCGGCACCCTCGGCGGTCTTGATGAGGATGTTGCCGCTGTAGCCATCGCAAACGATGACGTTCGACTTCGCCAGCGGCAAATCGGTGCCCTCAACATTCCCGACGAACTCGACGTGAGGCAGGGCTTCGAGAAGCTTGTACGCCTCTTGTTCCAGAACCCGGCCCTTGCCGGCCTCTCCGCCGATGTTGAGCAAACCGACCGTAGGCTCGTCAACACCGTAATGCGCCCGCGCCAACGCCGCCCCCATCACCGCAAACTGGGCGAGATCAGTAGGGCGACAGGACAGATTGGCCCCCATGTCGAGGACAACCGATCCTGAAGGAAAGTACGAGGCGATCGCAGGGCGAGATACACCGGGGAGTCGACCGATCATGAACGTTGCCGCCGCCATCGCAGCGCCGGTGGATCCGGCTGAGATGAGGCCATCGACTTCGCCCGACTTGACCAACCTGGCAGCAACCGAGATCGACGCATCCCGTTTTTCCCGAATGGCGATAGCCGGATCATCAGACATGTCGATCGTTTCGGAGGCATGGACCACCGGTAGGTCCGAGCCTGCCTCATCGAGAATCGGTTTGATGCGCTCTTGATCGCCAACCAGAACTATGTCGTGGCCATTGTGAGAGGCATCGACACCACCGAGCACTATCTCCTTGGGGGCGTAGTCGCCGCCCATGGCATCAATGGCGATGGTGGACATTTGGTTAGCTTACGTCGACGACTTCGCGCCCGTCGTAAGTACCGCAGTTGGCACACAAGCGGTGGGGCAGGTGCTGTTCGCCACAGCGCTGACAAGCGACCGTGGACGGTGCGCTTACTTTCCAACCAGCCTTGCGCCGCCGGGTGCGGGAGCGCGACATCTTCTTCTTTGGGACCGCCATGGGAGCCTCGTTCTTGGGGACCGAACCCCTGTGTTCAGCAGGGATTAATCCCCTGTATCCAACAGATCTTTGAGAACCGAAAAGGGCGAACTTTCGTTGACCTCGTCTTCGGAGAGGTCCGTATTCAAGTCGCTTCCGGCCTCCGCAACAAGTCCCTTGCAGTCTTCTGTACACAATGGGACCAGTGGGAGGTCGAGCATCAGCTCGTCACGGACCATATTCTCGAAGTCGAATTCCTCTCCAACAAGGCGGTAGTCGTCTTCCTCATCACCATCAGTTGTGATGAGCTGCGCAACGTTACGAACGACGTTTTCTTGCCATTCGTCGAGACAGCGGTTGCAGGTATGGGCGACCGTGGCTTCGATTTCGCCGAGAACTGCGATCCCGCCACCAATTGGAGAGAGCTCAAGGGAGAATCGAAGCACCGGCTCCGGGAGCACCTTGGATAGCTCGAGATGCCAGTCGACCGATACCTCCGAGGAGATGTCGCGCGGCTCGGCCCTGCCGGAACGCAGATCACCAATATGGAAAACGAACGGGCTGCTCATGAGGGAAATCTACTGCGACAGTGGAACGTCGTCGGCAGGCGGCAGCGGTTCGTGGAGGGCCGCCCGGGATTCGTGGACGAACCGAAGAAGTTCGCCGAGGATTGCCTCGGCTTCCGACAACGACCGCTCCGCACCGTCTTCAGCCTCGAGACGGATCCGCTCTGCTTCCTTTTCGGAATGCCTGATCAGCGTGTTCGCTTCTTCAACGGCTTCACTAACGATGTAGCTCTCGGAGACCAGTTCCTCGCTTCGTTGCTTGGCTTTGACCAGCATCTCGCGAGCACTCTCGTTGGTCCTGGCGATGTAGGCCTCGCGTTCACGAACCATCCAGCGGGCGGCGCGCAGTTCTTCGGGTAGCCCTTCGACCGCTTCACCCAGAAGCCGATCAACGGTGGACCGAATCGATCGCATCCTCTCGATGAACTCTTCCCGCGGCAACATGACGCTGTTTGACAGCGGAACGTTCTTGGCGGCTTCGACCTCGAGAATGAGCTGGTCGAGAGCGGCTCGTGTATCGGCTTGAGATTGCTCTACGAGATCAAGAACATGCCCGGGAATCGGAGGCGGATCTTGCTGTGGTGGTTGGTCAGTCATTTGACACCCGTTCTTCTATCGCGGCGGCTACCAGTGGCGGCACCAACTTGTCGATTGCCCCGCCCAATCCGGCAACTTGCTTCACCAAGGATGACGACAAGTACCCGTATTCTGCCTTGGTTGCGACAAAAAGCGTCACAATCCCCGACAGGTGCCGGTTCATCTGCGACATCTGGAACTCGTAATCGAAGTCGGTCATCGCCCGCAGACCCTTCACGATCACGTCGATCTTCTCATGCTCCGCATAGTCGACCAACAAGCCAGAGAAGCTCCCCACACTTACGTTCTCCCACTCCGAGGTGCAAGCAGTCAACATTTCCACACGCTCCTCTGTGGTGAACATGGGAGCCTTCTTGGGGTTGCGGATAACCGCAACCAAGACGGTGTCGAACAGACCTGCACACCGCTCGATCACATCGAGATGACCGTTTGTCGGGGGGTCGAAGCTCCCCGGTACCAGCGCCGCAATCACGTTTTCTCCTTTGCGTAGCGCCATAGAACAGCGCTTCCGTATCTACGCTCATCGGCGAGAACAAGCCCGGCAATCGACTCGGGCGGGTCCTCCCCCGAACGCCGATGAACGATTGCGATTCCGTCATGCGCCAATAGCGGAGACAGTTTCGTCATTGTCTCTACGAGCGACGGTAGCGCCACGGCATACGGGGGGTCAACGAATGCCACGTCGATCGGCCCTTTGGCTCGCAGCAAGTAGCGGTCAACGTCGTCGGCGACGACCTGTCCACCGAGGCCAACGGTCTCGAGATTGGAGCGGAGCGCTGCCAATGCCGCTCGATCACGCTCGACAAACGTTGCCGCGGCGGCTCCACGGCTCAATGCCTCCAGCCCCATCGAGCCAGTTCCTGCGTACAAATCCAACACAACGCCATCGGGTATCCAAGCCAAGATCGACGAGAACAACGCTTCACGCACCCGGTCGGTCATCGGGCGTGTCGTCTGACCAGGCGGACCGACAAGGCGACGGCTGCGGGCGCTGCCCGAGATGATCCTCATGAGCGGAACAACCAGTCCACATCGTCTCCCAACATCGCTCGTACCTCATCGCGGATGAGCGGATGATCATCGAGCGTCGGGTCTCCCGCAACCAGCGCAAAGGCTTCCTCGCGTGCCGTGATGAGGATTGCTGCATCGCGCAAGATGTCGGCGAGTTTCAAGTCCTTGGCACCCGCTTGCTTCGCCCCAAAGACTGTCCCCTGCCCTCGGATCCGCAGATCTTCCTCTGCGAGGCGGAATCCATCGGTGGTCTCGACCATGGCTGCGAGCCTCTCCTCGCCATCAGTGGTGGTCGGGTCGGCGACAAGCACGCACGTTGAGGCATGGACACCTCGCCCCACGCGTCCTCGGAGTTGGTGCAATTGGCTCAATCCAAACCGATCCGCATCTTCGATGATCATGACTGTCGCGTTTGGGATGTCGATACCGACCTCAATGACGGTGGTTGCGACGAGCACATCGATGTCTCCAGCCCGGAACCGGTGCATCACCCCGTCTTTGTCTACGGGACGCAATTGGCCGTGGATGAGCCCAAGGCGGAGGTCGGGGAAGACGTTTCGGAGGCGTTCGTACTCAGCGGTGGCCGATGCTGCCTCGAGCTTGTCGCTGTCCTCGACCAACGGGCACACAACGAACACCTGCCGTCCGGCAGCCGTCTCGGACCGCACCAAGTCATACACCTCGTTGAGAGCTGCCGCCTGCTTCGGCTTGTGGATAGTGCGGACCGGAGTTCTGCCTGGTGGCATCTCGTCGAGCACCGATACGTCAAGATCGCCGTAGAGCGTCATCGCCAGAGTGCGCGGTATCGGTGTCGCCGTCATGATCAGAAGGTCGGGGTCGTAGTCCTCGACCTTGTCTCGCAACTGGACGCGCTGGTAGACGCCAAAGCGGTGCTGCTCGTCGACTACGGCCATCCCCAACTTGGAGAAGGTGACCCCTTCCTGGATCAAAGCGTGGGTCCCGACGACGAGATCGATCTCCCCCGATGCGATCCCCGAGATGACGTCGCTCCGATTGGCGGTGCCCGCAGGGAGGAAGTTGACCTCGGCATTGTTCGAGGTGAGCAGGGCCATCTTTAGCCCCGCCGTCGGCTCGTCGCCTTCTGCGAAGAGGCTCCCTGTACCGGCGCCGCCTGCCGGGTCGGTCTCAGGTGCGGCGAGACCGGCTTCAACGAGAAGCTCCCGAATCCCTAGATAGTGCTGCTCCGCAAGCACCTCGGTAGGAGCCATCACTGCGCCCTGGTAGCCGCCTTGCGCGGCGGTCAATAGACCGGCGACCGCAACCACCGTCTTCCCCGATCCCACCTCCCCCTGAAGAAGCCTGTGCATCGGATGCGGTGATGCCATGTCGCCCTGGATCTCATCGATCGAACGAGCTTGGGCCCCCGTCAGTTCGTAAGGAAGGGCATCGACAAAGGCCCCCACCATCTCGCCAGAAGGGTCATGGGAGACGCCGGTTGCCTTGTCGATCTGGTGTTGCTTGCGCAAAGCAAGCGAAATCTCGAGACGAAACAGCTCGTCGAATACCAAACGCCGCCGAGCCGGTTCGGTCTCGTCTTTGGTTTCAGGGAAGTGAATCGATGCAAGCGCCTGGTCACGGCTCATCAGGTCGTTTCTCGAGCACATAGCGGCGGGCAGGACCTCGGTGACCGGACGCGATCGCTGCAGGGCATTGCTGATCGAAACCCGCATCCGCGACGACGTGAGGCCACCTGCAGACGGATGGATGGGAACGACGCGACCCGTAATCAGAGAATCCTCGGCATCCAGGCGATCCATGTCAGGGCTCTTCATCTGAAGTCGTCCCCTGAACCGCTCGGCTCTACCGGACAGGGCAACCTCCGCACCTTCGGCGATCTTCAGATAGGGGTTGAACCAGATGCCGGTGATGACGTTGGTGCCGTCGGTGATCTGCGCATCGATCATCGTCCGGTTCTTTGAGATTCGTCGCTTCCTAACGCTGAGGACGGTCCCACCCACTGTTACCTCCTCGTTGAGGGGCACCGCAGACAGGTCAAAGAGCTGCGATCTATCCAGATATCGTCGCGGTACATGCAGCAGCAAATCCGCTACCGATGCGATGCCGGCACCGTTCAGCTTTTTGACCGTGCGCGGTCCGATCCCCTTCACCAGGTCGGTGGAGACACCAGAGAGAAACGCAAGAGATCGGCCAGCCATTGGGAAGAAAGTATCAGCTATTGGTATCCTTGCAGAGCATCTCAGCCCCGAGGTCTGTTTGTTGCGTCCCAATCTGGGCAGCCGCATTCCGGAACGGGACAAAACGCTGGTACACTCCCCCGCCGCCTCAGGAGGTTTTTCCGACATGTCATATCGTTGCGAGGTCTGCGGCAAAGAGCCGTGGGTCGGCAAACAAGTCAGTTTCTCGCACAAGCGCTCTAGCCGCCGCTGGTTGCCGAACATTCAGCGTGTTCGCGTTCGCCACGGCAACAACAGCAAGCGCATCCGTGTGTGCACATCTTGCATCAAAGCTGGAAAGGTCGAAAAGGCCTAGCCATGCAAGGTGTCGTCAAGGTCTACGATCCCGTAACCGGCATCGGTGTCATCCGTTGTGACAGCGATGGCAGCGAAGTCACGCTTCGCCCCGGTTCTCTGGAGGGATCTTTGTTTCGCATGCTTCGGCAAGGACAGCGGATCATCTTCGATGCGGTCGATGTCGACGGCGATCTCGTTGCCAGCAACCTCCGATTCGGAGCCGACGGACAGTAGCTCCGCCCCTCCTCAACTTCCTGGGTAGTATCAGTCCTAGGTGAAGCGGCATGAGGAGTCCCCATGGTCGAGGCATATGTCCTGATTCAAACCGAAGTCGGCAAGGCGGCTGAGGTTGCGCAGCGAATCGCAGAGATCGAAGGCGTAACTCAGAGCGAAGCGGTAACAGGTCCCTACGATGCGGTTGTGCACACCCAGGCTGAAGATGTTGATTCGCTTGGCAAGCTGGTGGTTGCCCGCATCCAGGCCGTCGAAGGCATAACGCGTACCCTCACCTGCCCGGTAGTTCGGCTCTAGGGCCACCAGTAGCAGACTGTATCTCGGCCGCTTGGCCGCGCTCGTCAGTGTCTAGTCACCGCGCAGCACCAGCTGCACCAACTCGTCACAAAGCTCGCTATAAGTCATCCCGCTGGCTTGCCACATCGTTGGGAAGCCCGAGATAGGCGTGAAGCCCGGCATTGTGTTGATCTCGTTGATGACGAACCCTCTGCCTCGTTCCTCGAAGAAGAAGTCGACCCGAGCCAAGCCATTGCAGCCAAGTGCGCGGAAGGCGCGTTCCGCCAGGTCTCTCACGACGGTCGACTGCGGCGGAGTCAGCCGCGCCGGGGCAACGAACTGGCTTGTCTCATCGTTGTACTTGGCCTCGTAGTCGTACCAGTCGGTTTGGATCACGATCTCCCCCGGCACAGAAGCCCGGCCGCCCAGGACCGCTACCTCGATCTCGCGTCCATCGATGAACTCTTCGACAATTGCCTTCTCGCCATATCGAAGGGCATCGTCAATAGCGTCCTTGAGCTCAGCCTCGGTCCCTGCCTTGGCAACCCCTACAGATGACCCGAGTTCGGCAGGCTTCACGAATACAGGAAGTCCGAGCCGACGCACAATCAGCTCGACAACCGACGTCGCGTTCACGAAGTCATCGCTGTGGACGGCTACCCAACGGGCGGTAGGGATGCGCTGCTGGCTGAACACCTGTTTGGCAAAATCCTTTTCCATCGCCAGAGCGGAAGCGGTGACCCCACACCCCACGTACGGCGTGTCCGCCATCTCGAAAGCGCCCTGGATCGTCCCGTCCTCGCCATAGGGTCCGTGCAGAACGGGGAAGGCAACGTCGAACAGGATCTCGTCGCCCCCTGCCAAGAGACGACCCTCAGGAACTCGGAATGAAACCGGCCGCCCCGCAGCCACCATCGGGCTCCTACTGTCATCAGCGAGAAACCATGATCCCGAACGATCGATCCCGACCGAGATAACCTGATGCCCGGCATCACGAAGAGCCTGCAACACGGCAACGGCCGACGAACATGAAACCTCATGTTCGTCCGACCTTCCGCCGAACAGTAAGAGCACGCGAGCCATGGGGAGAGGTTACCGTGGCGAGGGTGCAACGTACATATATCTGGGAAAGGTCCCCTTGACGACCGACATACCACCGATTCGCCACCGCATCCGAGCGGTGTATATCGCGCTGCTGCTGTCGTGGGTGGCATTCGTCGTGGTGGTCGTTGCCCGCAACCAGGCCGGCAAGTCATTCTGGACTGACAGCGTCCCGTTCTTCGGTCTGGCGCTTGCGCTACTCACGATCGTGCCCTGGGGTCGTGTCCTCCGCTCGATTGTCGCCGATCTCGTAATCCTCTTCTGGGCGACGCTCGGCGTCATCGCGGTTGTCATTCTCGGCAACGAGAGCGACGGTGCAGTAGTGGCCATCGCCCTCCTCGGGATGATCATCCTCCCAGCCGTCATCTCGCTGCGCGGTATCTACGTGGCCGGAATCGCCATCGCCGCCACGGGCGCATTTAGCTACATCACAAGCCAGACCGACCTCCCGAACAGTATTGGTGCCTGGCGCACGGCGGCCTTTGCCATCGCTGCGTCCCTCATTGCGATCGGGGCCGGCAACCTGCACCGCCATGTCGAGGTGGCCGCACAGCGGGTCCACACATTCGAAGAGCGGGAACGTTTCCTGTCCGAGAAGGAGCAGGAACTACAGCGCCTCTATGACGTTTCGAGAACGATCGGGGTCGGCAGCAATCTGTCCGAGGTCCTTCCCGAGTTGGTCGGCCGGCTCGCCAATGCCCTTGAAGCGAGGGTGGGCGTCGTGCTGCTGTATCGAAGGGACGAGGAAGCCCTCGAAGTCATGTCGCCGATTTGGGTTGCCGGCCAGACGTTGCGGGCCGAAGGGTATTCCCTACCACTGTCGGAACCGAGCATCGCACAGCAGGTCTTCACTAGCGGTGAACCCGCAGTCTTCAACAACCTCGAAGAGCGTGCGGAGGAAGCCGACGGGTTCCTGCTGGAGCTGGGAAGCCATGAACTGGCGGCCGTTCCCCTTCGTATCGAGAACCGGCCCATCGGGGTTCTGATAACGGCTGAGAAGCGAGACGCCCACTTCACCGTCAACGATCTGGCACTGTTGGAGTCGCTTGCCGGCCCGTCGGCTCTGGTACTCAACCAGCTCGCCAGGTATGAAGAGGCGAAAGAGACCAGCCAAAAGGCGATCGAGCTCGCCCAGTTGAAGACAGACTTTGTCAGCGTGGTCAGCCACGAGCTGCGCACTCCCCTCACCGCAATCATCGGATCGCTGAGCACTCTGCAGCGCCCCCAACTCGCCCACCCCGACCCGAGTGCACAGCAACTCATCGATACGGCCAGCAGGCAGGCCAACCGGCTCCGCTCACTGATCGAGGACTTGTTGGTGGTGTCCCGGCTCGACAACCAGGCGCTGCCGGTCCGGCCCGAGCTCATCCATCTGCAGGACTTTATCGAAGACACCGTCGCCCACATCCCGGATGCGGCCGAGGTCACCTACGTTCAGACCGGACCCGGCGTCGATTCCGTCGAGACCGACCCTGACCACTTGCATCGCATCCTGGTCAACCTGGTCGGCAACGCTCTCAAGTACGCCCCGGGTAGCCCGATTGACATCGTTGCGATGCTCAACGGCAACGAGGTCTGGCTTTCGATCATCGATCACGGCGAGGGCATCCCCTACGAGCTCCACGACCACATCTTCGATCGATTCACCCAGCTCGCCCCGCACTACACCCGGTCGGCGGGTGGCACCGGCCTCGGTCTCTCGATCGTCCGTGGCCTCTCCGAGGTCATTGGCGGACGGGTGTGGTTCCAGCCGACCGCCGGTGGTGGAGCCACGTTCACCGTCGCCCTGCCCAAGGTTGCCAGGGCCCGCTACGAAGATTCAGAGCCCGCCGCGATTGCATGAAATCCGCCGTCGACGTGGATGACCTCACCGCTGGTCATTCGGGAATAGTCCGATAGGAGCACGGCAACCATCTCACCGACGGGAGCAGCGTCGTGGGCGTCCCAACCCAGCGGAGCTCGCGCAGCCCATTCGCGCTCAAAGAGCTCGAAGTGCGGGATCGATTTGGCGGCAACGGTGCCCAGCGGGCCCGCTGCGACCAAGTTGGCGCGAATATCGTCGGCCCCAAGATCACGCGCCAAATAGCGAGTTACCGATTGCAGGGCAGACTTGGCGACCCCCATCCAGTCATAGAGCGGCCACGCCTGGCTGTTGTCGAAGTCCAAGGCGACCAGCGACCCGCCACCGGCTTTCTTCATCAAGGGTTGCAGACCGACGGCAAGCGTCTTGAACGAAAACGCCGACGTCAGGAATGCAGTGGCGGCGCTATCAGCCGGCGTGCTCAGGAAGTTCCCGCCCAGGGCATCATTCGGCGCATACGCAATGGCATGCACGGCTCCGTCGACCGCTCCCCAGCGCTTTGTGAGATTGGCAACGACGGCTGCCATGTCCTCTTCACTCGTGATGTCGAGTTCGAGAACGTCGGGAACAGCAGGAAGTCGCTTCGCAGCCCTCTGCGTCAAGCGCAACGCCCTGCCGAATCCTGTGAGGACAATCTCGGCCCCCTCTTCCTGGGCAACGCGGGCCGCATGGAATGCAATGGAGTCGTCGGTGAGAACACCGGTGACGACAAGTCTCTTTCCTTCGAGCAGCATTGGCCCCTCCTCTGCCTGGCTAGGCGAGCATCGTAACCGCATGGACGGGCCCTAGGTGTCACCTAGAGCGGTTAACTCAGAAGACGTTCGACCAGGCGCGGAACCCAAGACCCATGATGAACAGCAGTAGCAACCCGTATCCGAGTTCCGGACGGCGAGCCAAAGCCGCCCGGTAGATATAGGCAAACGCAAACACAAAGGCGATCACAATCCCGTAGAAGATGTGGAAGTCGTTGCCGGACCGCATTCCCCTGCTGTAGAGAATCAGCCCTGCCCCAACCTGGATTGCCATTGCCCCAAACGCAACCCAGCGGGCATGGAAGAACAGCCGTGGCGCCGGTCGCTTGGTCAGCCCAAGAAGGAGGCCCCACAGCCCTACGACCCCGGTTGTCGCTACCGCAACCCAGAACCAGCTCTGGTGGAATGCACGCATGGGCGGGAGAGTAGTCTCCCAGTCTGATAGCTCAGTGAGTAAGCCTCGAGGAGACCGCCATCAAAGAACTGCAATTTCGCACCGACGACATGGCGCACGGTGGCTCGGCCGTGGCCCGGCGTGACGGCAAGGCGTACTTCATTGACGGCGCACTCCCCGGCGAGTTGGTGTCGGGGACAATTGAGGTCGACAAGCCAGCCTGGGGCAAGGTGCAGATAGCGTCGGTGATCGAGGCTGCGCCTGAGCGCACCGAACCGTTGTGTGGGCATTTTGGGACCTGCGGAGGTTGCCAATGGCAACATGGGGAGTACACCGCCCAGCTGGAATGGAAGCAAGCCATCGTCTCCGGACAAATGAAGCATCTGGGCCGTCATCCAAACCCACCGGTCCGCCCGACCGTGGCGACCGGGTCACCGTTCCAGTACCGCAACCGGATGGACTTTCGTGTCCACAACGGCCGCACCGCTCTCCACCAGCGGCGATCCCGCAACCTGATACCGCTTTCCGAGTGTCAGATCCTCCATCCCAATCTGGCGGCGCTCCTGGTCGATCTTGGTGACCTCTCGGGGGTCAAGGGCCTCACGATGCGAACCGCAACCACAACAGGCGACGTCCTCATCATCATCGAAGGCGCCGTCCCCCGGCAGGCGTCATCATGGGGTTGCGCCGTCGCCGTCGCCGTCGTTGAGGATGACACGCTGCGTGCCGTCCATGGCGACGCAGTCCTCGAAGAGACCGTGGCAGGCGTCCCTTTCCGCATTAGCGGAAAGGCCTTCTTCCAGAACAACACTGCAGGGGCGGAGCGACTGGTACGTCTCGTCACTGAAGCCGCCGGCGTAAGACCGGAGGACACCCTCCTCGATGCTTATGCAGGAGGCGGGCTGTTCGCCGCGACGGTAGGACGGGATGCGGGGCGGGTAGTGGCGATCGAGAGAGACAAGACGGCCGCACAGGACCTCCAGGCCAACCTCAACCGGGCCGGTATCGACGACTACCGGATCCTTCGGTCATCTATGGACGAAGCCATCGAGGGAATCGACGAATACTGGGATGTCGTAGTAGCCGATCCTCCGCGCAAAGGTCTAGGTATCGATGGGGTCGATGCGGTCACCGCCGCTGAGCCGCGTACGCTGGTGTACGTCTCGTGTGATCCCGCCAGCCTGGCGCGGGACACCGCGATTCTCGACGAGCTTGGTTACGACCTGGACTGGGTCACCCCTGTCGACATGTTCCCGCAGACATTCCATATCGAATGTGTCGCCAAATTCGATCGCTTCCGATGACGCGCTGAACCGCCCAACCGGCAATCGCTTCAGCAGGGACCTGCTGGGTTTACTAGCGACCGGCTGCGACATCACCGACGGCGGCTCGGGCCACCACCCGGTAGTCCTCCAAACCCATCGTGATCGTTTGAGTGTGGCTGCCACCGCGGAAGGTAACCCGTGGTGAATCCAGACGCAGATCAACGATGGTTCTCATGCCATACAAGTGCCCAATCGGTGGTTCGGCACCGCGTTCACAATCTGCGAACGCCGCGGCAAACTCCGATTCATCCGCAAGCCGCAGGTCCTCACAGCCAAAGACATCTTGGGCTTTGGCGAGATCCACATGCTTGTGGCCGGGAACAACCGCCATCACAAAATGGTCGTCGGCCATCAGAATGACCGGCTTGGCGATGTCCTTGCCGGGGACATGCTCGACCTCTGCGACACGAGACGTCGTAAAGGCGAGCGGGTGCTCATGCACCTCGTAGGGCACACCGTTGGTCAGGAGGTATTCACGAAGCTTCTCAGCAGACATATGTCCTCCTCTGCACTCAATGTACAGGGAGAAGCGCTAGCCGAACAGGGTGATCCGCTAAATGGCCCGACCGATCCCGGTGGCTACTCGCCAACGCCGAGAATCTTGCGTTTCATCTCTGCGAACTCGTCTTCCGAGAGCACGCCTTCGTCACGAAGTCGAGCGGCCCGCTCGAGTTGCTCCGTCGGGTCACGGCTGACATCGGCAGCGATCGCTGATTCCTCGGCGGCAGTATTGCGGCCCTGCTCTTCACGGGTCCGATACAGCAACGATTGGAACTCTTCCGGGTTCGGGATGTCGGTGAATTCACTCTGACCGCTCTCCCCAGCCGACTCGATGAGCAGATCGCCAGACTTGAGCATCCTCTCGATGACACTCTGGTTGAACAGAACGTTATTGATGTTCTCCAAGGGCAACTCGATGCCGGAGCGTGCAATCATCCCACTTCGGGTGATCAGCCGCTCGCTGGTGAGGAGGTAAATAGTGAACATCCATCTGATGACCGGGCTGACCACCAGAGGGACAAGAGACGCCAAGATCAGCACGATGAGGACGAGAGCAACCCATCCTTCAGCCTCAATGACCTGGAATACGATGAAGATCGATGCAATAGCCGCGATCAACCACAGTGCGGGGATGGCCAGCATCCTCCAGTGGGGTCGGAACTGTCGGACAATGGTCTCGCCGTCGGTGAGGATGCTATCTGGAAATGACATACGACAATCTTACGCTGTCTTGCCCCAACATCCGCATACCGTACAACTACGGGCACCGACCGTTCTTGCGTACATCGTCGCGACATATGCGCGGCCGGGTACGCACGTTCGTTCCTGGAGGGGGTGGGTTGTCGGTCCGGAAATGGAGAAACCCCGAGGGAGTTTCAGCCGAAGCTTCGACCCTCTCGGGGTTTTCCTTCTCAGTCGGAGCCTTTCGACTCAACTGAGATACCGTCCGAAACCGAGGCTTCGGCCGGCCGATCTTTCTAGGTCCGTGGGGTCGAACCACTGGGGCTCGTCCCCGGACTTCCCTTGCGGGGCGGCCACCTTCCCTTGCGGGCCGATGTCCCTTCCGGATCTCCGTGACCCCTTGCGGGACCCCGGCGCCGCTGCTGCGGTCTCCCGCCTCAACGACAAGATCAAGATAGGCCAGACTAATCACTCTGGTCAAGCGAAAATGGTTACTTGATTTCGCGGCTTTGCGTTTTGTTTCGCGACCGTTCTCACCACTGCTGAAGGTCGGCCGGTGGACACCGTGTAATCTCGCAAGCGGAGATCCATTCTGAGGTTCTGATCGTGTCAGACAAAGCCACCGTCGATCCCTCCGAGACAACCTCACAGTCGCGGTGGAAACGAGTAGTCCAGTCGCTGATCTCTGTTGTGGTCGTCGTCGGGATCTTTGTCGGTGTCATGCCCCAAATCGCCGACTACGACGAAGTGTGGGCCACCATTCGGACCCTCACCTGGCTCGAATCCACATCTCTGGCATTGGTCGCGTTTTGGAACCTGGCCACCTACTGGTTCGTGCTGGTTGCCGCACTGCCCGGGCTACGTCTCCGTGAAGCAGCGGTTGTCAACCAGTCCTCCACAGCAGTTTCCAACACGCTGCCCGGTGGCGGAGCAATCGGAGTAGGCGTCACCCTCGCCATGCTGACTTCATGGGGTTTCAAGGTTGCCGACATCACCCGCTCCGCCGTAGTTACCGGCATCTGGAACAACTTCGTGAAACTCGGAATGCCGGTTATCGCCCTCGGTCTCCTGGCGATCGAAAGCGACGTATCGAGCGCATGGATCACGGCATCCGGGGTTGGACTCGCCGCCCTAGTCGGGGTGGCCGCGGGCCTCTGGATGATCCTCAAGAGCGACCGACTGGCCCGCTCCGTTGGTACTGCGCTGGAGAGATTCACGACCAAGCTGCGCAAGATCGTGCGGCGTGGGCCGGTCTCGGGTTGGAGCGACCGCGCCGCCGCCTTCCGCACCAACACAATCGGCCTCCTCCAACACCGCTGGCTTCACCTGACCCTGGCCACCCTGGTCAGCCATCTCTCCTTGTATGCGGTGTTGTTGATCACATTGCGGCACACCGGGGTCAGCCAGAGTGAGCTTTCATGGATCCAGGTGCTTGCCGCCTTCTCTTTCGTGCGTTTGATCTCTGCACTCCCGATCACTCCGGGGGGTGTCGGGATAGTTGAGCTTGGCTACGCCGCAGCACTGACCATTGATCTGGATGAAGCCACCAAGGCGCAAGTCGTTGCCGCCATCCTCGTGTTCCGAGCCATCACCTACGTGTTGCCCATCCCCCTTGGCGCCGCCTCCTACGTGATCTGGCAACGCAATCGCACCTGGCGGATAAGCGAGACGCAGAGAGCAGAGTTGGCGGGCGACGCCTACGTGACTTCGGTCGGGGATCGATCGCCCAGTCCGCGGTAGCGAAACCATCGTTGTGCAATCGCGGCACCACCGATGGCACATGCAGCCCCCAACGCCACTCCCCCGAACACGTCGGTGAGCCAGTGCGCACCAAGGTAGACCCGGCTGCCGGCCATCAGAATTGCGAAGTCCGCTGCCACCATCTCCAAGTTGCGTCTGGTTGCCCCAGCAGGCACCAACACGATGACAAGCGATATCGCAACCACCGCACCAGCCACGGCGTGACCTGACGGAAATGCCCCGGATGCAACCTCGACCAGACTCTCGGGAGGACGGGGGCGATCGTATGCCGCCTTGAGCGTCCCTATCAGAGGCTCCGATAGGAGGATTGGGATGATCCATGCCGCAAGCGCCAGCCATCTCTTCTTGCCGTAGAGAATGACGCTGACGACCAGCCGCAGAGGCCAAACGAACCATGCGCTTCCCAAAAAGGCCAAGGCATGCGAGACCGCGGTCAGCGGACCCCACTTGATGGGATAGGTGAGCTCATAGAACCAGGTGTCGAAGGAATCGAGGACGTCCCGCGTCGCCGGAACCGCCATTGCGACAAAGGAAAGCCCCGCGATGGCCCACAACAGAATCGCAATCCGCTCCGCCCAACGATGATCGTCGAGGATCAGGTGCTCGATACCATGATGTTCGGAGTTGGCGGGCTCCACGGGATTCGTCATCATCGCAACCTACTCGCCAACCAGGTCGTAGCCGGCTTGCAGTCCCGCCTCACGCAATTCTGCGTTGGGATAGAACCCGATCGTCTCGACGGCGTCCTGCTCGATGGTCGTGGCAAGCGTGCCTTCTGCATCGAAGTCGTAGGTGATGCACCCGCCATTGAAGACGTAGAACCATTGGCCCTGGTATCTCACCTCAGGTGTCGTGTCTTCCATTAGATCCAACGCTTCGTCGACCTCGAGCCCGCGTGCGCCCTCGCCATCGGGCGTGCTCCGCAACTCGAGCGTTCCCTCGTCAATATCAAGGTCGTTGATAATCCACACGAATTCATCGGTGAACAATGCCTTGTTCACTCGAGACCGCACCGAGAAGTCGATGTCAGTGTCAACTGTGAAGCTCACCTGCCGACCCTCGACACGTACGCCTCCTAGGTCATCGACCAGACTCTGCGCAAAGATCCGCGGGCGTTCCCCGTCGGGAATGATTGTTACTCCTATTCCCGCCACCACCTGGTCGATGTTGTCAAAGCGCTCGACGTCATCCATGCCACTTGGCACGGGAACTGCATCACCCACGTCGCACGACGGGGTAAGCCGAACCTCGAGGAAGGACTGGAACTCGAATTCGCGGGTACGGCCAAACTCAAGGATCATCAGGTTGCTCTCGACTTCGAACTCGACCTCATCCCAACCCAGCTTCAGCGAGTTGAGACAGGGTGCGTAGTCGGCTCGTGGCACCGCCTGCGCCGTGATGACCGAGGCGGTGCTTGGATCGCCGGGTGGAGTGTCACAAGCCGGTAGGCCGAGACCAAGCCTCCCACAGCCCGCACTCAGCAGCACTAGAGCAGCAACGATGGTGACAAGAGGTCTGCTCACAGCAATCCCTGCCCAGACACCTCAGACACGATCGTGCCGAGGATGACTATGGCAAGAGCCGCTGCCACCAAAGTGAGTCCGATGCGACGGGCACTCCAGCGCTGGATGGAAATGGGCTCTGCTTCGGGAGCCAACCTGCGGAACTCCTCCACGATGTCGACACCATGCTCGCGCTTGAACAGGGCGAGCGAGCTACGCGATTGGGAGGGCAAAGTGACGCTTCGTGTGGCCGCAAAGGCCTCGGCGATGTCGTATGGATCGAATTGCAGGAGAGCCCTCTCGTAGACAAGCTCTGCGTTGGAGCGCAGTGCCAGAATCACCATCATGTTGGCCAGGTCAACCGCCTGCCGCCACGGGGAAGGCCGGACTGTACCGAACGCGACATCGATGAGCACCACCTTGTTGTCGCGCACCATGACGTTGGCCGGCTTGATGTCGCGGTGGGCCAGGCCGGCATCCCACATCTGCCTGATGACACCAAGAGCGTCGTCGATGAGGTCAACATCGACTTCCGCATCGGTTAGCTCTTCGGAACCGAACAAGAACTGGCTGATCATCAGATATTCGCGATCTGGGGTGATCTCCACGATCCCGAATGGCTCGGCCGAAGGAATACCACAGTCTCGCATCAGGCGTTGGATGTAGTCCTCGTACTCAACGAGTCTGCGCACAGAGCTGAACCGCATCTCGTCTTCAAGAGCTCCATAGAGAATGGTGCGGCCTACCTTGTACCAACGGTCGGATCTGAGGTGAGTCTGGCTATACAGCTTGCCAAAGAGATAGTCCTCGCCATGCGTGTCATCGGGGGCAAGCTCGAGCCGAATCGGTGTCGACCCCCCTGACCCTTCCGCACCAAAGAGTTCTATCCCAACGACCTCGATGCCCAGCTGATCCCGCACCGCCTTGCGGATCGCATCACCGCGACGCCCCGAGACATCTAGGTGGGCCGTGACTCCTCGCCTCCATGACACTGGGAACACCGCTTCGGGGGCGAACAACCGGAATACCACAACAGCCACGGCGGGAGCAAAAAGGAGCGAGACCCAGGCGTCGGACGGATGATCAACACCCAGGTAGATCCGTGACAATGCAATGACGAACATCAGCACTCCGGATCCGGCAAGGACGCCCCGCCGCCACCGGCTCGCGGGCAGCAGCGAATAGGCCATGACTCCGAAGGTCACCGCCAGCCCACCGACCGGCAGAGAAGGATGTGAGGCACCCTTCCAGTCCACCAGGATCGGCACCAACGGTCTGGGACGCCCCACCCAATCCTGCACGAGTTCGCCCGTTCCCTGAGTGATAGCGAGCGTGATCAGGACTGCAAAAAAGTGGCGCCATCTCTTCACAAAGATCAGGGAAAGAACAGTCACGACACGCAGCACTCGGATGAACAACTCCGAGGTAAGCGAATTGAACGCCTTCGCCACCGTCGTGAGAGCGTCAGTGCGAATGTCGACGAGTCGGGTCAGAAGCTTGTGGTCCTGGACGGACCACCACTCGGTCGATGTCGGGATCAAGAAGAGTGAAATCCAAATGACCACCATCATCAGACCGGACAGCAACCACAGTTGGCCGGCACGGTGCAGGTTCCTCGGCAAGGGAGCAGCTTCTCCCGAAGGACGGCGCCGCCGTCCTGCAATGGTGACGCCGGCGATGCGAAACTCGCGACGACCACCGACGAGGTCGAGTTCGCGCGCAACTCCACTCCCCGAGCCAATGCTCGTTTTGTTTGCGTCATCGCCCATCAATTGCTCTCCTCCGGCGGAGGAGAGCTTATCGCGTTGGCGCAGGACCCAAGCGGCTCTATGGTTCGGCCCGCATGAACTCACATCTACGCTCGATCATCACAGCCGGACTTGCGACCGTGCTGCTCGCCGGTTGCGCCACAAGTGAGCCTGCTGCGACGACATCGATGCCAGCACCACTCGTGAGTCTTCAGCTTGGAGAAGATGGACTAGGCGACGTCCTCCTGGGGTCGCCACCCGAGACAGTGGTTGCCGATATCTCCGCGCTCTATGGAGAGCCCGATCTCGATTCCGATTGGATAGCGTCAGAACCAAACATCTACGGGTCATGTCCCGGGGATCAGATGAGGGCCATTGGATGGGGCAGCTTGCTGACCATCTTCGTCAAAGACGGCAACGAAGACCTAGGTGGTCGATTCTTCACCTACACCTACGGCTACGACTACACCCAAAACGTAGGGGGCGTCGATCCCCGCGGTCTAGGCCTGTCTACCTCAGAAGGCATTGGGATCGGTAGCACCGTGGCCGACCTCGAAGCCGCATATCTCGGGTCCGCAGCGATCGCAGGGGACGTCGAGCTCGATGTGTGGTCGTTCCAGATCGACGATTCCACGATCGGCGGTCTGTTGGACGGACCTGATGCAGCGAGCACAGTGACGCTCATCGAACTCACCGACGGGTGCTGAAGACAAAGAAAACCCCGAGGGAGCTTTGGTCGAAACCGCCACCCTCTCGGGGATTCTCTGCTTCCGGTCGGGCACCTTCCCCGAGGGGTCGGACCCTTCCAGTCGCTTGCTGCAGATGGCCGTGAGGACATCTACCGACTCGTCTTGCTTGGTTCAGAACCGTGGTCCCTGCGCAAGCCAGCCGTGCCGTTCCGTCACGGAGCCGAAGCTCTCGTTTCGGGCACCTGCGTGACCGTCGATCTCGCTGGCTTGCCGATCCGAGCCGAAGCCCGGCGGCTCTCGATCCGGAGCCGAAGCTCCTGACCGAGGAAACCCTCGTGATCACCGGTCGCACCGGTAGGCGATGAGACCGAAGTCTCATCTGTTCTTCTTGTATGGCAACTACTACCCGGTTTGAGCCGAAGCTCTCACCTGGTGGGCAGCAAGCCTCACTCGGAGAACCTGGTCAAGCCGAAGCCTGTCCAGTTCGCCGCAACCGAAGTCTTGGCGTGGCCTTGGCCGAAGCCAGGACCGTCTGCCGAACCGAAGTTCCGCAGCTTGTCTTCGGGGCCGAAGCCCTTCGGACGGTGTCGTCGAGGAGCTACCTCTCCAACGTGCCTTTGCGACCGAAGTCCGCAGGCGGGTTTGTCATTGTGACCGAAGTCCCGATGACAGGTTCTCAACACTGCCGAAGCCGTGTCGAGCGGAACGTATCCGTTCCGGGTGACCGTGGACGCAAGCGCCAGGGTCGTGGATCTCGGTGCCGGTCCGGTCCGGTTTCCCGGGTCCGATCCTTCCGATCTCCGCTCCTCCATGGTTGGAGCCCTCAAGGACGGATAAAGTACGTCCGACGGCGATCCGCAGTCAAGCCTGAGCGCTTCTTAGTTTTCGCGCTCTATTGGAAGATTTCGCGGTCAGATCCAAACAGTCCGAAAACGGGCTGATTTCCTTTGTCTTCCTGTGAATAACTACATCAGTGTGGTTTATGTCACAGGTGCGGCGTATAGTCGGACAGACGATGACAACTACTGATCCCACCCCTGCCGAGACAACCCCACCAGCATCATTGGAGACACTCTCGCCAAGCCGAGCCAGCGACTTCAAGGTGTGTCCCCAGCTCTTCAAGTTCAAGGCGATCGACAAGATCGAAGTCCCACCGACCGTCTACCAGGCGCGTGGGACCACCGCCCACCTGGCATTGCAGTGGCTTTTCGATCTTTCTGCCAAGAAACGAACGCCAGAGACCCTCTACGAGCTCTTCCGCAAAGCGTGGGTCGAGCTGCGAAACGACGAATTCCCTGATCTCTTTGAGAACACCGAGGATGAGCGCGCCTGGGGTATGGAAAGTCTCGGTGTGCTGGCGAACTACTTCCTGATTGAAGACCCGACCAAGCTCGAGCCGCTCGATCGCGAGCTCGACATGACCGAAGACCTTGGGGAAATGACCATCCGGGGCATCTTGGATCGCATGGAAGAGGAACCCGATGGTCTTGTAATCACCGATTACAAGACCGGCAAGGCTCCCCCCGAGCAATATGCGATTCCGGCCTTCTTCGCACTCAAGATCTATGCACTCCTGATTCGCCAGCGGATAGGTCGTACCCCGGTGCGTTTAAAGCTGATGTACCTCAACGGTCCGACGGTCTATCAAATTCCCGTGACCGATGCCCAACTCGACGCCACCCAGCGCAAGCTGGAGGCACTGTGGGACGCTATCAATCGGGCGATCGTCAAGAACGACTTCCCGCCTCGCCCCGGCAAGCTTTGTGGGTGGTGTTCCTTCCAGGATCGGTGCCCGGCGTTCGCCACTGAATCCGGCGATGTAGCCGCCGCGTCGTGATCCCCGAGGACCCGCATTCGCCCATCGCCGTGGCACCCGACGAGTGGCACGATGCGATCGCCCTCAGCGGGGGGCCACAGATCGTCGTCGGCGGCCCCGGCACCGGCAAGACTGAGTTTCTGGTGCGCCGTGCCATCCATCTCCTCACGGTCAAAGAAGTGCGCCCCGAAGAGATCACAATCCTTGGATTCTCGCGCCGTGGCGTTGACGAGGTTCGGACTCGGATCCGCACCGGTATCCCTGCAACGATCGGTGAACTCGACGTCGCCACCTTCCACTCGTATGCAGCTCGGCTTGTGGAGCACCATGCGCAACGAGCCGGCTGGACTTCCAACCCACAGATTCTGACCGGCCCGGAACAGGTTGCTCTTGTGCACCGATTGCTCGCAGTCGCTGATCCGGCGGCTTGGTCCCCAGCGTTTGCGCAACTCCTTTCCACCCAGACCTTTGCCAGAGAGGTCACCGACTTCATCCTGCGCGCCGCCGAGCAAATGCACACGCCGGCGTCACTGGCCAACATGGAACGGGCGGATTGGAAGGGGCTGCCGCAGTTTCTAGCGGCATACACCGACGAGCTGCGCAATACAGATCGAATCGACTACGGCACGCTCATCTCCACCGCAGTGAGCTTGCTCGAATCACCAGATCTGCCGGCGCCGCCGTCTGGGTACGTGCTTGTCGATGAGTACCAGGACACCACGACAGCGCAGGTGCGGCTGCTGCAGTCGCTGCAGAACAGGGGCAGCCACATTGCGGCTGCCGCCGATCCGTACCAGTCCATCTACAGCTTCCGCGGTGCGACCGTAGAAAACGTTGCCGCATTTAGCTCCGACTTCGGATCAAGCGAGCAGCCCGCAACCCAACTGCTGCTAACGACTTCATTCCGGACACCACAGACCATCCTGAGCGCTGCGGTCGAAGTGACCACCGGCGACCTGCCGGGCGCCACAGGGGCGGTCACACCGGCCCCCGGTCAGGGTGTTGTCGAAGCGTATCTCTTTGACCAGCAAGTGGAGGAGGCCGAGTGGATCGCCGCAGAAGCCCAGCGTCTCCATCTCACTGAACGAACCCCCTACAGCAAGATCGGGGTCTTTGTCCGAAGCAAGCGCCGTTTCCTCGCTGATATGTCCCGGGCGCTGGAGCGAAGACACATACCTCACGACCTCCCCGGCAGCCGCCTCACAGATCAGCCGGCGGTGCGGTTCCTGCTTGATCTTGCGGTCGCAGCCACACAATGCGACGGCCCAACCGCGGCAACGCAGTCCTTGCGACGGGTGCTGCTCGGGTCGCGCGTCGGTCTGACTATCGGTGCGTTCCGCGCACTGGAGAGGAAGGCAAGAACCTCAGGAGCATGGTCTTCGGCGATCAGGACCAATCTCCCCGACTGGGCGCCGCTCGCCGACCTCATCGAGGACGCCGGCTGGGCAGACACCGACCCCGCCATCCATGGTCTGTGGCGGGTATGGAGCGAACTGCCGGGCATCGACGACATGGTCAACGATCCCGATGGTTCGGAAGAGCGAGCAGCATGGAGGTCGCTGGCGCAGGTTCTCAATCGATGGGAAGAGCGAAACCCAGCCGGGACGCTACTCGACTACCGCCGACTTGCCGAAGGCGAGGACTTCGAGGCACAACCGCTGCTCAGCTATCGCCGCCCCGACGGCGACCGGCTAACCCTGACCACCTTGCATCAGGCAAAAGGCCTCGAACTGGATGTCGTCTTCATCGCAGATGCGGTCGATGGTGTCTTCCCCGATCTTCGCTCCCGCGACTCCCTGCTCGGCGTGCGCCACCTGCTACCCCACGTCCCCACCGACACCGCCGAGTACCGTGCGTTTCGGCTCCAAGAAGAAAGCCGTCTGGCCTACACCGCCATGACAAGAGCCCGCCGCAGGGTGGTGTGGACTGCAACCGAGCGCGGTCTCGACGATGGCCCCGGACGACCAAGTCGGTTCTTCACCAAGGTCGCAGGCGTCATTGGTGAAGAGCCCAGCCGGCCCGCTGGTCGGATCGACATGTGCTCCGCTGAGGAGACCTCCAGCCGTCTACCCGTCACGGCAGGCGAAGCTGAAGCGGCGTTGCGTCGTTGCCTGACCGACGTGACCGCTTCTTCGCCGTCGCGACTGGCGGCATTGGCGACCCTGGCACGCGGGTCACGTTGGGCCATGCGGTCACCAGAGTCCTTCAACGGCGTCCCGCCCCGTGGCACCGACCGCGGGCTTATCGAGCCCGATCCGGTTCTGTCACCATCACAGGCACAGGGTTATGAACTCTGTCCCCGCCGCTATGTGCTGGAACGGCGTCTCAAAGTCGGTTCCGACACCTCAATTCATGCCACCTTTGGCACGTTGATTCACGACGTTCTCGAGACCGTCGAGAAACGGGCAGTCGGCAATGGGCAACCGCACAGCACTGTCGAGGAGGCCAGGCAGGAGTTGGTCACACAGTTCGATCCCCACGACTTCGATGGCCCACCGTATGCGGATTCATGGCTGCAGCGCGCCTATGTCGGATTGGATCGGTTGTACGAGAATTGGCCCGCCCCCAAACGGGCCGCCGCGGTGCTCGAACACAAACTCGACACTGAGCTGGCGGGGGTGCGATGGACCGGAAGGGCCGACCGAATCGATGTCTCCGCAACCGGAGTGACGATCGTTGACTACAAAACCAGCAAGAGCCCGGTGACCGTGGCCGAAGCCAGCGGTTCGCTACAGCTCGGCTTCTATGCACTAGCGGCATCGCGGGACGAGGAATTGGGTCGGTTTGGTGAGGTTGTTGGTGCCGAGCTCTGGTACCCCATGGCAAGTACCAAGAAGGTCTCGGTGCGCAAATTCAAGATGGAAGGTATCGACGAGGTCGAAGAACGGCTCACCGTTATTGCCCAGGGGATTCTGAACGAGGACTGGTCACCCAACCCCGGCCCGCATTGTGATCGATGCGGTCTCCGCACAGTGTGTCCGGCGTGGGCAGACGGAGGACCAGAGTTCCTGTGACGTTTGTACCAACGCCCGAGCAAACCGCGATCATTGAGTATCCGCTGGAGCCGCTGCGTGTCATTGCCGGTGCCGGGACCGGCAAGACAACAACGATCGTGCAACGGCTCGCCCATCTGGTGGCAGAAGGCCACAGCCCGGAACGGGCCATAGGGATCACGTTTACCAACAAGGCGGCCGAGGAACTGGCAGGCCGGCTCCGCAATGCATTGCCTGACCTAGCCGAAGCGGGTCGCGAGGTGGAGGTGACCACCTACCACGGATTCGCCTACGGGATTCTCCAAGAGTTCGGGGCGATTGTTGGCGTCGAACGGGACACGGACATCGTCGGACCAGGGTACGTGCGGCAACTCATCCACGAAGCTATCGCCGAAGGCGACTACTCGCACCTGGATCTCACCTGGGTGCCATCCCGGGTCGACGAAGCCGCCGATCTGGCTTCACAGCTTGCCCGCAACCTGCGAACCGCCGACGACTTGCTCTCAATCCCTCCCCACGACGATGTCTCTTCAATCCGAGCGGAGGTGGCTCAGATTGTCCGCCACTACGAAGAGCACAAGAAACGTCTCGGTGTCCTCGACTACGGCGATCTCATCTTGCTGACCCATCGTCTTCTGGCGAACCACCCCGGGGTGGCCAAGCGGGTCAGGGATCGCTACTCCGTAGCCCTCCTCGACGAGTATCAGGACACCGATCCTGCCCAGCGCGAACTGCTGCGGGCAGTATTCAGCGATGGATTCCCCGTTACCGCGGTTGGTGACGCCGACCAGACGATCTACGAATGGCGGGGAGCTTCGACAAAGAACTTCGACAACTTCCCGATCCACTTCCCTGCTGCTGATGGAACCCCAGCCGAGACGCTGCCGCTCACCGAGAACCGGCGTTCCGGCTCGGCCATCTTGAATGTGGCCCACGAGGTGCGAACCGTCCTCTACGGCGAAGAAGACTTCGCAACGCTCCAGCCGGTCGACAACGCACCGCCCGGCTCAGTCAGTGCCGAGTATTTCCGCACCGCGGTCGACGAGGCTGAGTGGATTGCCGAGGAGATCGTGCGACTCAACGACGAGGAAGGCGCAAGCTGGCGCGACATCGCAGTGGTCTTCCGCAAGAACAAGGACATGGCGCTGATTCGGGACGCCTTGCAGGCTCTCGATGTGCCCGTCGAAGTTGGTTCACTGGGCGGTCTTCTCGAGTTGCCCGATGTTGCCGACCTGCATGCCTGGCTGCGGACCATCGAGAGACCGGGCGACTCGGTAGCCCTCGCCCGGTTGCTACTCGGACCGAGCTATCGCCTCGGGTTGCGCGATATCGCCGTGCTGAGCCGTTGGATCAAACCGAACCGTGCCCAACTGGGCGACGACCCGGACCTGGGCTGGCCGCTGGTGGAAGCGATTGACCAACTCGAAGAAATCGACGACATCAGCCCCGAGGCAAGGACTCGTCTGGCATTATTTCGTCGGCTATATCGCCGCTTTCTGGAGTTGGCTCAGGGCACTTCGCTTGTTGATCTCTGTCGCCACATCCTCGACGAAACCGGAATGTGGAACGAGGTCGAAGCGCAGGCTCCCGGCCCAGCATTGACCGCCCGAGTCAACCTGTACCGCTTTCTCGACCTCGCCGAGGAATGGAGCCCGCTGCGGGGAAGGCCGACGCTCCACGCGTTCCTTGCATATCTGGACCTGATCGCCAACGACAGATCCGCAACCGAGCTCGACACAGCGAACGTCGGTACCGAAGACGCTGTTGTGTTGCTGACGATTCACCGCGCCAAGGGGCTCGAGTGGGAGACCGTCTTCCTCCCGGCGCTAACCGAAGGCGTGTTCCCGGTCAAAGGTGGAGCGATGGATGACCCGATCCGGCTGCCCAGGTTTGTTCCGTACGAACTGCGCCTGGAGGCACCAGTGCCGATTGGGCTCGAAGATGACGAACGCAAGCAGGCTCTTCGCCACGTCCGAGATCGCCAGGAATGGCGTGCTGCGTATGTGGGGATCACCAGGGCCAAGCTGCGGCTGTATTTGACAGGCGCCCACTGGCACGGCGGTGCGACCAATCCCCGCCCGCCAAGCCCGGTGCTCGTTGCCACGGCCAATACCGCCGGTCTAGAAATCAACCAACGTGTTGAGGACCCCGGTGAGCGCCCGATCTCGCTATCGATCGTGTCGAGTATCGGTGCTCCCGACCCACTATTCCCCGACGGGTGGCGGCAGGCTTTGCGCAGCACCACGGCAAACGCCGATTGGCCCAGACAACTAGTGACCGGTGACGACGTCCCTTACGATGCGGCTGTGAACCAGATGCAAATGATCCTCGACGACCTGCCGGCACCACCGACGTCGCCGGAGAGCTCGAAGGGGATCGATACCTCGGTGACTGGACTGGTCACGATGGCAGGGTGCCCACAGCGGTTCTATTGGTCGGAGGTGGAGCGACTGCCCCGTCGCAATGCCGCCGCGATGCGGCGCGGGGTGAAGGTACACCGCCTCATCGAGCTACACGGACGTGGCGAAATGCCGCTGGAAGAGCTTGCAGAGGACTTGTACGACGTAACCGAATCCGATGTGCCGGCACAGGGCGGGCCCGACCCGTACCAGGTCTACCTGAACTCGAGGTTTGCCTCCCTCAAACCACGCTACGTCGAAGCGCCGATCGACATCCATCTCTCCTCGGGACGGATTCGGGGACGCATAGATGCTGTCTACGAGCCGAGCCCAGGCGTATGGGAGATCGTCGATTTCAAATCAGGGAGAAACCGCTCCAACCCCGTGGCCATGGTCCAGCTCGAGGCATATGCGATTGCGGCGGCCGATGGGGCGCTCGCCACCGACCTCCCCGAGACCATCTCCGCCACGTTTGCTTACCTCGGCAGCGGCGATCTCGAGGAGGTCACGGTCGAGATCGATGACAACTGGATGGATGCCGCTCGAGACCACGTCGAGCAACTAGTCACTGCCGCGGCTGGGCCGGAGTATCCGCAGACACCATCAGAGGCGTGCCAGCATTGCGACTTTCTTAGGTTCTGCGAAGCCGGCCAGACCCACACCACTCACTGAACCCTGCCTTCGGCGACATCCATCACGATGGTCACGGGGCCATCGTTGAGCAGCTCAACATCCATCATCGCTCCGAACTCACCGGTGGCGACGGTGACCCCACGCTCTTCCACAAGTCGAACGACGTCGGCAACGAGAGCGGCTGCGGATTCGGGTGCGGCGGCATCGGTAAACGATGGCCGTCGCCCCCTGCGGATATCGGCGAGCAAGGTGAACTGACTGACCACGAGGACGGCCCCACCGACATCGACCACGGAGAGATTCATCCGCTTGTCTGCGTCGGGGAATATCCGCAGACCGAGCAGCTTGTCGACGAGTGCTTCAGCTTCTGCGGTACCGTCATTGTGGCCGACACCCAACAGAACCAGCAGCCCCTGATCGATCTCGCCGACTGTCCGGTCGGCGACGGCAACAGATGCTCGAGCTACCCGTTGAATAACAGCTCTCATGGGGCGAATGTAGCTGGCCGGACGGTTACGAAATCAATGAGCTGTTCTACAGAGTTGATGAGAGGGGTCTCGATGTCCCTGTAGGTTGACACCCGGCCGAGCACAGCTTGCCAGAAGTGGCCGGGCTGATCCTGCTGACCGAGCGCTGCGATGATCCCTTCCTTCCACGGCTGCCCGATCGGAACCTCCGGCCAGGCAGCGATCCCAAGTGCTGCTGGCTTCACAGCCTGCCAGATGTCAACGTACGGATGACCACAGATCAGCACATTCGGGTCTGTGACTGCGTCCGCAATCCTGGATTCTTTGGAACCGCTGACGAGGTGATCGAGAAGCACCCCCAGCCGCCTGTTCGATGCTGGGTGGAATTCGATGACTCGTTCAGCAAGATCATCAGCGCCGTGGAGCGGTTCGACAACGATACCCTCGATCCGCAGGTCGTCGCCCCAGATCTTCTCAATCAACTCGGCGTCGTGGATACCTTCAACCCAGATGCGACTTGCCTTGGCCTTCTGCGCCCGACTTGGACCAGCATCGACCGAACCCGATGCGGTGAAACGCAGACCGGCGTCGCTCTTCCACTCCCCTGCCACCAACTGTACCGGCTTGCCCTTGTGCAGCATCACTCCCTTGTGCGGCTTGAACTCGTGGAGGTTGCCGTCCTGGTCGCACAGGACAACACGTTGACCCTCGGTAAAGGCGGTGACCGATCCCGACACTCGCGAGGGGCGATGGGTCAGCTCGAGACCAGGAGTCACTGCCAACTCGGGATGGGCGCTCTTGGTCGCATCGGCAGCAAGTACATCATTCTGGGACCAGCGGTTCTTTGAGGACATGACGAGGCAGGCTAGCCAGCAGGGGTGCGAAGCGGTGGCTATGAAGTGTGCGCTGCGGCGGCCCTAGCCGTCGTCATCGCCATCATCGTTGTGACCTGGGGCATTCCCAGAGTTCCCCGGACCATCCTCATCATGACCAGGCGCATTCCCAGAGTTCCCCCGACCATCCTCATCATGACCAGGTGGTTCCGCGGCGTCATCGTCGAGATCATCTAGCCCAAAATCCCCCGGCGTCGGGTGCTCATCGCAGGATGAAGTCGGATCAAAGGCACCACCGCGGTGAGCCTGGGCCACGTTAGAAACACACTCGACCCAAGCCTGCACGGCCACTACGTAATCGGTGGCCGACGACGATCCCCCTGCGTTTGGCAGTGCGGGCGTCTCACCGGAAGGAGCTTCGGGTACAACGACAACAGGAACCGTCGTGGTAGGAACGGCCACCGCACTGGTCGTGGTGGTTGCGTCGGCTGCCACCGGTACGACATCGGCGGCACCGGGAACGGGTTCGCTGCGCAGCGATGCCGTCATGCCGCCGACGGCCGCAAGCGCCACCGCACCCATGAGCACCTTGGCCAGCAACCCGGACGAGAGGATCCCCATGACGGCGAAACGGTGTGATCGTCTCGAAGCAGTCGGCGATACAGCATCAGTGCTTTGGTGTTGCCGCAACCCGCATGACGCACAGAAGCTGGTGCCGGTTACCCGCACCGCAGCAGCCGCGCCACATACGACGCAATGTTTGCCGGCTAGATTGATCGGCATCCATTCCTCCGTGGCTCACCATACATGACTACCCTCGGTATGCCAATGGCCACACTGTGTAGTGTGGCCATCACCCACAGAAGACCGCGGTCGATCTCACCAAGCAGCGGAACCGCAAGTGTGAACATTCACGGAACTGGGACGGAAACGACCGTTCTCACGGTTGGCAGTCATATGATCCTCCCAATGACTGCAACCGAAACCGAGCAAATACTCGTAGTCGACGACGAACCAATGGTCCGCGAGGTAGTCGTGGCCTATCTCGAGCGAGAGGGGTTTCGCGTCGACGAGGTCAGCACCGGCAGCGCAGCGCTGAAACACATTGAGGAGTCGCCGCCCGATCTTGTCGTACTCGATGTCATGCTCCCCGAAGTTGACGGATTCTCGGTGCTGACCGAGTTGCGTCGTTCTGGTGACATACCGGTGATACTGCTCACCGCACGAACTGAAGAGACCGACCGCATCCTTGGCCTGGAGCTTGGTGCCGATGACTATGTCGTCAAACCGTTCTCACCGCGGGAATTGGTCGCTCGGGTGAGGTCTGTGTTGCGCCGCACCGCACCGGCCGCCGCCAAGCCACCGAGGGTGCTCGAGTTTGACGGGCTCGTGATCGACGAGCAAGCGCGCGAGATCTCGTTGGCTGACGCTGCCATTGAGATGACTCCGAAGGAATTCGATCTTCTTGCGTTCCTGGCAAGGTCCCCCCGACAGGTCTTCTCCAGAAGTCAGTTACTCGAGCAGGTGTGGGACTCATCTGCCGACTGGCAGGATCCCTCCACCGTTACCGTTCATGTGCGGCGACTCCGCCGCAAGCTAGAGATCGATCCTGAGAACCCACGCTGGATCACCACCGTCTGGGGCGTCGGATACCGGTTCGAGCCGTGAGATTCAGAGCCTTCCTCTGGCTTCCCGCTGCAGTCATCTTCGCCTTGGTGCTCTTCGAAGTGACGATGAACCCGACCACCATGGAGCGCAACCGGCTCGGCGCCATATTCGTTGCTTTGATGGTTGTGGCTGCACTCGGCGTCTACCTGCTCCCGCGCTGGTCGGCCCGCGCTCGATCGATCCGTTTCAGCATCGTTGCTGTCGGAATGACCTCATTTCTGATCGTGGCCGGGACCGCGATCGCAGCCGCCCAGGAAATGTTCTTCTCGAGCCACGATCTGCAACTGCTGCTCGTCGTGGTTGGTTTTGGGCTTGTTGCATCCTTCGGGTTTGCCTTTGCCGTCTCCCGACCCATAACTTCGGACCTGCGTCGCATCGCCTCCACGGCGCAGCAAGTGGCCGACGGCGATTTCACAGCCACAACAAAGGTCAAGCGGTCCGATGAGGTCGGCGACCTGGCGATCGCCTTTGATGCAATGGCAGCAGACCTCAGCCTTGCGGATCAGCGACGCCAGGCCGAGGATGAGGCGAGGCGAGAATTCCTCACTGCCGTGGGCCACGATCTGCGGAGTCCGCTCGGTTCGCTGCAGGCGGCAGTCGAAGCCCTGCAAGATGGCGTTGCCCCCGACCCTGTGCGCTATCTCGACTCTATGGAGCGAGACATCGGAGCATTGCATCGCCTCGTCGACGACATATTCCTCCTCGCCCGACTCGAGGCGGGCGCTGTGGAGCTGCGGCTGCTCTCCGTGGACGTCACGGAGATCGCGGACGAGGCGATCGAGGTACTGCGACCAACCGCGCACCGGCTGGGAGTGAACGTCGAGCTGCAGGCCCCTGGCTCGATAACCACTGACACGGCACCAGAGGCGCTCGGACGAGTCATGCGCAACTTGATCGACAACGCAATCCGGCATTCCGAGAGCAACGTGGTCGTTTCGCTGGCCCATACGCCCGACCTTGTGGTGCGGGTAACCGACGATGGAGCTGGGTTTCCTCCGGATTTCGTTGATCGTGCCTTTGAGAGCTTCACGCGCGCTGATGCTGCGAGGACTCGCGACGGCAGCGGCACAGGTCTGGGCCTGGCAATCGCCCATCGTTTTGTGACCGCACTCGGTGGCTCGATCCACGCCGAGCCAGGGCCGGGTGGCGCCGTCGAATTCCGTCTCCCCAGCTAGCGGCTACCAACCCGCCTCAACCACACCACGCAACCGCGCTTTCGTCACTTCATCGCAGAACGCCGCTTCGACGGCCTGCAGGTTGACGTCACGGAACTCGCTGTTGGTGAACCCGTGACAGCTGCGCCACAACTCATACTCGTTGGCAACCGTAGTTGTGGTGATCGCCCGATCATCGGGATTCACCGACAGTGCAAATCCAGCATCGCGATACATCCGTACCGGATGATCGACGACCGGCGTTCCCAAGCAACTGTTCGAGGTGACGCACACTTCCAACATCAGACCCGCATCATGAACCTTGGACGCAACCCGACCCAGTTTCGCAATCCGGTCGTCGACTACTTCACAATCGTCGATCAGATGCAGGCCGTGACCGATGCGACTCGGATGCGCTGCGGTCAGAGCGGTGGCGATGCTCTCGGGTCCAGCCATCTCGCCCGCGTGGACCGTCACTCCCAGACCACCGGAGCGTGCCACTGCAAAGGCTTCCGCATGGGAGTCCGCACCGAACTCGAACTCGTTTCCAGCAAGGTCGAAACCGACGACCCCTCTCCCCTTCCAGGCCACAGCAAGCTCGGCAGCATCCACAGATTGGGATGGATGGTCCTCGCGGATACCGCAAACAATGGTCCTCGCTACACATCCAGTTGCCCTCTCCCCCTCCGCAAGACCGGAGATGACGGCCGCCATGACCTCATCAGCAGAGAGCCCGCCGGCGAGGTGGCCAAGCGGAGCAAACCGCGACTCTGCATAGATGACGCCATCCGCGGCCAGGTCCTCGACCGCCTCCCTGGCGACACGGTGCAATCCGTGCTCCGTCTGCAAGACGCCGATAACCAGGTAGAAGCGTTGCCAAGCGGCCTCGATCGACATGCCAGGCACGATTGTGAACCATCGTGCCAATTCGTCAGCATCGTCGGTCGGTAGCCCCACACCAGCCTCGTTGGCCAGGTCGATCACGGTGGCGGGCCGGACCCCACCATCAAGATGATCATGAAGCACGATCTTTGGATTCATCTCTCCCACCTTCCATTCGGCGCAGGGCAGAACACTACTGACGAGTGTTCATCGTTCGGCAATCTTGCCGCAAGGATTCGGCAAGATTGACCGCTCATGATTCTGGTGAATCGAACCAGGAGAACCCATGTTGAAACGACTGTCAATCGCTCTGGCACTCGCACTGCTGCTGGCGGCGTGCGGAGGATCGGATGAAGGTGATGCCGCATCCGAAACCACAGCTGCCGCAACCGATGAGGAAATGACCGACGAGGAAATGACCGACGAAGAGATGTCCGACGAGGAAATGTCCGACGAAGAAATGACCGACGAAGAAATGACCGACGAGCATATGCCGTCGACTTTCACAGTCACCATCGCAAACACGTCTGATGCGGCGAAACTGGCGACGCCACTGGCGCCCGGCGCATTCATCGTGCACACATCGATGGAGACTCTCTTTGCCGATGGCACGGTCGACCGTGGTGAAGGCCTTGAAGCGCTGGCAGAAGACGGCGACCCGAGCGGTCTGGTCACGTCGTTGGCAGCGCTTTCGACGGTCTCGACATCGGGTGCGTTCACCAACCCGGACGGTGGTGACGAGGCCGGTCCAGCGCTGCCTGGTTCCAGCTACTCGTTCACTTTCGAAGCAACCCCCGGCGACTACCTGTCGTTCGCCACGATGTTTGTCCAGTCAAACGACTGGTTCTTTGCGCCAGCCTCAAGCGGCATCAACCTCTTTGATGGCGATATGCCCGTCACCGGCGACGTCACCGAGCTCATCGGTCTCTGGGATGCAGGTACCGAGGTAGACGAGACGCCCGGCGAAGGGGCCAACCAGGCACCGCGTCAACCAGAACCGAATACTGGCGACGACCAGGGTGCTCCGATCACCGCAGTCAGCGACTACGACGGCACCATCTCGGTAACTATCACAGTTGGCTAGGCCTCTCGCATCGCGGGTCCAGACCAGGACCCGCGATGCGTCAGGGTGAACCAGTTCAGCCTCCCCAAGACCTACAATCCCGTCCGTGATCCCCAAGACTCCCCTAACTGTCATACGCGGCTTCCTGATGGGAGCCGCCGACGTCGTGCCCGGCGTGTCCGGAGGCACCATTGCGCTCGTCGTCGGCATCTATGAGCAACTCGTAGAGTCGATCAGGGCGGGTAGCTCCGCCCTCGGCCACATCGTTAGGGGAAACTGGTCCGAGGCCAGACGATGGCTCAGTGCTGTCGACTGGGGCTTCCTGATCCCTCTCATCCTTGGCATCCTGCTCGCCGTGATTTCGCTGGCGAGCGTTCTCAAGAATCTCCTGCATGATCAACCCGAGGAGATGGCCGGCCTGTTCATGGGGCTAATTGCCGGCTCGGTGGTCGTTGCATGGAAGTTGGTCAAGACGTGGTCAACAATCAACCTGTTCATATTGGTGGGCGTGACCGTGGCGATCTTCATACTCCTGGGACTGAGCGAAGGCACCTCGGACGAGACCGTGGGACAGCTCAACGACCCCGCACTATGGGCGTTCTTCGGCGCAGGAGCGATCGCGGTTTGTGCGATGATTCTTCCCGGCGTGAGTGGATCGTTCCTTCTCGTCATTCTCGGGATGTATGGGCCGGTTCTCGAGAGCGTCAATGACCGCGACATAGCAGCACTGGGCATCATGATCATTGGCATGACTATCGGTTTGGCGCTGTTCTCACAGGCCCTGAGCTGGGCGCTGCACCACTATCACGACGCCGTGATGGCAGCGCTGATCGGCCTCATGGCCGGTTCGATCCGGGTGCTGTGGCCTTGGCCCGATGGTCTCGACAGCACCGCGCTCGGGGCACCCCAGTCGAATCTTCCAGTCGTCCTCGGACTGGCGTTTGTCGCGCTACTTGTAGTCGTCGCGCTTGGCCGATTCAGTCAGTCGAGCGATGCGATCGACGAGCGCCAGCTGAGCTGACCCGGAGGCCGGGAACGGTCCAGCGACGATGGCGGCGACAACATCTTCGGAAGCGACCCAATATGTCCCCGCGTTGACGCTTTCCTGAATCTCGAGCACCAAGATGGACCTCTCGTCTCGCTCGTAGCCTCTCACGGGATGCTATCGACAGAAAGCGGTCCAATACTTGAATCTGACCTCGCTAGAAGAGCAACTGGTTGAGCCCCCTCCGCAGGTAACGCCCATGGCTCTTGCTCCCCACAAAACGATCATCCGAGACGATCAGCTGTCCTCGGGAGAACACGGTCTCAACCTTCCCCGTGAGTTCCATGCCTTCGAAGCACGAGTAATCGACATTCATGTGATGGGTCTCCGCCGAAATCACCGATGTCGCGGCCGGGTCCACGATGGCGATATCAGCGTCGCAGCCGACCGCGATGGTCCCCTTCTGCGGATAGAGCCCGAACATCTTTGCAGGTGCCGCAGCGCTTATCTCAACCATCCGGTTCAACGAGAATCGCTGCTCAGCCAGTGCCGCATGCAGCATCAATGGGAACCGGTGCTCGACCACCGGTAACCCGTTTGGTATTTGCGTGAAGTCGTCACGGCCCAGGGTCTTCTGCCCTTCGAAATCGAACGGGCAATGGTCGGTGGCAATCACCTGCAGGGCACCGTTGCTCAGTCCCTGCCACAGCGCTGCCTGATGCCCCTCCGCCGGGTCGCGCAGCGGTGGCGAACAAACATACTTAGCGCCCTCGAAGCCTTGGTCGAGCATCGCCAGCTCTAGGTATAGGTATTGCGGGCAAGTCTCGCCAAACGCGTTGGTGCCCCGCGCCCGCGCTGCGGCGATTTCCGCAACTACCTGCTTGGCGCTGATATGAACGATATAGACCGGCGCTCCTGTCATCTCAGCGAGAAGAATCACTCGATGGGCGGCTTCGCCCTCCAATGCGGCCGGTCTGGTAGCGGCATGGGCGTAGGGTGCCGTATCACCACGTGCGACGGCCTGCTCGCGGAGCAGATCGATGGCCGACCCGTTCTCCGCATGCATCAGGATTGTCGAACCATTGCCGGAAGCCCATTGCATGACCTTTGCGACCTCGGCATCGGTCGAGTAGTAGACGCCTGGGTATGCGGTGAACAGCTTGTAGGAAGTCACGCCCTCCTCAAGGACGAGATCAAGGTCGGCGAGCGACTGCTCGTTGACGTCACCAACGATCTGGTGAAAGCCAAAGTCGATGGCAGAGCTGCCTGCAGCCTTAGCCATCGTGTCTTCGAAACTCCCCATCAGGGATTCGCCCTTCATCTGGATCGGGAAGTCGATGATGGTGGTGGTGCCACCCCACGCCGCCGCCTGAGTACCCGTTTCAAATGTGTCTTTCGAGGTTGCTGCACCGAAAGGGATCTCCATGTGCGTGTGGGCATCCACTGAGCCGGGAAAGATCAACCGATCCGTTGCATCGATGACGCGGTCCACGGTCGGCTCGGGGGCGTCACCGCCCAGCAGTGCCACAACCTTCTCACCCTCGATGAGGACGTCACACCGTACGGTTTCACTAGCGGTAACAACCGTTCCGCCCTTGATCAATGTTCGGGACACATCGGCCTCCTTTTTGCCCATGGTACCGACACCGCAAACGACAACATCGGATAGCAGCGACCAGCTAGAAGACTGCGCCGGCCTTGCGCAGTTCAGCGAGGCGGGAGACAGCAATGCCGAGACCGGTGATGATCTCGTCGGTGTCCTTTCCGACGACGGGCGCCGCGGTCGGGGTCGCTAGCTCTGTGCGGGAGAACCGCGGCGCAGGAGCCGGTTGCGTTGCTCCGTCGACTGCAACGAATGTTCCCCGAGCCACATTGTGAGGGTGCTGAGGTGCCTCTGCCATCGACAGAACCGGCCAGACACATCCATCGCTTTCGGCAAAGCGGCTTGACCACTCATCACGTGTCGCCTTGGCCAGGGCGGATGCAATCTTGATCCGCAACTCCGGCCAAGTCGATACGTCGTACTGATCGGAGGGATCAACATCATCGATTCCCAACACCATCAGGAACTCTCTGAAGAACTGCGGTTCGAGCGGCCCAACCGACAGGAACCCACCGTCGGCCGTCTCATAGACATCGTAGAACGGTGCGCCTCCGTCAAGCAGATTGGAACCGCGCTCCCCCTCCCACAGGCCCATCGCTTTGAATTCGTAGAACATCATCATCAGCGAGGCGGCCCCATCAACCATGGCAGCATCAACGACCTGGCCTTGGCCCGAAGTCGATCGCTCAATCAGTGCGGCCAAGATCCCTGTGGCGAGGTAGAGGGCTCCACCACCGAAGTCTCCAATCAGATTGAGCGGCACTACTGGTTTGGCATCGGCCCGTCCGATCGCATCAAGCGCCCCGGACAGTGCGATGTAGTTGATGTCGTGGCCAGCCCGATCTCGATTCGGACCATCTTGACCCCACCCGGTCATTCGGCCGTACACAAGACCCACGTTGCGTTCCTGACAGGTGTCTGGCCCAAATCCAAGCCGCTCGGCCACGCCGGGGCGCAGCCCCTCGATCAATACATCGGCAGTGGATACAAGGTCAAGCAAGACCTCGACAGCATCGGCGTTCTTCAAGTCGAGACCGAGAGAGCGGCGACTCCGGCTCATGGTGCGATCGAGGCCAAGGAAGCTCGAACCACCGGGGCGGTCAATACGGATCACCTCGGCTCCGAGATCTGCAAGCAACATGGCACAGAATGGTCCGGGACCGATCCCGGCAAGCTCGATGACCCGAATCCCGGCAAGGGGTCCCGCAGCGGGAGCGCTACTGGGCAACGACATCCCGCAGCAGATAGTCGATGACGTCGGCAGCCGTATAGGTCTCGGCACCCGGACGTAGAAAACGGGCGATGTGGGCAACGTCGTCGCCTGAGGTGACAAGCGGCAATTCTTGTCCACCGCTCTTCTGGATCTGGCCGAGTTCGATACTCGACATGAGAGCGTTGCAGACACACTTGCGTCCGACCGTCTCTTCGACATCGCCGCCCTTGCGTTCAAAGTCTTGCACAGGCTCCGAGGCGCACCGCCAACCAACCGTGTCACCGTCAATGGCATACGGTGTGCGCAGATAGCCAAGATCGCAGACTCTATCCCGCTTCTCATACGTCGCCTGGTCGGCAACGGTGTGTTCGATGGGGACGACCTTGAACGGAAAACCAGTTGGAGAAGCAAGAGGATCGGTGAACACCTCGACCTCGCCTGCCCTGCTCTTCTTCAGCACGGCGGCCTTGATTTCCTCTGAGAAACCTGACTCCTCGGTGTAAGCAAAGGCGGTGCCGACTTGCACCCCCGTCGCGCCCGCATCCAATGCCTCGACCACTCGCTGCGGCTCGGCGTAGGAGCCTGCCACCCAAAACGGCAGACCAACGGCGGAAATCGCCTCGAGGTCGGCGACGTCTCGCTCTCCGTATACGGGCTCACCCTCGCCGCTCAGCTGAAGCTTGCCACGCGGCGGAGCGTTGTGACCGCCAGCAGTGGGACCCTCGACGATGAATCCGTCGATCCGACCGCTTGCCTTCTTCGACAGCATGGTCGCCAGGACTGCAGACGAGATGATGGGAAAGAACTTGGGTCGCTTCGGCTTCAGAGCATCGCCGCGACAGTACTCCGCCGGGTCAAAGCGGAGCCAGAACGGATTGTCCCTGTCCGCTCCCTTCACATCCAGGCGCAGCTCTGCGGCCTCTCCACCTGCAAGCTTGTCGAGAACGCCCGGTATCTCTTTCGGGATCCCGGCACCCATGAGAACCGCATCGACCCCCGCCAGCATCGCTCCGTAGAGAGAGGGAATCGTGGGTGCTTGAACCTTCGTCAGCAGGTTGATACCGACCAACCCATCGTGGCCCTCCTTGGCAAGAAAGACCTCAACGAAGTTGGATAGAACCTGGAGATCGAGGAGGTTGCGGGACGGCTTGAGACGCCCCATCGGCATGCTCTTGAAACGTTCTCGCAGCTGGCGACCGCCTTCCACGAAGTATCGATCGAAGACCGACTTCATCACTCCGGGAACCGGGAAATGGGAAGCAGCGCGACGGATGTGGCCACCGATATCGCCTGCCTGGAGACGCCGCACCAACACCACGTCGAGGGCGGTGCCGGAAACGACCCCAAACTGACCAAGTCGGGCGACGGCACTGGCCAACCGCCAGTCGGAAACGGCCACGCCCATACCGCCCTGGATGATGATGGGAAGGTCACGGTTCTGCATCCACGGCATAGTAGGTGTTCAGACCCCGCTTTGGCTACGTTCGCTCCCGCACGGACCGCTGGCCCTCAATTGGCGATCACCCTTGTGTCTCCAGTCACCGGGTTGCGCTCCAACTCAATCAGGTCTTCGAGACGCAACCTCATCTCCGGAACATGACTGACCACCACGACCAGCCGATCCGACTCATCGGCGACCAGTTGCTCGATACCCTCCATCGCAAGGTCTAGGTGTTCCGGATCAAGTGTCCCAAAGCCCTCATCGAGGAAGAACGCATCCAACCTGCCCCCGCTCCCTGCCACCATCTCGGCAAGGGAAAGCGCCAGCCCCAGTGAGGCTAAGAACGTCTCGCCGCCCGAGAGACTGTCGGCGCGCCGAGTTGCATCGGCGGCGGTCAGATCGACGATCGCAAACTTGTCGTCGGCAAACCGATATCGGCCCGCCGATAGTTGCTGGAAGTGTTCGCTTCCCAACTCGGCCAGCCTGCTGCGCTCCTCATCGAGCAGGAAGCGAACAAACCGCGAGTCGGTCAGGTCGGCGTTGATACGCCCGAACAGTTCGATGTTCTCTTCCAGTTTTGCCTGCTCCGCAAACAGATCCTTGGCGTCTTGGATCTCCTTGTCGTGTTTTGCGATGTCTTCTTCATGTCGTCCGATGCGATCAGCCAGCACCGCACGGGTTGCCTCAAATCCATCCTCCACTCCAAGGCTTCCGAGCAGATCTCGATGTGCAGCAACAGCGTCGACCCGCTCCTGCTCTGCGGACTTGTGCTCGCTAGCCAACTCCTTAGTTCTCACCTGCCAGCCGTCACGAAGCTTGCGAAAGGACTCGCCAAGCGCCTCGGGGTCCTCAGTGACCTCGACCTCAACCTCGAGACGTGCGGCCAAATCTGCAAGTCGTACTCCGAGGTCTTGGACGAGCTTGCCTGCAGACTGCTCGTCTCGGATTGACTGGTCATGACGACCGCGGATTTGATCGACGGCTTTTTGCGCTACATCGCGATCGGCGATGAGGGCTCCATAGGCAGCGCGACGCCTTTCGATTTGATCGCCGGGATCTCCTGGACCGAGAATCTTCTCCAGCCGCAACGTGGTCTCTTCGAGGTCGCCGCGGGCGCGCACAGCATCTTCGCGAGCCGCGGCCTGCTGCGTCTCGGCGGTGCGCACGTTCTCCTCGGCCGAACCAACCTGCTCTTTGGTGCGTTCCAAGGTTGACAAGGCAATCGTTCGGGTTTCGTCGACGTCACGCTTTGTTTGCCTAGCCGCTTGGACCACCTGTTCCAGCGCTTCCAGGTGACTGTCGCCGAGTGATTCCGGCAACTCATAGACCGGCTGCTCGCAAACCGGGCAGTCAGCTTCAACCTCCAGGCGGTTCCTCAGGGTCAAAGCCATATCTGCGTGACGAGCGTGCTCCAGAGCCCGTTCCGCCTCGTCGAGGATCTTGGCAGCCTCTACCGCTCGTCCTAGCGAGGCCTCCTTCACCTTGGACGCCTCGCTCCTGCTCCCGCCAACTGTCGCCAGCACACCTCGTGCCGTGGCCAACCGCTCTGCGGCCGTCGCGATACGACGGTCGGCGCTCACCACGGCTTTGAGCTGAGGATCGGCGGCTGCCAGGAACTGCGCAGCCCGTTCGATCCGCTCGGGCTCATCTCCGCCATTGGCTTCGCTGAGCGCCTTCTCCGCTGCCTGCAACTGCTCTTGGGCGCCCCCCAATTCGGCGCCCAGCTCCACGCGCCGTTTCTCGGCGGCAGCCGCATCGGCGAGGGAGCGAGCGGTCGCCTCCGATTCAGGCCAGCGCCCGGCATGCGCTTCGAGTGCGGCCATGCGCTCGAAGGTGCTGCGCACCGTCGCGGCAGCCGTCTTAGCCGCCTCCTCCAAAGCTTCGACCTTCGGTGCTGCATCGTCGAGTTCGACCGTGCGTTTGCGTGCTCCATCCAGCTGCTCGCGGCTGGTGGCGACTCGTTCCTTGATGTCGGCAACACCCTCGAGCCGGATCAGCAACTTCTCGAGCGAATGACCCGCGTGGTCCTTTCGCTCCTTGGCGAGGCTCTTCATGCGATCAATACGGTCGTGCCCGAAGACACCCTTCAACACCTTGTCACGGTCGACGGGCCGCGCTTGGAGGAACTCAGCGAACCGCCCCTGCGCCAACAGCACCGACCGTTCAAAAGCGCTGAATTCGAGACCAAGCAAGTCGACAATGCGTCGGTTGACCTCGCCTTCCATGTTGAGCTTCTCTACTGCCTCGGCTTCGGCGGTGTCCTCCTCGTAGCGATACAGCGCGTGCTTGCTCTGCCCCTTGATACGAATGGAGCGGGCTGCTTCCCAGATCTCACCCTCGACTGTGAACCGCAGGACCACGCTCATGTCGGCGGAGCGCTGGTTGATCAACGTCTTCGTCGCCGAACCGATTCGCGGCGTTCTTCCGTAGAGAGCGAACGCAATCCCGTCCAGAATCGAGGACTTCCCGCTGCCGATCGGGCCAACGATCCCCACCAGGCGGCGGTCTCGAAAATCAAAAGTGTGCTCGCCCGCATAGGACCGGAAGTTGCGCATCTTCAGGTCAAGAGGACGCATACCCGGCCTCCTCCATCACGGTGCGGAAGGTCTTGAGCAGCTCTGGCGGAGCGCTCACACCCTCCAACTCCTCGTAGTAGATGCCATACAGTTCATCGAGCGTCTTGCCCAACCGGGCCGAGGATTCGGCTTCGGCCCTGGGATACTCGGCGCGGACATTCACCAGGAACTCAAACTCACCGCGGGCACGATCCGCGAGACCGGGATCGGGGCCGGCCGTCTCGACGGCGAGATCCACGTAGGTGTCGCGGATGTCATCACGCACCAGAAGGTCCTGCCATTCGCCCTTGGCTCGCACTAACCGTCGCCCAGAGTGCAAGGGAATCGACGTTGTGGCAGCCGGGATTCCCGGTTCCACATCGACGATGACGACCCGTTTCTGCTCCCCCGCTTCGCCAAAATCCAGCTCGAGGAGCGACCCGGCATATTCGGCAGGGACCTTGGCGCCCGGGACCATCTGTGGTGCGTGGATATGGCCAAGGGCGACATACTGCGGACCCGGCGGGATTGCTTCGCTGGTTGCGGCGTAGGCCTCGCCCATATGTAGCGATCGTTCGCCACGCTGCGCCCCATGACCGTGGACCTTGGCTCCGCCAACCAGGAAATGGGCCACAAGGAACTGGACTGCATCGGTGCCGGCGAGTTCGCCGGCATACGAGGAGTAGGCCTCAGATATCCCCCGCAACCGATCCGCATACTTCTTGTAGTGCTCCTCAACCGCATCCCACACATGGAAAGCCCGCCCCTCGCGCAGAAAGGGAAAGCAACTGACAACTGCACGGCCGGCGGGTGTCTCGATATCGAGCACTCCCCCGGCGTCCGGTCGCTTGATCTCGCCAACCAGGTGGACATTCTGCGTCCTCAGAAACGGAGCCAGCGCCTCAAAGAATGCCCCGGAGTCGTGATTGCCTGCAATCACAACCACAGGACGCCGCCCCGAATCCGTGAGCCGCACCAAACCAGAGAAAGCGATATTCATCGACTCAATCGGCGGCACCGGCCGATCAAACAAGTCGCCCGAATGCAGAACGATGTCAACCGCCTCGGTGTCAGCAATGTCCGCAACCTCAGCGATCACATCCCGGTACTCCGCGGTGCGGTCGTACCGCCCAATACGCTTGCCGACGTGCCAGTCCGAGGTGTGCAGAGCTCTCACAAGCCTGAGAACGGATCGACGTCGCTGGTGTCGACCTCTTCCTTGCGGGTCGCCCAGGGCGGGAACGGAAACTCGAGCACAAGCGGAACCGGAAGGGCCGGTTGGCTGACCACCATCGTTCCCGGCTTGAGCAACCGCGCTCGCGCCCGAGTCGAAGGCAACATCCACCCGTACTCGGATCTCTCTGCCTCGGCGGCATCCAACCGCCCCGCGACTCTGATTGCGGCGTTCTCCATCACCTCAGAAGCAACACGGGAGGCAGATTGCTGTGCACCCACCAGCAGCACGCCAAGCGAGCGCCCTCTTTGTGCAATGTCAATCAGCATCTCTTTGAGAGGGCTGTTTCCTTCGCGCGGCGCATACTTGTTCAGCTCATCGAGAACGATGACCGACAGTGGCAACCGCTGTCCGGTTTGCTCCTTCTCGGCAAAGGTCTCTGCAAGCAGCGCCCCAACTACGAACCGCTGCCCCAGGTCGTGGAGGGTCTGGATGGCAACGACGGTGACCTGAGCCGCCCGTCGATCGATCTGTCGGCTCTCCCCTGCACGCACCAGATGCCCAAGCCGATGGGAAGCTGAATGTAGACGACGCACAAACGCCGAAACGGTGCCTGCTTGAACTCGCCCGGTCCACTTCTGGTCGGGTTCGCCATCCTCTGGATCCACGAACTCTTCGACGGCGGTGACCAAGCTCTTCAGATCGCCGATGATGCGTTCTCCAGGGTTGGGGACAACGCTGCTCCCCGGTGCATGACCTTCGATGGGATCCCGCAACACAACGGCGCCTGGTCGACCCTCGACGTCGACGGCAAAGCGCTGCAGCTGGGCACGGACCCGCTCTTCGATAAAGGGGATCTGATTGCGGCTGTCAGTTGCGTCGGTGAACAGGAAGCGGAGCAGCCCGTCCTCGATGAACTCGCGCGGGGTCCAGGTGAAAGCGGCAACGCCTTCCTGCCGTCCGCCGGTGTCAGGGATAACCGCATCACCGCTTTGTGTCCGTGGCGGTGCCCAAAATGAGACGGAGGGAAACGGCCCTGGGGCCACTCCGAGCTGCTGCCATGAGTCTGTTGCCGCCCGGTCGAAGTATCGATTCTTCTTGTCAAGCCACAGCAGATCCTCGCCCTTGACGTTAAAGACAAGAATGCGCAGGTTGGCAGCACCTTCACCGAGTACGTCGGGTCGCGCCGACAACAACCGCAGAAAAAACAGTGCGAACGAGGTCTTGGTCGCCACCCCGCTGATACCGGAGATGGACATATGGCCGCCTTTGCGGCCATCGAAGAAGTCGAGGTCGGCATACACGGGCTCACCGTCGCGGCCGAGGCCGATCGGGAGGGGGCGGCCCATCTCATCGACATACAAGGCCTTGTCCCGCTCGGCACCCTTGGCCCGCTCGACTTTGCCCCCTGGGTCCGGCGAGACCCAGAGTTCTGGATCAACACGGGTGATGGCAATCTCTGCCGACCGAACCTTGGCCCCTGGAAGGGTCCCTTCCACGGCGATCCGGTGGGTGTCACTCTCAAAATTGGCGCCCTCATAGATGGCGGCCACCTCAGTGACGATTCCGTACGTGTGCACCTCACCCTGCTTCGGAACCTGGGTGCGAACGACCACCAAATCGTCCAGCTGCAGATACTCGGCTTCATCGAGGACCACACGAAACTCTCGGGTCGATGTGTGCTCAGTTCCGAGCACACGTCCGACCCCGTTGTCGTCAGCTTCTGCGGCAGCAGGTTCATTTGCTCGATTGTCGGTCATCTCATGCCTCCACGGCTGCGCCAGCTACCGCAGACCGTAGTGCACGGTAGACGAAAGCTGGGTCACCCAATCGCCTTCGCAGCTCTCGCTCCAGCGCCGCGATCGGGACCAGGTTCTGCGGAGCCCGCGGATCGATATGGGCCTCGGATCCGACCAGCTGCAGCACCGCTGCCATCCGATTGGCAATCCGTTGCGCATGCTCGAGGGTCAGGGCGCTCGAGACCTCGCAACGGACCACTCCCGACCACGAATGCCCGTCTGCAGAATCGACAAGCCGCTGATACCACGAGTAACGCGGATACGCACCACCTTGGCCGATGAGGAACAACGGCGTCCGCTCCCCAGCTCGCACCCGGCCCATGATTGCCGACTTCTCCTGGGATAGATAGGGTGCGCGATGGGTCTTGATGTACCCGACTTTCTCTGTCGCCGAGAGGTCGTTGATCGGACCGTCGGCCACGACAAACTGCCCACCCTGAGCTAGTTTTTCCGAGAGCCGCGCCTCAGCCTTACGCATCGCACCGTGGAAGCGCTGGATGAGCATCCCCGGGTCGGTTTCCGGGATCGACTCCGATCTGTAGACGATCTGAGTGTCCGGGGGAATCGGCGCTCCGCACCCGTTGCCGAACACGGCGAGACGATCAACCAGCAGATCGGCGAAGTCGGATCGCACCGCATCCCTGTCCCAAACTACGGCCCCGACTCCGTAGCTACCGCAGATCCCGGGAACAGGTCCATCGGCTTCGTCAAGCGTGAGACGAGCGTCAATTCGGCGTACTCCGTCGACAAACGCAATCTGACCGACCCCGTCGTCAACACCCCGTATCGGTGACCACGGGCCATCAACCTCAATCGTGTCGTCGACCTTGCCGCTATCGGCAAGGGCTTCATCGGTTTCGTAGGGGCTTCCGTACTCCGGAGCCCATCCTTCGACATGCAACTGGCCCATCTCGGCGATAGTACTTGGACGGTCTGACGAATTGATGGAGCCGATCGACCACAATGGGGCCGTATGTCATTCCAACCGGTCAACGTCGACTACAGCCGCAAGTGGCACGTAATGGTGGCAACCGGGCTGGGGATATTCCTCGGCACGATCGACGCCAGCATCGTCAACGTCGCGCTACCCACAATGGCAAAGGAACTCGACACGACCTTCGCCGCGGTGCAATGGGTGGTCGTCGCCTACCTGCTGACGTTGGCGACACTCACGTTGGGTGTTGGCCGCCTCGGCGACATGCTCGGCAAGAAACGGATCTACACCCTCGGCTTTGCCGTGTTCACCGCTGGGTCGGTGTTGTGCGGTCTTGCCCCTGGCATCGGCTGGCTCGTTGCGGCCCGAGTCGTGCAGGCGATCGGTGCCTCGATGATCTTTGCGCTGGGGATGGCCATCATCACCCAGGCGTTCCCTCCGAGCGAACGGGGTCGGGCGCTTGGCATTTCGGGAGCGCTGGTATCGATCGGCATCGTCCTCGGACCTTCTCTTGGCGGCCTCATCGTCGACCAGTGGTCATGGCGATGGATCTTCATCGTCAACCTGCCCATCGGGATTGTCGGCACCGCCGCCGCCCATCGGTTTGTTCCCGACGTCCCCCCACCGGGTGGACAACGCTTCGATTTCAAGGGTGCAGGTGTCTTCCTCGTGGCCCTGCTGACCTTCATGCTCGGTCTATCTCTAGCTCAGAGTCGCGGCTTCGGTTCGGCTGCGGTCCTCACCCTGCTTGGGGTCGGGATCGCTGCCATCGTCGCCTTCGTGCTGATCGAGCGTCGAGTCGCCCAGCCGATGCTGGATCTGCAACTCTTCCGGAACCGTCTGTTGACCATCAACCTGATCACAGGCTGGATGACTTTCTTTGCGATTTCCGGGCTATTCATCCTCGCCCCGTTCTATCTGGAGAACGTGCTCGGAGCGACTCCCCGCCAGGTCGGTTTGCTGATCGCTCCTGCCCCGCTCTTGCTTGGGATCTCGGCCCCAATCAGCGGAGCAGTATCTGATCGGGTCGGTCCTCGCCGTGTTCTCGTGTTTGGGTTGGCAATCCTGGTTGTCGCCTACTTCGCAATGCAGCTCCTCCAACCGGACTCTCCTCTCTGGACAATCATGTTGGTGATGGCACCCGCAGGTCTCGGCATGGGGATCTTCCAGTCTCCCAACAACAGCGCCGTCATGGGCTCGGCAAGCGCAGAGCGGCTCGGAGTGACCTCGGCCATGCTCACCATCACCCGCAACACCGGTCAGCTCACCGGAATCGCCATCCTCGGTGCGGTGTGGGCCCTTCGTGTTTCCTATCACAGCGGGGCCACCATCGACGCCCAAGTTGCACCGGCGGCAAGCCAGGCAGCCGCATTACGCGACGTGGGTGTGGTGAACGCAGTCATCGTCGCCATCGCCCTCGGCCTATCACTGTGGAGCCTTGTAGAGGAACGCCGCAGCGATCAGAAACGGGCCAGCCGTTCGGTGAGCAACTCGTAGTAGCGGTCGGCATCCAGCGACATCATCACGGTGGCGTTGTGACCGGAGCCGCCCTGGTCCCACCAGTCGGCGATTGTCATCCCGTGACCAGCCCCGGCTTCGACAACGACAGACACATGGGCTGGCCTGCCTTGGAAAATCTCTGGTTCGAGGAGGTAGGCGATCACTGTCGGATCGTGGAGGGGGAATCCTTCGAATCCGTAGCGGGAGACATCGAATTTCTCGACAAAATCGAGCATCGCCGAGACCACGTCACCGACTGGATCGCCAAGCGAGCGAAACGCGGCGACCCGAGGTTTCGTAGCTTGGGCTTGGTGAGTCACATCCAATGGCAGGATCGTCATCGGCACCCCGCTCGTGAACACCACATGAACCGCATGTGGATCCACGTAGACGTTGAACTCTGCGGTTGGCGTCACGTTGCCGCCAGCATGGAAACTGCCCCCCATAATCACGAACTCTGCGATCTTGTCGGCCACCGCAGGTTCCTTGACCAAGGCCATGCCCATGTTCGTCATCGGGCCGATGAGACAAACCGTCACCGCCCGGTCGGCTGCAGCCATGAGCGTGTCGACGAGATAGTCAACCGCATGGCCGTCCTCGATACCTTTGGTTGGCTCGGGGAGATGAGGCCCATCGAGACCGGTCTCGCCGTGGACATATTCAGCGGTGACCAGCTCGTTGACCATGGGCCGAGCACAGCCTCGGTAGATCGGAATCTCAAGGGCTGCGACCAGCTCGCGCAGTCTCAGCGCGTTATACGTGGTCTTATCCAGCGGGACATTGCCGGCAACGGTGGTGATGGCGAGCAGATCCAGCTCGTCGGCTGATGCAATCGCGGCCAGGATGGCAAACGCGTCATCGTGGCCGGGGTCGGTATCGATGATGATCGGCTTCTTCACAGCCACTCCTCAATGTCGGCAGCAATGTCCTCACCTGGCGTGTCATAACTGAAGAGCTCGACCAGACGCCCATCGCGGTCAATGAGGACAACGCCCGCCCAATGGTCAACCAGGTAGCCGGTTGCCGCCGTCCCCTCCGCTGCCTCGTAGAACACGTTGTAGCTTTCGGCCACCGAGGCAATCTCAGCCTCGGTACCAGTCAAGCCGATGAACGACTCATCGAAGTGGTCGACATATTCGCCGAGAGCTCCCGGAGTATCACGAACCGGATCGACGGAGATCATTGCAACCTGAACGTGTTTGCGGTCCTCACCTAGCAGGCTGACGGCGTCGGCCAGCTCGGCAAGAGATGCCGGGCAGATGTCGGGGCAGAGCGTGTACCCGAAGTACAGCAACACCACCTGGTCCTCAAAGTCTGCAAGCTCGACCCGCTCCCCTGTGTCCGCAACCAGCGAGAACTCCGGAGCCGGCTCGGGGCTACTGAGGACGGTTCCGACGAACTCGTGGGGAGTCCCTCCAAACTGGGTGAGAACGAGAAGGGCGATCACAGTTCCGGCAACGGCGCCGGCCGCTGCACCGATCCAGCGCTTCACGCGTGCCTCCGACCTATCAGCTCCATGTTCATCCGTCGTCTCTCCTACCCAATGAAGTAATCAATGTCGGCAGCGATCTGCTCTGCCGTTCCCTCGAACGGTAGAACCAGCTTCAGATAGCCCTCTCTGTCAACCAGAATCACTGTCGAGGTGTGATCGATCGTGTAGCCGCTGGCTTCGGTACCGTCGCTCTTTTGGTAGAAGACACCGTAGAGAGTGGCGATGCGGTTGACCGTAGCCTCGTCACCTGTGATGCCAAGAAAATCGGGATGGAAATGCGTGACGTACTCGGCAAGCAACTCGGGGGTGTCACGAGCCGGGTCTACCGAAACCATCATCACCTGCACGTCCTCAGCCTCTTCGCCAAGAATCTCAACTGCTGATGCAAGCTTGCTCAGCGTTGCCGGACACACGTCAGGGCAGAATGTGTAGCCGAAATAGACCACGACAACCTTGCCCTCGAAGTCGGTCATCCTGACCGTGGTCCCGTCTGAGGCCTGCAACTCCAGCCGGGGCGCTTTTTGCGTCGACTGGATGACAGCGCCGGCAAAGATGTGGGGCCGGAAGCGGGGCAAAACAAAGAACCAAGCGAAGAGTGCACCGATCAGCGTCACCACCAGACCCAAAGCAATCCGCCGTTGCACAACCGTCATGGATAGCACAAGAAGAAGTGCGCCGCCTCGTAGGCAAGGGTCGCCGCACCGTTGGCGTTGCGTATCTCCTCGCCCAGTATGTCGAGGTGGTGGAGGATCTTGTCCGTGTCCGAGGCGTTGGTCTGGTAGCGGTATTCACCACGGATAACCCCCCATCCGTCGACCAGAACAAACACAGGGTCGAAGGTGAAGCTGCCGTCATCACGCTCTTCGTAGTACGCCTCGAACCCTGCCTTCACGACGTTGGCGATGTGGTCAGGCTCACCACTTGCAAACGACCATTGCTTCGGGTCCGCATCCAACGTTGCCGCATACTCCTGAAGTACGGGTGGCTTGTCGGTTGCGGTGTCGAACGAGATCGTCACAAATCGAACATCCGTGTCTCCAACGTCGGCTTCGTCAAGACGACCCTGGATGTCGACCATGGTCTGATTCATGGCGGCGCAGTCATCGCCACATCCGCTGTACCCGAAGTTGTAGAGGACGATGTCCCCGCGCACGTCCTCGGAAGTCAGCGTCGCGGCAGCCTGATCCGTGAGGAGGTAGCCGGGGGCCAACCGGATTCGGGGCAACACCTGGATCGGCTCAAAGATGGCGAAAGCAAGTGCGGCAACAATGATCAGTGCAACCGGCACAACCGATCTGATGATGACTTTGCGACTCAAGCTCTTGCCCTCCAGATCAAGAATGTAACGCTCCCACCGACCGATATACTCCCGATTCGCATCGTGTTAGGGAAGGCCCAATGGTCCCCACAAGTCAGTCCCATCGCCACGGCAACCGTCGGCTCGGCGTCGTTGTGACGATAGCCCTGGTGCTGGCAAGCCTGATGACGTCGTGTGCCTTTCCCGAGGAAGCCTTCGATGGCAGCCTCGAAGGCACCTACTACATAAATGGGTTCGACCACCAGGGCACTGAATACGGTGGCCACCTCTCGATTACCCCCACCGACCAAGACGACACCTACGAAATGCAATGGATCGTCACTGGAAGCGTCCAGGAGGGCATCGGCACCGTCTCTGGCAACCAGCTGCTGGTGGAATGGGACGCCATCGAAGGTTTCGATGATGCGTCGCACGGCACCGCCGTCTATGAAATTGCTGACAGCGGCGAGCTCAATGGAGAGCGACTGGTCGATGGCCAATCCGGGGTCGGTACCGAAGAAGCCCTGCCGATTCGATAGGCAAACGGACTACACGACCGCGTATAGCGCGTCTTGATCAGCCGGCTGCGAGGAATCTGAATCGGGCGCCCGGATCGGCAACCGAATCTCAAATGTCGACCCTATGCCCATCTCGGACTGGACCTCGATCGATCCGGCGTGATGGTCGACGACGATCGACCTGGCGATCGACAATCCCTGGCCAAGTCCACTACCGACATCCTTCGTCGTAAATAGCGGGTCAAACACACTGTCAATGACCTCTGAGGGTATCCCCGTGCCGCTGTCAGCCACGGAGATCACGACGGACGAACCGTCGAGCTTGGTGACGATGCGGATCAAGCCCCTGCCAGATTCTCCACTTCCAATCGCTTGGGAGGCGTTTACCAATACATTCAAGAAAACCTGATTCAGCTCTGCGGAGATTGCGTGGACCTGGGGCAGGTCTGCATCGAGAACCCACTCGATTTCGGCAACGCTGCTCCATTCGCTCCGAGCCACAGTGACCGTTGTCTCCAAGGCACGGTTGATGTCCACTGGGCACTTGGATTTGGAACCCGGCTTGGAGAATTCCTTCATCGAACTCACGATATGGGCAACCTGGCCGATCCCTTCGAGAGTCTCCGCGATCGCGGCCGGGATCTCCTCGGCTAGACCAAACAGATCCTCATCCTGGATAGACCGGGCAACTGTCGACAACGCTCCGTCGACTGGTTCGGATCCGTCAGTGTCGACGAGCGGGGCCAGCACTCCCAGCAGCGACTGGACGGACTCGAACACCTCTTGGACAAACAAGGTGTTGTCCCCGATGTACTGGATCGGAGTGTTGATCTCATGAGCTACACCTGCAGCAAGCTGACCAATCGACTCGAGCTTCTGGGAGAGTCGGAGTTCCGCCTCCATCCGCTCTCTGAGCTCCATCTCCGCCTCGAGCTGTTCATGAGCAATCGTCAGCTCGGCAAGGGAACCCTGGAGTTCGGACTTGGTCTTCTTCAGCTCCCGCGTTGCTTTCGTCCACAACTTCCGGATGTGCGCAGCCTGCTTCATTCCCTGTTCGAGCAAGGCAACCCTGTGCTCGAGGTCAGCAACAGTCCTCGGGTCTGGCGATGGTTCCATCGAATTCAGTCATCCAGATCGGCGTAGATGATGTCAAGACCACACTGCAACGTCTCGAGATACTCAAGCGCTTCGGGAACATGCGCCTTCTTGATGATCGATCCGTGCTGAGGCAGGATCGCATCGATATCGATGCCGTCGAGTCGGCGTACAAAACCGCGGGCGGCCACGTTGGACGCCATGTAGTCGAGGTGGAACAAATCCATCTTGGCGATGTGCTCCGAGAAGTCGTCAACGGCAAGCGTCCAGTCCAAGTCGAGGGCGGCGAAGATATCACCAGACAACAAGAATTGCGATGCAATGTCATAGGTCGTGATCGCACCGGGGAAGTGGAGAAAAGGCGCCTCGATGAATCGGAGGACATTACCGGACGGCAACTCCATGAGAGGTGCGTCGCTCGTGTCGTAGAGGTTGTAGTCGGACCGCCCGTAATGTGGAATCAGCACGTCCGTCCTCGGACTGGTGATGATCTTCAGGTCTGGGTTGGTTTCGAGCCAATCGACCATCGATGCCGCTACATCTGGGTCCTGATGACACAGAATGAGACCGGTCACACTCTCCGGGTCCACCAACTCGCCGACGTATTGCTTGACACTCTCGAAGTAGTCACGGCTTCCGGGATCGACGATGATCGCTTCGTCACCGTCCTGAATGAAATACACGTTGCAGCGAAATGCGGTTCGGTCGCAAATACCGACCCAGTAGACCTTGTGATCACCATCATCGAAAAGACATACCGGATGGCCAACGTCCGGCCGCACATCGACCAGCTCTGCAAGACGATCCATTGGGTACTCCAATTCTCGGGGATGACGCAGACTCGAGGCTGCTGCATGTCTCCCGTCTACCGTCGGAAGCTTCGCTGTTTGCAAAAGGGAAGAGCTTGCCTGGGACCATAGACCCAGGAGGTATTCGACGAGGCTGTCGATCTGGTCCGCGGAAAGCAGCTCGGCCCAGTTGCCGACCATCTGACCTGCTGAGAAATCGGGGGCGATAAAGGCCTCCGGGGCCACTATCGACTGCCGGACATACTCGACGGCCGAGAGACCGGGTACTCGCGTCGCAGCTCGCTGTGCAAGATCGTACAGCGACGGTCCGACCAGCGTCACCCCTTCATCAAGCGAGTGGCAGGTCACACACCCGGGGGATGCACCAACAACTCGCTCCTGGAACAGTTCCGCACCCAGCGAATCAACTCCCGCATCGACGGCAATCACATCGGATTCCCCGCCGCCGCATCCGGTCAGCAGTATGAAGACCAGCGCAGCGAGCCACCCGAACTTGCCCCCAGTCACTCCAGTGTCAGCAAGAACGCGACAAGGTTGTCGACGTCCTCGGCGGTGAGCAATTCGTCGAAGTTTTGCAGCATCTGCCCTGCGGGGAACCCGTCCACGATGTAGGCGTCAGGGTCGAGAATCGACTGCCGGATGTATTCCTCCGCGGTCATACCGGCGACACGGGTTGTGCCCCGCGTGGCAATGCCAGCAAGCGAAGGTCCGACCTGCACCACACCGTCGTCGAGCGAGTGACAGATTCGACACCCGGTATTGGTCCCCAGAGTGTTTTCGAAGAACAGCGATTCGCCGGTGTCTGCCTCTGCAGCCAGCGGCGCGTCGTTGATGGCGACATTGAAGATCTCACCAACCCCCAATCCAATCGTGTCGTCGAAGACGATGAACTCCGCACTGGGATCGATACGATCAAACAGGCTTACCTTCACCCAGTGCGTACCAGGAGACACGCCGATCTGCTCGTAGGCCAGAGATGTGTCCGCGCCGTCTGCACTCACGACCCCATAGGTCTTGTCGAAGACGATCTCGCCATCGACGGCAACCACAAGCCGGGGCGGTGCACCGTCGGCCAGCTCGGGTTCGGTGGCGGAGAACCCCATAATCGGTGCGCCACTGCGGTGGTCCATCACGATTGCTATCACGGTGTCATTGGCCGTACCGGGGGTGAATCTGATGTTGGTGGCTGCGATCGAAAGAAGCGTTACGGCAGTCACGATGCCGAGGACCGGCAACATCTTGCGCAAGCTTGGCCGTTCCTCGGGATCAGCGGCCGGTTGGGCTCCCGGGTTGGCTACAGCATCGTCGAACAAATCGGGCGCCACCCAATCGGTGTGTATCGGCGCATCGACGTATTGGCGTTTCAAGCGAGGCAGCCGTGTTCGATCGAGCCGCGCCTGCAGCCAGGTATTGCCTTCCCGGTTGGCGCAATCGGCCGGAGGGCAACCGACTACCTGGACATCACCGGCACCGGCGTCGAGAGCCGCACCGACCAGACCGGGATGGACCATCCCGACGCAAGTCACCGGCACGACATGGGCGACCCCGTTGTCGCTGAGGTCGACGGCGCTCTCCCCGATCTTGCCTTCGGCTCCGTGGAGAGCATGACGCTCACAGGTGATGATCAGACGCGGCGCATCACCGCTCGCTGCCAACCTGCTCACCTCGTCCCAGAGCGCCTCAGCCGGCTCGTCGCCGAGAGTCATGGCTTCGGTGGGACAACTCCCTATGCACACCCCACATGACACACAGAGGTCCTCGTGAACAATCGCCAACTGCTGGTACTTGGCGTCGTCTTCACTCGGCACCATTTCGAGCGCCCGGTACGGGCAGTCGGCAACACACAGGGTGCAACCCGTGCATCGGTCATCGTGAATCACAATTGGCTCGAGCTTGCGACGACGCAACAACCAGGGAACTGCGGTCACGATGGCGGTTAGCAAAACAAACCCACCCCACAAGACGGCTGGAGACACTTCGAGCCCCGCAGGCATCAAGAACAGGTAGAACGGATCGAGCGGAAAGCTCCCGGGAAACCGGTCCGCATCGAGAGCGGGGAGCATTCCGAGCGGCCAGACCACGGAGGCAAGAACGATCGCTCCGCCGATGAGCATCATCCAGAGCCGTGGTGGCAACAGCCTGGCGCGGTTGAGCCTCTTCAGATGCACCCAGATGAGCACACCAATTCCGATCGACAGCAGAACGTGTACCAAGAACAGCAGCAGGATGAACGGCCAACCTGTTTCGGCAACCGGGGAGAGCAGATTGTCGATCAGGAAATCAAGCCCGGTCTTCGTTCCGGAGACTGCCCTCGTGAATACCCCGTTGAGTACTTGGGTGCGTTCGTCCCAGATCAACCAGTAGCCGGTGACCCCGATGACCCACAGCATGACCATCATGGCGACACCGGAGACCCAGGCCACCCAACGCGCCCCGCGGAATCGATCCTGGAAGAACGTCCGCCAACCATGCAGTAGGGAGGTAACAACCATGGCGACCGAGGCGTAGCGGTGGATCGCCCTGATCAGCCGGTTCGCCAGATTCGCCTCCATCTTGCTGACCGCTTCGTAGGACGCATCAAACCCGTATTGGAAGAACGCAGTGAGGTACGCGCCGGTGAGTAGGACGATCCCGAACAAAAAGACGGTGATGGTTCCGGTGTGATAGAGCGGGTTGAGGCGTGGCGACCCGACCGCTTTGCCAACCGGGCGTTCCGCCTTGAGAGTGAGCTTCTCCAGGGAACGCAAACCGCCCCGCACCTTGTTCTTGGTGCGGAGCGGCCAGTCGACTGACGGTCCATCAAGCGATGATGGAGAGTCGTCTTTCTTGCTCAATTGAGTGACCTTCTGGGCTGAACTGACGGGTCAGTTTGTGAATCCTGGCGACGTCAATTCTATGCCGAGGATTTGGTCGATCAGCTGCGGGCCGTAGGCGAGGATGATCAGCACGACCGTGGCAATCAGCCATGGCTTCCAGCGATCAAGCCACACCGGGGCCTGCTGCGGGTCATCCAACGATTCGGCGACAGGGACATCGATGTACTCACCCTCAGGGAGCCGCTTCCTCTGGAAAGCGGTGACGGCAACGATGGTGACAAACAGCATCAAACCGATCCACATGATCGAACCGCCGACGGCGACTCGGAACAGGTGACCATTCCACTCGGCAGGCACGTATGGGGCCAGCCCGAGCGGGGTGCGCCGCGGCGCTCCCAGAAGACCAACCGTATGCATCGCGTTCGAGAAGATCAGCATGCCCGAGAAGTAGATCCACGAGCTGGCGACAGCCCACTTCGGTTTCCACAGCGGCTTGCCGGTGATGTGCGGCACCATCCAGTAGGAGATCCCAAAGAACGACAGCGTGACTGCCGATGCAACGGTGAGATGGAAGTGCCCCGGCACCCAGGCTGTGTTGTGCAGCACCAGGTTGACGTTGTAGGAAGCGTTCGCGACACCACCGATCCCGCCAAAGATGAACAGGATTCCGGCGAGAAGCTGTGCGGTGACTGACCCGTCACCCCAGGGCAGGGCGCGGATCCAACCAAATAGGCCCTTGCCGCCCCTCTTGCGAGCCGCATACTCGAGCGACGCCACAACTGTGAACAGCGTGAGTAGCGAGGGAAACCCGACACCGAAAGTGAGCAGCGAATGGATGAACTTCCAACCGGCCGGAACGCCGGGATCCACAAACTGGTGGTGGAACCCAAGCGGGATCGACAGAAGCAGGAATAGCCAGAACGCCAGGCGAGCCAGCGTATCGCTGAACAGTTTCCCGCCCGCCTGCTTTGGCAACATTGCGTACCAAGAGGCGTAAGCAGGGAGCAGCCAGAAGTAGACCAGCGGGTGACCCGTGAACCAGAAGAAGGTACGGGACAACTGCGGGTCAATACCGTCGACCCAGCCAAGGGCCCAAGGGAGAATCAGGCCCAGGATTTCGGCAGCGACCCCGAGAGTCGCAATCTGCCACATGACCATGTTGATTACGACGGCAAGAACGATGAACGGTGTTCTCGTATCAGGATTGTCCTTGCGCCAACGCCACAGTGTGATGTAGAAGCCGTAGCCCTCGATCCAGCTTCCCACAACGACCAGGACCAACCCGATATAGAACAGGGTGTCCGCCTGCATCGGTGGATAGAAGGTGTAGAGGACACTCGCCTTGTTTCCAAGGAGAGGAATGGCAGCGGTCACCAGCCCGGCGACCATCATCCAGAACCCGATCCTGTTGAGGATTGGAATCGCCAGACCACGCTTCAATCCCCGGATGACGACAAGCGTCGTAAACCCGGTGATGAAGAACGTAGTCCAGATGAGAGCGTTGAGCACTCCGTGTAACGTCAGACCTTGGTAGTACGAATTGACACCGTTGATCTCGATGAACAAAAAGTCGATCTTCGGATAGAGATCAATGCCCGCGGCCTGCAGAGCCTGCAATGGACCAAAGAGGGCGCCGACCGTCAGCGCTGCAACGGCAAAGAGGATATGCCATCCGACAAACTTCTTATCGGACTTTGTCAGCTCGTAGACAGGTGTTGTTGTTGTATCTGTAAGCACGCTTCTCTCCCTCCTATTGCGTGACCAAAACGGAACCGAACATCGCCGCGTGACCGAGACCGCAGTACTCGGTGCAGATGTAGTCATACGTTCCAGCTTCATTGAAGGTTGTTGTCAGCTTGGAGACCTCACCGGGGACGGCCATGAAATTGACGTTCGTGTCTTGGATCTTGAACCCATGCTGAACATCGGTTGAGGTGACATAAAAAGTCACTTCGGCCCCTACGGGAACCTCAACGGTGCTTGGCTCGTAGAAGAACCGCTTGGAGACTATGTAGACGTCGTACTTCTCTCCAGGGACGATCTCGCGAACGCCTGGTTCGGACCACGGAGGCGCATCTTGGATCGTCTGCGGGTTGACGCGCTGTTCCTCTGTAGGGACCTGGATACCAAGCATAAAACCGGCAATCGTCACCGATACTGCAAATATCACCAACACAACGATGGCGGCGCGCATCCACGCCCTCTCGGTGGGATCAATGTGCATCTTGGTTTTTTCGCTACTTGGGGTACTCATATCGTCGCTCCTCGCGACAACAAGATGATGTAGATGCTGAACCACATCAACATGAGTACCACCACGAATGCAGCTACGAATGCAACGGTGCCGGTTGGCTTGAACTCGCCTTCGGTCTCGTTGCCGTTGTCGCCTTCGGTGGTCATGGTCCTCCCCACTCACTCAACGGCTTGTCTGAAAATGCGGCCCTAAGCATACCCGCGGTTGGCCATCGTAGAAGGTCACTCGGGCCCCTGCGGGGACCTACGGTCCATACGATGCGGGACCATAGTCGCGAAATGTCCCTTCTTCTGTCTGGAGCTTAATAGCTATCCGATGGGTAGCACCAACGTCACCGTGGTTCCATTGCCGCCGCTCTTGACCGCAAGTTCGCCCCCCACATCAACAGCACGCTGACGCAGATTCGTCAGCCCCATCCCCTCATGCTGGCGATTGGGATCAAATCCGACACCCCGATCGATGACCGACACCGAAAGGTTGCTGAATCCACCGGTCACCAGGACCCTCACCAAGGAACTGCCGGAATGGCGCAACGCATTGCTGGTCGCTTCCTTGATGATGTGAAGCACGGCATCGGCGACGTCGTTGGTAAACCCATCGGCCATCGAATCGACCGCAACCTCCACCTCGGCGGAATATGGCTCCGCAAGCTCCTCAACTAGCTCGCTGACCTCAATCTCGAGATCTCGCATATGTGTAGCAGGCTGACGGAGGTTGAAGATGAACTGGCGCAGCGACGTTATGCAGTCGTCGACACGCTCGACCTGGGTGCGCACCGTCGCCCCGTCACTCTCATCCTCGAGCGAGTCGGCAAGCCCCTGCAGGGATAGTCCGACCGCAAAAAGATCCTGGATGATGTCATCGTGAACGTCACGGGCGATGCGAGCTCGGTCCTCGGCGACCGCCGCCTCACGGAGACGACGATGGATCCGAACGTTGGCAACAGCCGACCCGGCGATGAGAGACAGTGTCTCGATCGTTGCCTGGTCTTCCTCTGTAAACCCGCCCGGCTTGTCGGTGAGATAGATATTTCCGAAGACCTCGTCGCGGGTCCTTAGCGGCACGCCCAGAAACGAGTTCATTGGGGGATGTTTGTCGGGAACGCCAGATGAATCAGGATGTGAGGCAATGGCGTCGGTGCGGACCGTATCGCCACGAGTGATCGAGCCGAGCACTCCCAAACCCAACGGGAGATGACTGATTGCCTCTGCCGTTTCCTTGTCAATACCCCGGTGGATGAAGTCAATCAGAAACCCGTGGGACCCGACCACACCCAGCGCTCCGTACTTGGCTCCGGTGAGCCCCATGGCGATGTCAACCAGCGACTCGAGGACGCCGTGCAATTCCCCTTGATCGGAGACCTGTGCTGCTTCATCTAGTAGCGCTGCAAAGCGTTCGCGCTGAACGGTAGATTCCATCTGCGAACGATACTCTGCCTTTCGTTTGGGGCCGAACGTCCCGCCGTTCGGGGCGGATGGGCGGGTTCGTTGCCATACGTCTTTCGATAGCGTGTGCGATACGAAAGGAACTGATAGTGCGAGTCTTGGTAGTCGACGATCATCCAGTGGTGCGGGAGGGCCTGCGGGCCCTGCTGTCCTCACACGATGACATTGAGGTCGCTGGTGAGGCCGCCAGCGGTGCTTCTGCCATCCGCCGCGCCGGTTACGACTCGCCGGACGTCGTTGTTATGGATGTGCGTCTCCCCGACATGAGCGGTGTTGCGGCATGTCGAACAATCGTCGAGCGCTTTCCCGATGTGAAAGTCCTGATGCTCTCATCACACGTCGACGAAGAAACAGTTCATGAAGCCATAATCGCCGGCGCCTCTGGCTATCTCGTCAAGCGAATCGACGGCGACCGTATCGTCGACGCGGTACGCGGTGTCTCCGACGGTGCATCGGTAATCGACCCCGCGGCCACAGCCAAGTTGTTCAACCAGATCAGAGGACAGAGTGTCCGCGACCCTGTCTTCTCACAACTGTCGGAGCGAGAGATCCGCATCCTCGAACTCATCTCAGATGGACTCACCAACCGAGAGATCGCCGATCGGGTGTTTCTCGCCGAGAAGACGGTCAAGAACTACATATCCCGCTTGTTGGCAAAACTCGGACTCCGAAACCGCAATGAGGCCGCCGCCTATATGGCAAGGCGGATTGCGGATCGCGAAGCCAAATACCCGCCAGAAGACTGGGCGCAGGAGTAGAGAGACGGCTGCAGATAGTTCACGGCGAATGTCCTGGTGCCAAGCCAGGCCGTGGGCGCGGTAGGGTCTTGGCTACATGGCGATCCGAGTATTAGTTGTTGACGACCATTTTGTGGTGCGCGCAGGTATCGCCTCGTTCATAGATAGTCAGGAAGATATGACTCTCGTGGGCGAGGCGGGAACCTGTGACGAAGCGATTTCTGCTACCGAAAAACTGGCCCCAGACGTCGTCCTGATGGACATAAGGCTCGATGATTGCTCAGGGATCGATGTGACCCGCAAGATCAAGGCCACGTATCCGCAGATCAAGGTCGTGATGTTCACGACATACGCTGATCTCGAGTTGCTCCGAACCGCAATCGAGGCGGGAGCCTCGGGTTATGTAATCAAGCGGATGGCGTTGCACACGCTTGTAGACACAGTCCGTCGTGTTGTGAGCGGCGAGGACTTGGTTATCGACGAACGAGCCCAAGTTGCGCTTGACACCGGTGGCCCGGAAGCAGCCCTTACCGAGCGTCTCCGCCGTCTTTCACCACAGGAGCAGCGTGTCCTATCACTCATCTCAGACGGACTGACCAACCGCCAGATCGCGGACGAACTCAGCCTCGCCGAAAAGACGGTGAAGAACTACGTGTCGGCATTGCTGCACAAGCTCGATATGACGAGAAGGGCCGAGGCGGCCGCGTTTCGCGCCGCGATTACCGACATCGACGACCCGGAGTAGCCGCTACTCTCTGTCGTCGTAGATCCAGTTCACCTTGTTCTCGACCTCGATGACACCAAGGATCCGGAACAGGACCTCCTCGATGAGCTCGGCGCCCGAACGGTGCTCAACCTCACCAGAGATCGTCACCTTGCCGTCCGCAGTCGTTGCGCTGACCTGATGGTCAAAGCGATAGCGACGGAGAATCTCCGCCACATCCGCATCAATAGCGTCATCGTCACGGGCGAATACCTTCATGACGTCGGCGCGACTGAGAATCCCGACCAGCTTGCCGTCGGCTCCCACTACTGGGACTCGCTTGATGCGGTGCCGCTTCATCCTGCGGGCAGCCTCACGAATATGCAGCGATTCTTCGACGGCAACGGGGTCCTTTGTCATCGCTTCGCCGACCAGGGTGCTGGGATGTGCCGCCCGGTGGCCACCAAACAAAGCGTCGAGGAACCCATGGCGATCACCGTCAGGCGCTTCCGCGGCCATGTTGAGGAAATCGGACTCGGTGATCATTCCAACCACTCGTCCGTCGTCAACAACCGGCAAACCCCCGATTCGGTTCTCCCGCATAAGTGTCGCGGCACGACGAAGCCGGTCTTCGGGACTCACGAAGAGAACGTCCCTCGTCATGACATCCGACACTTTCACGGCAGCCTCCATCGGTCCGGTGGTCTTCACAGGTCTCCCCTCAGTTTCGGCTGAACTCGACCACAAGATTAGGCAGAACTGTCCCAATCATGCGGGACGCTATTCCGCAGCTTTGAGGCCGAAGACCGAACCGTTTGAGGTCAACACAAATGGTTCACCTGCTGCATCGACCCCAAACCCAGTAGCTCCAGAGAAGGTCCCAGCGGGAAACCAATCCCACACCTGGCCGTCTTCGCCGACACTCCGCAGCCAGCCCGTGCAGTAGTCGGCGAAGAGAAACTGGCCGCTGAGTTCAGGCATGGCCGAGCCTCGATAGACGACTCCGCCGGTTATCGAGCAACCGTCGCCATGCGTGTACTCGTACACCGGCAGCACAAGGCCGGCTTGGTCACAACCACTGGTTTGGAAGCACTCCGTTCCCTCCATGATCGGCCATCCGAAATTGGGGTTGCCCGCAGTCCAGTCGACCACATCGACCTCTTCGATCTTGTTCTGGCCAACGTCGGCAATCCAGAGATCGTCTCCGTCAAAGGTGAACCGCCACGGATTGCGCAGCCCAATCGCCCACACCTCGTCTGCAATGTTCCCTGCAGGGATTTCGTAGCCGTCGATATCTGGCCCGACCGCGATGCGGAGCATCGAAGCCAATAGGCTGTCGCTGCGCTGGCCGTGGCCGAACTGATCATTGGCTCCTCCCCCGTCGCCCATCCCGATCCATAGGTTGCCATCGGGGCCAAAGGTGATCATGCCACCGTTGTGGTTGCCGGCCGGTTGATCGATCCGCAGAATCTCGGTTCGACTCTCCGGGTCGGCTGCGTCTCCCATCCCGCGGAATGACTCGACAACGGTCTGCCCGTTGCTGGCGATGTAGTAGACGTAGAAGAGATCGTTACCGACAAAATCGGGATGGAAGGCAAGACCGAGCAACCCTTGCTCGCCTTCGAACAGTACGTCAGCGTTGATATCCAAGAACACCGCGGGATCAGACCCCGACGAAACCCAAATCACGCCCGATTGATCAACGACGAACCACCGCTCATCGGCGGGTGGGCTGACCAGTAGCACTGGCTGGGCAAAGCCTGATGCAGCCTCGAAGCTCTCGAGTTGGAGGTCTTCAAGAGCACCAACCGGTTCGGGCGCCACCGTCGTCGGTGGAGCCGAGGTAGTTGATGCAGCGGAGGTCGTTGACGAGCCTGGTGACTCGGTTGGTGGTGGGGCCGTTGTTGTCGCCAGGCTTGTCGTCGTGGCGACAGGCGCCAGCGTCGGCTGGGCAAGTCCTTTTGGATCGGAGCTGCCACAAGCTGAAATGGCTATTGCGGCCACAAGCCCCACTAGGAGATAGCGCATCCTGCCACGCTAATCGGGAAGCGCCGCAACCAGGTCGGAGTCAGTCGGCATCGGCGCTGGCCCCGTCGAACGACCAGCGCTCGCGGGAAGCTCTGGCTTCTTCGATATCGACACGGGACAGCATGGCG
>JAAETI010000242.1 GCA_024228555.1 bacterium | reverse complement strand
TTAGGAGATGAGTCGATACCGGCCGGCTAACGGTCACGGGCGGCAGATAGTGGTCGACTCAAAGACCCACTCCCGGCCAGCCCGGTGGTGGGTCTGGCGATCTTGGGATGGGCAAGCTGGAGCCTCATGGGCACACCTTCTCTGACTCTCCTAGTCAGGTCTGGGGGTTGGTCCAGGCGAGCCTGAACCGGACTTCATCTTGCCACAGCCTTGCCAGCTTCGCAACTTAAGATGAAAGAGATCCACCAGGTGTTGCGGCTATTGACTTCTATTGTTATCGATGTGCTCTAGGTGGTCCCTAAGTAGACCCTGGAGACAATCGATCTGTCGCCGGAGCCGGGTCATCTGGGCTGGCAGCGACTCACCGTTGGCCGGGAACTCCCGTCCCAGCTCTTCGAGCGTGCGCTTCAAAGCAAGATGGTCTCGACGGTTGCGGGAGAGGTTGTCCAGGATCGGATCGACGGCCCGATTCATAAAGCGCTTCACTGCTTCGGCCCCAAGTGCCCCGATCATGGATGAGCCGATGATGCTGGCAGCGATGACGAGCCACGGGAGCGTCATCTTCACACCCCGAAGTCCGTCAGGTAGGTGGCGTGACCCAAGAGCCAGTCGCCGTCATCCCAGCTCTGCGGGTTGGCATGGGTTATCAGGGTGGCGTCGGCTTGGTTCCGGAAGTAGAGGAACTGGCCACCGACGTCAATGCTGACCCAGGTGGTGACCACAGCGACCGGCGATGCCTCCAGGATGCGACCCTGGCCGAAGCCGGTGTCATAGAATCCTGCCATGATCGGGTAGGCGGCCGGCAGGGGGACCTGGTAGGCCCCCTCGCCGGGGTCGGACGAAGAGCCGAACTGGAGAGCAAACCACAGGTCCACTTCCTCTCCGTTGAGGTGAACCATTGACCACTGGACGGGGGAACCACCGAGGTCTGGGTTGGTGGTCTGGCCTTCTAGGGTCGGGATCCAGGTCGAGTCAGAATCACCGAGCTGTTGGAGCTGGGCGGCGCTCAGTTGCTGACCGGCTAGGAATTGGGGCGATGGCATGAACTGCTCTCCTACTGGCGACCCAGGGCTTGCCATTGGGACTCGGTCAGGGGGGTGTTCGACCGATCGTAGAAGGCAATGCCCGGTGAGGCGTCATAATCGTTGCCAGTGTGGGTGATGTTCCCCGGGGTGATCGCCCCGTGGGTGGTCTGAGTGGCGGTGTCGGTGCCTTCGTTGATCGCCACCTTCCCGCAGGAGATCAAGACGTTGTTGGTGAAGGTCACGTTGTCGGTCCAGATGTTCGACTGGCCCGGAGTGGGAAGGTCCGCTGGGATGGCGGTGGTAGCGAGCAACCAATAGCGAGGGCCGGCCGCATAGGCGTAGTTGGCAAACCCGGTCGGATCCAGCCAGTCCGAGGTGCGGTTGGCTATCCGCACCATGAGTGCCCAGTCGCAGTTGATCAGCGAGTTGGCGTCGACGTCGATGTTGGTCGACTCGGCGACGACGATGGCGGCGGCCCGGAAGTCGGCGTCCCATGCCGGACCGAAACCATCGGAGTTGTCGATCGTGTTGGAGGCGACCAGCCCAGCGTTGCAGCCTTCGACGATGACGGCCGAGTTGACATGGTCATCGAAGGTGTTCTGCTCGACCTCGAAGTTTTGGCAGTCGAGATCGAGCCAGACACCTCGGAGCGTGACCCCCGGCCCACCGTTGCGGTCGATGGCCTCGAAGGTGTTGGTCGAGACGAGTAGCTGGGCCTTGGCGCGGTCGACGGGGGTGATGGCCGTTCGCCCGATGTCGGCGTTGTGCCAAGTGAACTTGATCTGCGCCCCATTGGAGCCGGCCCCGGTCGCTGGGTTGAGGGCATTCCAGTAGAACAGGTTCCCGTAGACGAGCCCACCGACAACCCGATCGGCCTTGACCCCGGTGACAGAGTGGCCGTGGAAGTCGTTGTCATAGACCGTGAAGTTGGAGCCCATGAGGATGGCATTCGAGCTGTTCTCCTCGAAGTCGATCCCCGAGATGAACCACCCGTCGACGTCCTCGTAGTCATAGACTCCGCCCAAGATGTCGTCGGTGCGGCCCATGATGGCGCCGTAGGCCTGGTTGGTGGTCCCTAGGCCGTAGTCGGTGATGAGCGGCTTGACCGTTGCCCCGGGCTCCCCGGTGATCGAGACGTCGTCACTGGTGGACGTGGCGGGCCGGAAGGCATAGCCGAGCCCGCTGCCATCGAGCACGCACCCGTCGGCCAGGCGGACGTGCATGTCTGTCTTGAGCAGCACCCCGTTGGCCGTGGTGTGGGTGCCGGCCTCGATCTGGAAGTGATCGCCGATCGAGCCGGCCTCGATGATGGTCTTGATGTTGTCGCCGGTCGTGATCGAGGTCGGCGCCGTGAGGGTCGGCACTGTTGGTTCCGAGCCCGACGGTGGAGTGGCGGCAGCCACGGCCACGGCCAAGCTGAAAGCGATTGTGTCCTCGCTCTCGTCGAAGGCAAACGGCCCAGGATCGAAGCTGGAGGCAGTCCCCCTGATCGCTGCGATAGCGAGGCTGGCTGAGCTGGCGACCACCTCGTCTCGATGGTGGTCGTATCCAGCCGGATAGGTGTCAATGTTGGCCCCGTCGGGACGGCCAGCGGCGAAGGAAAGGACGAGGGTGGCCACGTTGCCGAAGCCGGTCGTGAACTCTGGCGGGTCAGCGGTGGTGTCGGTGTCGATGTCATTGCCACTGAGAACCAGGTCGCCAGCGTCATCAACAGAGACCACATAGGCCACACCGACAGCGTCAGAGTCGAGCGTCCAGGTGTCCGAGCCGTTCGCTTCGGCCCCGGTGACGGTGTCTTTCTCGAATAGCTCGACGGTGGCGATGGTGCCCCAGGTCTGCTTCGAGCCCGCTATCGCTGTCCACCCTGACGGTGGAGTAAAGGTCCGCTCGACGGTGGAGTTGGCCACGAGGGCCACCACGAGCCCGTCGTCTGCTTCGACCGCAGTGGGGAAGTCAACCACCCATGAGTTGGATAGGACGAAGGCGGTCCCGATTCCTTCTCGGACCGAAGCGGCCCCCGGCGCTGGTGGTGGCAGTGCTGGGGTGGCTGGTGTGGTTCCCGCTACCCGGGGGGCATGACCAAGCCCCAGACGGAACGGAGCAGCTGAATCGACCAGGGCGCCTTCGGCGTGGGTCTTCACTACTCCGTTGAGCGAGCGAGTACAGCCGGTGAGGGTGACGGTTCCCGACAGGTTGGCACCACCAGCCGTGATCAGCTCCCCACCGACTTTGACCAGCATTGGGTACTCACCAGAGTCGACAGTCCAGTCGGCTGTATCGAGGGGGATCGAGGTGGCGACCGAAGTGATGCCCGAGTCGAGCCCGGCGACACCGCTGGCCAGCCGTTGGTTGCCGAGCGGGGTGCTCATGTCAGCACCCCCAGCTCCCATATCCCAGCCGGCGAACAGGTCAGTTCGGGGATCCACCGTTGGGGTGTCATTAGATCGAGGGTGGCTTCCACGAGTAGGTCGATGATGTCGTCGGGAACTTGGGCAGGAAGGTTGATGAGCTGCACCCGGTCACCGAGTGCAAGATCTAGCCAGTATTCGATCTGGTCGGGTGCCACATCAAGGGGAATGGCGACCGATGGGTAGCGCATCCCGGGCCAGGTTCCGAGGTGGACACGCCAGCCGGCTTGCTGTCGGTTCTGGCTGGCCACTGCATCGACCATCCCAGGGTTCGTTTCAAGGATGCCCTCTTGAACGAACACTCCACCGATGCCGGCCAGCGAGACTTCTTCCCGGTAGCGACGACGGAAGTCGATCGAGGCCTGGTCGATCTCTCGGGCAGCGGAGCCTCGGATGGCAGCAACAGTGATGTCGTTGCGAATGCGCTGGTCGTCTTTGCGTGGCTCCAGGGGGTGAGTGATCTCGTTATTGGCCGCATCGAGAGTCATTCTCACTGCCTGATTCTGGAGGGTGCGGCGGGTGCGGTAGATGAATCCCTCTCGGCGGGGACGTTCGGCCATGACACCTAGATCGACAGCCACGCAGTGGTCGAGCAGTTCTAGCAACGTCAGTTGCTCTTGTGGTCCCATGGCTTCGGACAGGGCCAGGTCTCCACGGCCTCCGAGCGCTACTCCGGGGTCGCCATATATCTCCACCTCGATGTCCTCTTCGGTGCAGATGCGCCAGAACCGGTGGGCCGCCGACTCCCCGACCCAAGCGGTATCAGCTCCGGAGAGCCAGCCGACGTCCAGCGAGCCATCAGAAACGACAATGTGGCCGAAGCTGTAGCCGTCATCGGGTCCAGTGGTAGTGGTGTTGATGCCGGTCACCCGTCCAAGGGTGTAGGTGGTAAGGGCGGCTCCGATGCCGTAGATGATGCCGGTGTCGAGAGCCGTCATCTTCCAAGCCCATTCGACATCATCGCCCGCCTGGTTGCATTGGAGACGACCGAGCACCCAGCCCGTGTGGTATTCGGGGGCCACCCCACCGAAGGAGCTGATGACCTTGACCCCTTCCGGGTCGTACCCCTCAAGGGCCATGTTCGTATCGTTGAGCGAGAGATGCCATTCGGCGACGTCGCCGGCCGACCGAATCGTGATCAGCCGAGTGAGGGTCGGTGATATCTCGGGGGTCTCCATTCGCCACACCCAGTCAACGGCCCAAGCAGCATCGTTGCCGGAGACGACCTGGCCGGAGAAGGTGGCTTCGTTGTCGGACGAGATGGTGGGCAGTGGGGCCGATGAGATCAGGTCTGCATTGGCCCCAGTTTCCCCGGTCCCACTGAACGTCATATCACTATGGCCTGGAAGCCCCGCAGCTAGCCGTACTGCCCCCGTGACATCTTCGCAGGGCCAGTAGGCGGCAATCCGGTCAGCTAGCCGTGGGGACGTGATGTGGCGCCGGAGGGGGCTGCTAAGGGGATCCTGGCCTTGGCCGAGACGGCGCAGAATGCCGTTGGCGGTGACAGCCAGACGGTGCTCGCTGGCCTGGACGTCGGGGGCTGACCAGAGGGTGATCGTTTCCCCGGCCAAGTCCTCTGGATCTTGGGGATTGTTGTCACCGTGGGGCCAGAAAGGAATCAGCTCGTCGAGAGACCCAACGAACCGGAGACGCCAGTTTGATATCTCCGCTCCGGGTCCCTGTACTGTCCAGGTCTTCCCGGTCGAATCCTGGAAGATGCTGGCACCCACCTCTTGGATAGTGAAGTTGGGGTCAGCCACGATCGCGCCGTTGATTGCGTCCCGAAACTCTGCTTCGAGGATGCGACCGTTAAACACCCCGGAGGCTTCCACAATCGAGCCGAGCACCACGTCGGCGTCGGTGTCGGCAATCACGGAAGCGGCCCCGGTGTAGGTGCTGACCGGTGTCCAGGTGGTGATATCCGAGTCAGGGGTCTCGTCCTCATTGATCCAAGTGGTGGCCAGGTAGGAGCCGGCCCCGTCGTTGGTGTCGACCGTGAACCCCGTCCAGATGGGACGTAACGCAGCGATCAGATCCTCGTCCTTCCTGAAGACCGCTCCACTCTGAGTGCCGTCGATCGACCACTCGATCGCCGGCCAGCCACCACCGAAGAGCATCAGATTCCATGAGCGGTCATCAGTGGCGGCCTCCCACTTCGAGGCGATCCGCTGGATGTCGGCCAGTACCGGTGAGTCGCCCGACCAGGTGACCCCATGGGACCAGGCGTCGGGTTGGAGACGCACTCTGACATCGAGGTCAGTGACAGAGAAGTCGACATGATCGGGGGTCGAGCAGCGACTATTGGCATTGTCCCCCCCGATCACCAGGGCCGGCGCCCCAGCCCGAACTGACAGTCGAAGCTTCGTTCCCTGGTCGATGTACGGCCACCATGGGCTGTTTGGATTGTCGGGGGTCAGATGGCCATCGGCGTTGTCCAGGATCATGGCAACCGCACTCGGCTCGGTGAGCGAGGACTCATCCGGTCGACCCCGTGTCTCTTCGAGCTGTTGAGCCAGGAGCCTCGTGGAGATGTCAGTCCAGACTCCATTGATCTCCAGCTCGGCCCTCACGTCAAGGGTGGCATCCGGGAAGTCGGCCGGGGGTGGCTGGTAAACCTCTGGTGCTCGTAGTCCTGCACGGACTCCAGCCCGCTCGGGAACCGCTGCCGTGGCTTGGGGCGCCGTTGGTTCCCGAGCGCCAGCCGCAACGCCAGCCCGCTCGGGCGTGATCGATGGATCGTCTGGCCCCTTCAGGGCCAGGGTGTAGGTGAACGTCCGCTCACTCGAAGCGAGAGTGAAGGTCCCCGGGTCCTCGGTGGCGGTGTCGAGCTGGCGATCGGCCGAGTAGGTCGAAGCTCCACCACCACCCCCGTTGGTTGCCTCTGAGCTGGCCAGGTTCCCGTAGTTGGTCGGGGCACCGGTTGCGGCCACGTTGTCACCACGAGCTGACCCGATGGCGACCCAAGTCGTGTCATCAGGTGAGCCCCAGGCGGACGTGTTGCTCGGTGGGTCCGGGTTGGTTGCCTCTGCCCATGAGCCGGGATCAATGTCATAGTCGGTGCCGGCCACGAGCCCGCCCGTGTGGCCCGAGTAGCGACGGATGTTGAAAGCACCAGCCTGAGAGGCGGAACTGGTGATGTCGAAGGTCGACCCTTCACGGCCACCATCGCCCGAACCACTGGCAATTCGCCCCCACACCTCGATGGTGCCCGGGTTGCCGGCCAGGTTGTTGGCCAGCCGAGTCCAGTCGGCGTGAAGCGTGATCGTGTTGTTGGCATTCCACGCACCATGGAGGATCAGGAGATCCTGATCATCGATCGTGGTTGGCCAATCGACCGTGTGGGTCGTGCCCGGCCCCGAGAAGGAAGGGGTTGACTCCTGATAGCCGTGGAATGTCATGGGCTACACGTCGTCGATGTAGGCGGCGCCATCACTCGGCCAAACGATCGTGTAGGCGGCACCGTTGGTCTTCGCAGCGGCGGTCAAAGCCTGCACCCACATCACCTCGCTGGAAGTCTTGTCGATCGCACAGAGGGCGGTGCCGTCGATCGTGCCGGGAGTTGGAGCCACCAGCGAGCCGAAGGCAGTATCGGCATAGTCAATCGTAACCTCGTCGGAGGCGTCATCTTCAGCGATGGTGGCCGTGCCCATATCCTGGCGGGCGTAATTCGAGACCTGTCCGGTCGTCATCTCTGACGTGATGTCCCCGTCGTCATTCCAGTCTCTCGCCGTGGCATCCGAGGGAGTGGTGGTGAGGATCGCCAGCTCCAGGTTGTCCGCATCGAATGTGCCGTCGGCTAGCCGGAGCTTGCCTCTGTTGGTCCAGGTAGTCATGGTGCCTCCATCATGCCCGAGTGGTCACTGTGACCTGTCCGCCCATGATCCGAATCTGTCGGCGTAGCCACTTCATCAAATCACGATCGCCGGCTCCCAACAGAATCTGGAGCGAAGCTGGGGCAGCCGACGATGGGGTGCCACCTCGTGCGGCGGCCCGGACCGAGGTCCGATCAATGACAGCTTCACCGGACTGGAGCAGAGCCAGACCTTCGTCAGCTCCACCGGGTGCCTGGAAGAGGCCACCACCGTGCATCGAGGGAATATGGAAGCTTCGACCGCCAGCACCCGGGATCCAGCTGGGCACGCTGAAGCCGAAGCCACCAACGGTCGAGTTCCACAGTGACTTGATCCCCTCGAAGGCGGCAGCGAAAGGCGCAGTGATGGTGTCGGTAATCCCGGAGATCGCATCACCCACTCGGCCCGGGATGGCCGAGAAGAAGTCGATCACCGAGTCGATGGCGTCCGAGATGAAGTCCTTCACGTCGTTGTAGATGTCGACGTGCATGTCATAGATGGCCACCAGGAAGTCGATGATCCGACCAGGGATGGCCCCTACGAACTCGACGATCGAGTCGATGATCCCCATCACGAAGTCGATGATGAACGTCCAATAGGCCACGTACAGATCGAAGATGGCCACCAGGAAGTCGACGATCCGACCGGGGATCGAGCCCACGAAGCCGACGATCGAATCAATGGCACTGGAGATCCAGTCCACGATCGACGTCCAGATGGCCGTCACCTTCTCCCAGATCCAAGAGGCAGTGTCGGTGATGAACTTCGAGACGGTGTCCCAGTTCGCAATGATCAGAGCAACGGCGGCGATGACCGCAGCGATGAGGATCCCGAGCGGACCGAGGGAGATGATCCAAGCCAGGGCCACCTTGGCCGCATGAATCAGGGCCTGGACACCGAGCATCACCCAGCGAGCAATCTGCACGGCGATCGAGGCGACCACCCGAGCGGTTGCCTTGGCGGCAGCCACGATCATCTGGAGCCCAGCCCGAGCTACAGCGAGACCAGCCCGGCCAGCGGCCAGAGCCAGCCGTCCGAAAGC
>JAAETI010000241.1 GCA_024228555.1 bacterium | reverse complement strand
CTGCACAGCATCGAAGTACGCCTACGGGATCATCGATCTGGTCTCCCGGAAATGGGTCACTGTCACCCTCACCGCCGAGCCCACATCAGTCGCAGCCCGAGTGTTGTTCCTCAAAGCCCTCGAGGCCGAGGGGCTCCTCACCAACGAACTCCGAGATCGGCTCAGTGATGCTGACGCTGAACCACCCGACGATGACGACTCGGTGCCGTTGTTGCTGGCCATCAGCGACAACGGAACCGAGATGAAAGCCATTGACACCCGCCGCTTCATGGCCCTCTGCTCCATAGCTCAACACTTCGGACGCCGGTCGACGCCAACCGACCAAGCCTGGATCGAAACCCTTTGGGGTCACATCAAACGAGAACACCCCCACCTCATGTCGATCACCGACCCGGCTGTCCTCGCCACCGAACTGGAACGGATCCGCCTCCACTACAACAATGTCCGACTCCACGAAGGAATCGGCTACGTCACCCCCGAAGACGAACACTGTGGCCGAGGTAACCAGATCCGAGCCGCCCGCACCGCCGGCCTCAAAGCTGCCGACCAACAACGCCGAACCTGGCACCGCCAACACCGACCATGACCACCCGACCTACACTCACCAACAACAACCAGCCAGCCGACCCCAAAAGCGGTCTGAAACAACCGGCCAGTT
>JAAETI010000240.1 GCA_024228555.1 bacterium | reverse complement strand
CGGAGCAGGGGCCAAGCACGGCAACCATGGCACCGACGACGAGATCTGGACTGAGGAGTTCCAGGCCGCCGTCTACAACGAGCAGATCGCCATGATCCGCAACCAGGCCGACTGTGTTGGTCTCTCACCCTGGATTCTCAAGGATTTCCGTACCCCGTTGAGGGTGCTGCCCGAGATCCAAGACGGCTACAACCGCAAGGGCTTGGTATCCGAGGAGGGTGAGCGCAAGCTCGCCTTCGATGTCCTCCGAGCCTTCTACCGGGAGCTCCAGGCCGACGAGGAGGCCGCACCATGACTGGATTGGATCGAATGAACTTGCCCGTCGACAAGATCCATGCCCTCTGGTCCCTCAATCCGTTGTGACCAGGGGGCGAACTGGGTCCTGCAGCCATTCGCTCAGAGAGCCGTCGTAGACGGCGACATCGGTTCGACCGAGCAACTCGGTCAACACGAAGGCATCACTGGTGGCGGCGATGCCACCGCCGCAGTAGGTGCTGACGGGCTTGTTGGCGGGGACGTGGTCGAATAGGGCGGCCAGCTCATCAACGGGCCGGTAGAGGTGAGTT
>JAAETI010000239.1 GCA_024228555.1 bacterium | reverse complement strand
GCCGCGAGGCGACTCCAGGCCTTCGGGGTCAACCTCGACAGACCTATCACCGTCATCGTTGCCGCCCTGACCAGGACCGATCACCGAATCAGGACGCTCCCTTGGGGACCCCAGGACCTGCTAGACGCCGACGATCGCCCTACCGTGAGTGCCCTGATCGGCGACGAACTGATCTCCATTCTCCCTTCCACCGCCCCGGTTCACGAGATCGCACGAGCGACCAGTGAGCGCCTACGTACGATCGACCCCGACATTCGTGTCGGAATCGGCGGCGCTCACACCGGCGCCAACGGTCTCCGACTCAGCTACTTCGAAGCCAAAGAGGCCACAACCCACGGACTTGGCGTCAACGAATGCGAGCCGCTGAACCTCTCCACCCTGCTCCTGGTAAATCGCGAGCTGCCGATCCGCGAGATGGCAGAGGGACTCCTGAGCCCCCTACTCAGCCATGATCGCGAACGAGGCTCGGAATTGATGCAGACACTCGCGACCTACCTCGACTGCTCAGCATCCGCCACCGAAGCCGCAAAGCGGCTCCACCTCCACCGCAATTCCCTCCGGTATCGCATCTCTCAAATCGAGAAGCTGACCGGTCATGACCTCGGCGAATTCACCGACCGCGTCCGCCTCTGGATCGCCATCAAGGCTCTGGAGGTACAAGGTGAGCTCACCCCATAGGCCATCGCACGAACAGCTGACGGCAGGGCCGCACGGCCACCCGCTAGAAACTACGACACAGCAGCGTCGAGAGATTCGGAGAAGACCTCCACCGCCTCGCTGATCTGTTGGGCCGACACGATCAGTGGTGGGATCCACCGCACCACAGCCCCACCCGGACCACAGGTCAACAACAACAGTCCACGCGCTTCGGCTTGATCGATG
>JAAETI010000238.1 GCA_024228555.1 bacterium | reverse complement strand
TCAGGAGTTGTTCCACCGAAGCAGTCTGTCACCAAGTCCCAACTCCTACCCGCCTCCCCCGTCGCTCCCGCCCGACGATCCGTCGCTATGACCGGACAGGCACTGCCGGTGCGGCAGGGGGTACCTAGTTGGTCAGTTCCTGCTTGGTGTATTCGCCCGCTTCCCATGCAGAGCGGAGGGCGAACTTCTGGATCTTGCCCGACCCCGTCAGGGGGAATGCGTCGAGGCCGAACCAGCGGGCGGGGGTCTTCTGGGGTGACAACTCGGCCCGGATGAAGTCGCGCAGCCCGGCTACGGTGGGGGCTTCGACTCCGTCAGCAACCCGGATGAAGGCGGCCACGGTCTCGCCCCAGCGCTCATCGGGCAGTCCGACGACGGCAACCTCGGCGATGACGGGGTGCTTCATCAGTACCTCCTCCATCTCGGCTGGGAAGAGATTTTCACCGCCCCTGATGATCATGTCCTTCAGGCGACCGACAATGCGGCAGTAGCCGCGGCTGTCCATTGTGGCTAGGTCGCCTGTGCGGAGCCAGCCATTGGGTAGGAGGGTTTCGGCTGTTGCCTCTGGGTTGTCGAAGTACTCGATCATGGTGAAGAAGCCGCGAGCCCAGAGCTCGCCTTGCTCGCCAACAGGCACCGTCTCGAACGACTCAGGGTCGACGATCTTGATTTCGACGTGGGCGATCGGCGGTCCAATCGTTTGGCCCTTGTCCTCGGCCGTGTCGTTGGGGTGGGTGTTGGTGAGGACTGGCGAGCACTCGGTCTGGCCGTACACGATCGTGAAGTCGAGGCCGATTGCTTCCTCGATCTTG
>JAAETI010000237.1 GCA_024228555.1 bacterium | reverse complement strand
CGTAGCGGGGTTAGCACCAGCCGCTTCGTACGGATCTCGGTGGTGGCCAAGGCCTAGCTTGCTGCCATCCGGCGCAGGACCATGTGCAGGATCCCGCCGTTGCGCAGGTACTCGATCTCAACCGGAGTGTCGGCCCGACACTGAGCCAGAAACTCCACCGCCGACCCATCACCCTTGGCGGCGGTCACTCGCACCAACTGACGCGGCTTGAGATCGTCATCGATGTCGATGGCAAACGTCTCGGTTCCATCGAGGCCCAAGGAATCCGCATTCTCGCCTTCGGGGAAGGTCAGCGGGATTACACCCATCATCACCAGATTGGAGCGATGGATCCGCTCATAGCTCGAGGCAATAACCGCCTTGACGCCAAGCTCGAACGTCCCCTTGGCGGCCCAGTCACGCGAACTGCCCATGCCGTAGTCGATGCCTGCAAGTACAACGAGCGGAACACCCGCAGCCTTGTAGCTCAGGCTCGCCTCATAGACGGACTTGACTTCGCCATCGGTGTAATCAGTGGTGAACCCGCCTTCGGTTCCCGGGGCAATCTGGTTGCGAATCCGCACGTTGGCGAACGTCCCTCGAGTCATCACCCGGTCGTTGCCGCGGCGCGACCCGTAGCTGTTGAACAGCCGCTGTTCGACACCGTTATCGGTGAGGTACTTGCCTGCCGGTGTCTCCGGAGCGATGGCGCCTGCGGGACTGATGTGATCAGTCGTGATCGAATCGCCAAGCTTGAGCAGGACCCGCGCCCCTTCGATCGGCGCCAAGGCAGCAACATCTGCACCAAGACCCATGAAGAACGGTGGTTCTTGGACGTACGTGCTGGCCGCATCCCAGTTGTAGAGCGGCTCGGTGCTCGAAGGGACCGCCCGCCACTCCTCAGAGCCATCAAAGGCCGCTGCATACTTCGTGCGGAACTGATCGCTGGTCACGTCACGACGGACGATCTCGTCAATCTCGCTCTGCGTCGGCCAGATATCGGCAAGAAATACATCGTTGCCGTCGGAGTCCTTGCCAAGCGGGTCGGAGGTCAGATCGATATCGACCGTCCCGGCAATCGCATAGGCAACAACCAAAGGAGGCGACGCTAGATAATTGGCTCGCACATCCTGTGAGATGCGGCCTTCGAAGTTGCGGTTACCGGACAACACAGACGTGACCACGAGATCGTTCTCGTTGATCGCAGCGCTGATGGATTCCGGCAGCGGACCCGAATTGCCGATGCAGGTGGTGCATCCGTATCCAACCAGATAGAAGCCAAGAGATTCGAGGTCATCAAGCAGATTGGCCTTGGTCAGATAGTCGGTGACCACCTTCGACCCAGGCGCTAGCGATGTCTTGACCCATGGCTTGCGGGTGAGTCCAAGTGCCCGTGCTTTGCGGGCAACCAGACCGGCGCCGACCATCACATCAGGGTTGGACGTATTCGTGCAACTCGTGATGGCGGCAATAACGACATCGGCATCCTCGAGTTCGAAAGCGGCGCCATCAGAATCAACCGCGACGGGCGGGGATGCGGCGACTCCCTCCTTGCGCAATGCGCCCACATCGCTCCCCCACTGCGATTTCATGTCGCCAAGATCGATACGATCCTGCGGTCGCTTCGGGCCGGCCAGAGCCGCACTGACAGTCGACATGTCGAGCTCGAGATTCGAGCTGTAGACAATCTCACGATCGTCATCTCGCCACAGCCCTTGCATCTTGCTGTATTGCTCGACGGTCTCGATCAGCTCTTCGTCACGACCCGACAAACGCATGTATGTCGTCGTCTGCTCATCGACGGGGAAGAAGCCCATTGTGGCCCCATACTCCGGCGCCATGTTGGCGATCGTCGCTCGATTCGCCAGCGGCATGTCGGCAAGGCCTGGTCCATAGAACTCGACGAACTTGGCAACCACACCGTGCTCACGCAACATCTCTACAACCCGCAGCACAAGATCGGTTGCAGTTACGCCGTCGGCCAGTTTGCCGGTGAGCTTGAACCCGACCACCTCGGGCAGCAGCATGTAGATCGGTTGGCCCACCATGGCGGCTTCGGCTTCGATCCCGCCAACCCCCCATCCCAGAACACCAAGCCCGTTGATCATCGTCGTGTGCGAATCTGTGCCAACGAGCGAGTCGGGATAGAGAGCTTCGCCGTCGTCCCAAACCACTTTGGCCAGATACTCGAGATTGACCTGATGAACGATGCCCGTCGCAGGCGGCACCACCCGGAAGTTGTCAAAGGCAGATTGGCCCCACTTGAGGAACTGATAGCGCTCGTGATTCCGCTCAAACTCACGCTCGCTGTTGATCTGGAGCGCCATCCCAGAGTTGAACGCATCCACCTGCACCGAGTGGTCGATAACAAGGTCGACCGGGATTAGCGGGTTGACCTTCTGCGCCGACTCTGCATCACCCGTCATCCGCACCACAGCGGCACGCATCGCGGCAAGGTCCACAACAGCCGGGACACCGGTGAAGTCCTGGAGAACCACGCGGGCCGGCTTGAAGGCAATCTCGGTTTCTTCAACCTTGCTGGCGTCATATTGGGCGAGAGCGCGCACGTCCTCATCGGTAACAGTCACACCATCGTGCTCACGAAGTGCGGCTTCGAGCAGGACCTTGATGGAATACGGCAGGCTGTCTATATCGCCCACGTCACGCAGGGCATCGAGGCGATAAGCGGTGCGGGAACCGAGCGGGGTGTCGATCGTCGCTCGTGCGGCGAAAGGATCGTGGCTGGTCATGAGGTGTCCTCTCCGGTTGGTTCTCTAAGTTCAACCAGGATACAGACCGGTTGCATCCCCCCACCCCAAGAAAGACCAACCACACCTGCCACAAGACGTAAGAACACCACTTCTTACGGACACCCCGTGACAACATCACGTCCTCACCCCCCTCGATCAGACTCCGCCCGACCGATCCCCCCATCAAGGGGGGATTGCTTTCTGAACAGTCCTCCCCTTGCGGGAGGACGGGGCTGGACTCGACCACAGGGAGAGACCAGACCAGGAGGGGGAAGACGTAGCCACGAAGGGCTGCGCCCTCCCCTCCCTCGCTACACGCAGAATCCTTCGGCGGTTACGCCGCGGCCGCAGATGGATGTGGCTTCGACGCTCATCAGCGAGAAACCCTCTCCGCTGTCCATGGGCTGGGCGAAGATATGCAGCCGCCAGCCGAGCTGTGCATCGTCCAGCAACCCGACCACATCGAAGGTGACGTCGCCAAGATCGCCCACGGTCGGCGGAATGACCATCTCGTAACGGAAGCCACCCTCCCCCGGGTCAAACGACTCGGCAATCATCGTGCCCAAATCGAGCATGGTCTCTGCTGACGGGATACCGTCCATCTGGCTGACGATCCACGATGTGAGGTCCTCGACGCCACCCAGCTGACCGATGTAGCGGGAGTTGACCCAACCGGTCACGCCGTTCGCTTCGACCTCGTTCCAGATGGAACTCGTCAGCAAGCGATGCCGGCCGGTGGCAACAACGTCATCGGCAAGCGGATCAAGGGTCGTGACGATCGTGGTGTTGGCCCCGGGGATCTCACGCACGTTGAGCAGGTCGTCATGCGCAACACCGATCACTGCAACCACGTCGCCGGCCTGCGGACCGATGTCAAACGCCTCACCCGGCAGAGTGGTGCTCGTCGGCGGCACGGTTGTCGTCGGTACCGGGGCGTCACCACCGGGGACCAAGGTGACTCCGTAGCGGATCTCATTGACCCGAGACCCGTCTCTTGCGGACTCCTCGTAGACAACTACCTCGCCTTGGGTCTCCGCTTCGACGGAGTACGGAACCTCGACGTTGAACTCGCCCCAGCATCCAGTACCGCACGTTGCGGTGGTGAAACCGGCATTCAGGACCGTGCCCCCGGCATCCACTACTTCGTACATAACCGTTGCCTCAAAGACGTTGGCGATGCCGGTCAGCGCAATCGGGCTCGGAGCGATCGAACCGATCGCCGGCTCATCGAGGAAGATCAGCGGCAGAATGTCGACGTAGCCCTCCCGGGTCTGTGGCTCACCGTCGAGAACGATCCCCTCTCCGGAGAACACGTCAACGACCTCGCCATCGATCAGGAACAGGACCGAGTCGACCTCCGGGAACTGGGTCGCCGTAAACACGACCTGGGCGAGCCGAGTTGTCATCGCCATCGTGCCCCCACCGGACTCGAACTCGGAAGAGAGGGAGATGGTGGCGACGCTATTGTCAACCGCCACGTCCAAGAGGTTGACATCACCGGGAATAGATGTCGAATAGCCTGCCAAACCACTCCCCGACAACCCAATCAGGTCCTGGATAGCAGCCGCAACTGACAACGCTGTCGAACTCGACGCCCCCGCAACCACCTCTTCTGGATCCGGGTCATTCGCCGCAAGATCCCAAGATCTGCGGACGGGAATGAAGGCCGGGTCTCCACCTGATGCTGTCTGCGTTTCTGAAAACAGATAGACGTTATGGAAGAAGACAAAGTCGCCTTCGGATGGAACCGTCGTCGTACCCGGCACTGTCGTAGTCGGCTCAGCCACAGTCGTCGTCGCGAGACCGGCCACAATCGTTGTCGCCGGGTCGGTGGTGCCATCACCTCCGCGGAACAGGAACAGGGGTAGACCGACAAGCAGCACTACAGCTGTCACTGCGGCCGCCCACACGAATATGGGTTGTCGTTGTTTGGTTTCAGGAACCTTCATGGTGGCCTCCTCCGGAAATGGTGGCGCGTCAGGCGCCATCGCCATCAGCCGGTAAGTCAGTTCCCGAACGCGCGGATCGGAGCGATCCGTCTGGTCTTGATCACTCATCGAGAGTCTCCCTGAGTCGTGAGCGTGCCCTGGCCAGATGACGCTTGACGGATCCTTCTGAGATCCGAAGACGATGCGCCACCTCGGCGACGCTGAGGTCTTCCCAGTAGGTGAGAACGACCGCAGCGCGTTGCTGCACACTCAACCGATCGACCGCAGTGAGCACATCGACATCGACCTCATGAGGCCAGTGGATCGCAGGAGAAGCAGCTTTCATCTCCCGCAACCGACGTCGCAATGTGCTGCGATGGTGCGAACGGGCATGGTTGAGGACTGATCGATAGAGATATGCCCGGTGGTTCTGGACTTGCGCCCAGTCCTTGGCCCTGAACGATCGCAAGCATGCGTCCGTCACCACGTCTTGGGCGTCGAACGGGCCGACGAGCCCGGTAGCGAATCGCACCAGGTCGTCGGAATACTTGCGATAGATCTCTTCGTCAGTCATTACACCCATAAGACGTCACCGGTGACGCCCCTGGGTGACACGGTATCGAGGAAGTTCGTCATCTTGAAGCAATCCACCTTTGCTGACACGTCCACTCCGGACAACATTCGGGCCGCGTTGCGCCCCGAAACAGAGATGCTCTATATCGAGACACCTGGGAGCCCAACTATCCGGCCGACCGATATCGCAGCCTGCACGGCAATCGCCAAGGAACACGACCTTCTGCTCGTGGTCGACAACGCCTTCGCCACACCGCAGCTACAACGCCCACCAGACCTTGGTGCCGACACCAAGGACCTCCTCGCCGATCTGGCGCAGGCCCTCGACACGCTCAACTGAGTGATTTCACAAACCAGAGCTAGAGCTATTCTCGCCTCATGGAACCCCAGAACCAGCCCCCTAGCTCCAGCCGAACGACCTGGCTTATTCTCGGCGCCGTCTTTGTCGCCGCGATGGCCGTAACCCTTGTAGTCGGAACGCACGGCGACTCATCGAGCGATTCGACCTTTCCGGATCTGGGCGACCTAACCGCTGAAGACCCGAACGTGCCGGGAACCGATGAAGCCGCCCCCGGCTTTGTCCTCACCACCCACGATGGCGGCACCTTCTCTCTCGAGGACCATATCGCCAATGACGGGCGCCCTGTCGTTGTCAATCTGTGGGCATCGTGGTGCGCCCCATGCCGGGCAGAGATGCCGGCGATCGACACTGCCTCGCAACGGCATCCCGATGTTGCGTTCGTCGGCGTGTCGGTTCAAGACGACGTGGAAGACGCAACCGCATTCGCTAACGAAATCAACGTTACCTACACGATCGCGTTTGATGACGGAACGGTTGAAGATGCCTACCCCGTGCTCGGCCTGCCCGCCACATTCTTCATCGATGGCCAAGGAACGATCGTTAAACGCCATTTCGGGCTCGTCACCGTCGACTCGATCGACGACGACATTGCCGAGCTCTTCAGCTAGCGACCCCGCCAGATCGGGTCGCGTTTCTCGCCGAACGCAGCAACGCCCTCGGCCGCATCTTCAGTCATCGCGACTGCAGTGAGACCGTTGTGTAGATAGTCGAGAGCGGCATCGAGCGGCATGTCCTCAGTTGCGTAGAAGGCATCCTTGCCAAGAGCAAGAATCGCTGGAGAGGCAGAGAGCAGTTGTTCAACGGTCTCATCGACAACGTCGTCCAATTCGTCAGCCGCAACAACCCGCGATACCGCACCAATCCGCAAAGCCTCGTCGGCGGTGATCCGCCGGCCGGTTGCCATCAAGTCGAAGGCTGTGCGACGCGGTATGAGCCGCTGCAGGACCGCAGTAATCATCATCGGCCACAGACCAACCCGGATCTCAGGGGTACCAAACGTCGCATCCTCGACAGCGACGACGATGTCGCAAGCGGCCGCAAGCCCAAACCCGCCGGCAAGCGCATGGCCGTTAACACGGGCAACCACCGGCTTACCGCACCGTCGTATTGCCCGAAAGAGATCAGCGAGCGCACCTCTGGCGTCGTGGTCCGAAAGTGGAGCGTCAACGAATCTGCCGCTGAGATCCCCGCCCGCGGAGAACGCCTTGTCACCCGCTCCGGTGACAACGATCACCCGCACCTCAGCGTCATTCGCCGCATCGTTGATGGCCTTCGCAAGCTCGGCCATCGTTTCCAGCGACATGGGATTGCGTCGGGCAGGGTCATCAATGGTCAAGGTCGCCCGTGCCCCATTGCACTCGTAGCGCAGCATCTCTAGCCTCCCAATCGTCGCCCGAGCATACCGCCGCAACCGCGCCCCTACTTGCCACGAGACTCAGCTAACGTCGCGAGCATGAAGTGGTTGTTCGTCGTTATTGCCGTATCAGTGGCGGTTTCGTTGCTGAGAGGTGGAAAGCTCTCCAGTCTCTCAGAGATGTATGTGCGCGGTTGGTGGCTGCTCTTCGTCGGCTTCGGAATGCAAACGGCGGCCGACTTCGTCAACACCGACAACCGGGAACTTGCCGTCTGGCTCGTCCTCTTGTCTTACCTGCCATTGCTTGTGGTGGTGGCGCTAAACCAACGCATGCCGGGAATGTGGATCAGCGGAATTGGCATCTTGATGAACTTCACGGTGATTGCGCTCAACAATGGCATGCCAATCCTCCCGGAAGCGTTCGAACTCGCCGGCGGGTCCGTGGAGACCCTCACGCTCGATGCCAAACACGTCATCTTGGACAGCACATCGCATCTGCCATTTCTTGCGGACATAATCCCAATGCCGGGTTCGGTGATCTCGATGGGCGACGTCCTGCTTGCGGTCGGGCTCGGAGTGTTCATCGAAGACCAACTCCACCAACCACTCCGGCTCTTCCGGCATCGCGTTCAAGGCCTTCCCGGCTCGGCCGCAGGCAAGCGAGGCGAGGTCTAGCTCGCCGACAGCTCGCCGCGAAATTCGAGAACACGCCGCAGGGAGCTCGTGATCTCTGGGTCGTACTCGTAGGCAGAACCACGGTGGAGCTGCTCTAGCGCATCGATCGGCGGTAGCCCGGACTCATGAACCGTTTGGTCGTAGGCACTAACGATCTTGATGATCTTCGAGGTCGTCGACACACTTGGGTCACGCTCTTGCCCCGGCGATCGATACGGAAGACATTGGTCACCGACGATTTCTGCGACCTCACCCAGATGAGGAGCTTCGGAGATGATCTGCGAACCCCAGCGCGCAATATCAAGGTCGGTGAATCCGGCCCGCAGAATCGCGGGCTCATTGAGAGTGATCCGCCCGATGTCATGCATGTACCCGGCGTATTCGAGATCCTGCACCTGATCGGGGCGTAACCCCATTTCCCTGCCGATATCGGCAGCAAGATGCCCGGTACGTACCGAATGCCCGAGTGGTGCCAAACCGGCGACTTCTGGGATCTGCGACAACGCCTGAATGGTCTGCCCGTATGTCACCTTGGTCCCCTGGTAGCGGGCCAGGGCGGTGTGGGTAAAGGAGTAGGGAACGACGGCCACCAGGATTGCCACCAAACCCAACGACTCATATGCGATACCGACAACAGTCCCGGTGAGAATGAGGGCGGTGATCGCCGACCAGTCCTCCAAACCGGCCAGCCACAGATAGCGAACCGACAGGTCTGCGCGTTCCAGCCCAATCAGCGAACGCGACACAGCCCGCAAGGCGTGATAAGCAACTCCCCCGAGCACTGCACACAAGATGGCGACGTAGCCGTCGTTGGGAGCAATCGCGGCGAAATCCAGGTTGGGAACACCGGCAACCACCGATGCAATGTGAAAGGTCCCACCGAACCCTGCGATTGCTACAACCTCGGCCAAGTACTCCGAGTTGAGTGTGGTCAGGTCAATCGGGCGGAAGATCAAATAGAGAAGCCAGGCAACAGCTAGCGAGATGACGTAGACCGCCGCCGCTTGCGTCGCATCGCCGATGGCCACTGGCACCGCCGCGGCGGCACCGATCCCGAGGTAGACGCGGTTGCCGCTCAGCGCCGGCACATTCAGCATGAGACAAGCAACCATCAGAACAGAAGCAAATACGACTGGGAGCGGGTCGTCCCTCACCACCCAGATAAAGACTCCGGCGACAAAGGAAAGTGCGAGGAACACCAACACCGCAATGCGGTACAAACGCGCTTTAGCCATCCGACGTCCTCGGATGCTTGTAGCTTGATCTAGTTTTGCCCACTGGTTTTCTCCAGGTGTGTCTGTTCAACACGCCTGCCCCAGCGACCCAAACGGGTCGTCCACCCAAGGCTCGACCGATGCCGATCGCCGACACGTTACGCACCGCAAGGCCATCCGGCAAGCAGTGAAGACTCTGGCCCCCGACGTCGCTAGGGTGCAATCGAAGCTGCACAGAGCATGAGGAAGGCCGCGCACCATGTTCGACAACGAAGAATTCGAAGAAACGATCGCCCAACTCGAAGCTGTCGAAGCCGTCAGAGTTGTGCGCAAGGGAGGCCGGATCGTCGAGTTGCACGTCCTGGCAGCACCTTCGAAGTCCCCGAAACAAGTGTCTCGAGACATCCAGTCGTTGGCGATGGCCAAGTACGGGGTGAACATCGATCGTCGTGTCATCTCAGTCGTGCAACTGGCCGCCGACAACATCAAGCAGCGCACCCTGCAACGCCCTGCCCTGATGCGTATCCGTGAGCAAACCGACAACACACGAACAACACTCACCATCACCCTGGCATGGCAGAACGGTGAGCACGTCGGATCGGCCACCGGACCCGACGCGGCATCGGCTCGGCTACGGCTGATTGGCGAAGCAACGCTGCAAGCCATCGAGTCGATCTTTGCCGACACGCCGCCGCTTGCCCTCGACGCCATCGGTACGGCCGGTGTGGGGATGCGCACTGCGCTCATCGCCGTCATCGTCTTTGCGGGGAAGCAGGGCGAGGAACTCGTCGTCGGCTCCGCGATCTCGGATGACGATCACGACGAAGCCGCGGTCAAAGCCGTCTTGGATGCGTTGAACCGACGTCTGGCCTCCTTCTCCTCGTGACCCTAGATATCCCCGCTCGCATCGACGGGGCATCGCTCACGGCAAAAGGCCGCGCTGCTGTGGTTACCCCGCACGCACTCGCCTCGCAGGCCGCCATCGACATACTCAAAAAGGGCGGCAACGCCGCTGACGCTGCAATTGCCGCCAACGCCACCCTCGGAGTCGTTGCCCCCGAGACGTGCGGAATTGGTGGTGACCTATTTGCACTGATCCACAGCCCCAACCACACCACTCCCGACACTCTCAACTCGTCGGGGAGGGCGGGCAGCGGAGCCACGGCAACGATGCTGCGCGACAGCGGCCTCACGTCCATCCCTATCGACAGCCCATCTGCGATCACTGTTCCGGGCTGCGTCGATGGTTGGGAGGCCCTCGCCGATCGTCACGGATCGCTCCCGCTCGGCACCATCCTCGAATCCGCTATCGCCCATGCCACCGAGGGCTTTGCCGTGACCCCGGAGCTCGCGGGTTCGCTGCATCGTTTTCAGGATGTCCTTGCGCCACAGACTGCGTCTCGGGGTCTCTATCCGGGCGGAGCCACCCCCGACACCGGCGACATGGTGACTCGACCCGACCTCGCCGCAACATTGGCGGCCATCGGACAGTCCGGGCGATCAGCGTTCTATGCAGGGCAGGTCGCCGAAGAGATCGTGTCCGCAACCCGAGGCGTGCTGCGGGCCGAGGACCTAGCCAAGATCCAAGCGAGATGGATCAAGCCAATCTCGCTCGACATCATGGGATGGAGGGGGTGGACGATTCCGCCGAACTCGCAGGGTTATCTGACGCTGGCTGCTGCCTGGCTCTTCGAGAAACTCGACCCACCACACGACCCCCAAGACCCCGCGTTCACTCACGCCGCCATCGAAGCCTTCCGTGCCGTTGCCTGGGAACGAGACGACTACGTCGCAGACCCGAGGTTCGCACCGTTATCCGCGGCTGAGCTGGTTTCCACAGAGCGCCTGGCCCGACGTCTCGACCGCATCTCCATGGACCACCGCACCGAGTGGCCGACCGCCACCAAGGCCCCGGGGGGCACCGCCTACCTCTGCGTGAGCGATGCCCAGGGAATGGGAGTGTCCCTGATCCAGTCAAATTTCCACGGGATCGGGTCCAGAATCGGTGTCGGCAATTCTGGATTCTTCCTTCACGACCGCGGTTCGGGGTTCACGCTCGAGCCCGGACATCCCAATGAGCTGGCACCCGGCAAGCAACCATTGCACACGTTGTCACCAACTCTCTGGACCAGCGACAGTGCCCTAACGATGCTGCTCGGAACACGCGGTGGCCACTTCCAGCCACAGACTCTCCTCCAGATGCTCGCCTACATGCGCTGGGCCGACTGTGATCCGGCGGCCGCACAACTCCTGCCACGATGGACTACCTCTGAATGGCGCGACTCGGGAACCACCGTCACCTACGAACCCCATCTCGATCGATCCGTCGTCGCCGACCTTGGCGTGCGGGGCCACACGATGGAAGCCGCCCCCGGTTGGATGGCAGGCTGGGGACCGGTCTCGGTCATCAACGTTGCGGGAGAGGTAGCGATCGGTGCTGCCGATCCCAGGGGTGCGGCGACGGCGTCCGAGAGCATCTGATCGTCAGCCAGCGATCGAGCAGACGGTCGGGAAGTAGTTCACTCCTGCCCTGACACAAAAAGCCTCTCATCAGCCGGCGGCGTGGCCTTTCGTTGCGCCTTCAGCTTGTTCTGCCGCCACTTCAGCCAGGCCAGCAAGGACGCCAGCAGAAGGAAGAATGCCACGATCGCCATTCCCCAATAGGCGCCAAAGTCTCCCTCTGGAAACTCCTCACGCAGTACGACCCGCCATTGGTTCTCCAGGGTGCCCCATGTCTCTTGGCTGGGATCACGAATGACCTCGAGACCACGAGTGGCAGTCGCATAGTCCACGAACACCCCCATCGGGGATGCAACGAACTGCGGGTCGTAGAAGAAGGGCTCACTCCTCCGGTCGAGAGTCCAAGGTGTTGCGTCTTCGAGGGTTCGGAGGTCAGGGTTGGGATCATCAAGGAACAGGGGGACAGCCAATTCGCTGCGATAACGGTCCAATCGGTCTTGATACCGAGCCAGATACCAGTGGGCAATCGTCGAGCCAAGCGGCTCCGGATACCCGTCCTCGAGGTCAAGATCCTGTGCGATCTGAGAGAGAGCGATGTGAGGTAGACCGAACGCGATGGCGTCATCAACCGTGCGGATCTCCACCGCGGAAATCACGAACACCTTCTCCTCACCGAACACCCCCGCATGCAGACGCTGCCCCGGCGCCGCAAAATCAGAGAAGGCCGGTGCCAACTCGGGGGTGGCGAGGCAGGCAATCGTCCCCTCGAGGCCCCCAATCTCTCGCTCAATCAAGATGGCATTTGCGGTGACGTCGGCGGCGAACCTGGTAGCCATCTCGGTCGGCATTCCGGCGGTGGCTACGGTGACCGGCCCCTCCGTGTCGACGGTCATCCAGTCCAAGCCGGGGAAGTGTTCCGCACAACGATCTTGATCGGCTTGAGCGGGGCCGTGGATCCAGAGGACGGCCAGCACCACCACAAATAGAGTTGTGTGTCTCACAGCCGAACTCTACCTCGTGGCTACCTGGCATATTGTGTCAGGTTGGGCTTGCCCGTCGGAGGCAGAAACCTCTAGCCTGAGACCCTGGCGTGCGTTGCGCCCGGCCGACTACTCGACCGAACCCAGGAGCGGAACTACTTTCGTGCGGCCCCGTTTTCAGATCTCTGCAGCAGGATCCCTTATCGTGATCCTTATTGCCGCGCTCGGATTCGCCGCGGTGGGTGCCGATGCCCCTTCCGAAGAAGTCGTCGCACCCGACGTCACCCACCTCCCCTCTTCGCTGTCGGCCCGAGTAGCAGCGGCCAGTTTCTCGGCAGAGTTCAACCCCGAGATCACCCAATCCGAACCCCAGCAAGCGGAGACTGTGGTTGTACCAGCCGCACAAGCCAAGGCACCACGGGTTGACACCACCACAACCGCACCACCAGCAACAACCACAACCGCACCACCAGCAACAACCACAACCGCACCACCAGCAACAACGACCACCACAACCGCACCACCGGCAACAACGACAACCGCACCCCCGAAAACCACCACCACTGCACCGCCTGTCGACGGCGGCGCTCGCGATGTCGAGGAGTGGCGTCCGGTCGTAGAGCAGTGGTTTGCCGCCGATCGGGTCGATGAAGCGCTCGTGGTCATGCAGTGCGAAAGCAACGGCGATCCACTCGCCTATAACTCGACCCACGGTGCATCGGGACTGTTCCAATTCCTGCCTACGACCTGGGATTGGGTCGCGTCGGGCGCCGGCTTTGGCGGGGCGTCGCCGTTTGACCCCGAAGCCAATATCGCCAGCGCGGCGTGGCTTGTGCAAACGAGCATCAATCAGGGTCACGATGCGTGGAAGCACTGGAGCTGCAAGCCGTAGCATGAGATCTCAAATCGTCTTGTGACTAGGAAGCTGTTTCGCTTTGCCGCCCTCGTGGCTCTGGCCTCAGCCATCGTCTGGCTGACGCGAGAGCACCTGTTGCCAACGCCCCGGGTATCTCACGAGCCCGCCCCGCACTACCGATCGACTCCTCCGCCCCCACAAGCCGTACCGGACGACCTGACTGCGATCAAAGGCATCGGCCCGGCGTACGCCCGCAAGCTCGCCGACCTGGGCATCAAGTCATTTCGAGGCCTGTCAGAGCTCGCACCAGACGCTGTCGCCGACGATCTAGGAACGTCACCGGGGACCGTCGCCGGCTGGGTAGCGCAGGCCCGCTCCCGGATCAGCTGACAGGTGCAAGACGACCTCGCGCTGAGCGCCTACCAACTCGACCCCGAGGGTCTCGATGCGCTTGCTCCGAACGAGCCCCCATATCGAATCGACCAAATTCGGGAGTGGCTGTACGCACACCCAGTCCTCGATCCGGCACAGATGACGAACCTGCCCGGCGAATTGCGCAAGTCCTTGGCCGGGCGACTCTGGCCGTTCGTTGTCGGGATCGAGCAGACTGCCGACGCCGGGCGGACCCGAAAGTGGTTGTTCCGCTCCCCCAACGGTGCGTCCATCGAAACTGTGCTCATGGGATACCGGAAACGGACCACGCTATGTATCTCTTCACAGGCCGGTTGTGCGATGGCGTGCACCTTCTGTGCAACGGGGCAATTCGGCTTTGAGCGTCATCTCGACGCTGGCGAAATCGTGGCCCAGATCGCCTACGCCAACGCCGCGTTGCGGGAGCAACCGATTGCGGGATCGCCCGGTCGGGTGACCAACGTCGTATTCATGGGCATGGGAGAACCGCTCGCCAACTACGCCAACCTACGTGAATCGCTCCACCGCATGATCGACGTTATCGATATGGCGGCTCGATCAATCACGGTGTCGACGGTCGGAGTCGTGCCCGGCATCCACAAACTCGCCGACGAACCGTGGCAGGTTGGCCTCGCCATCAGCCTGCACGCTGCGGATGACGAACTCCGGACAAGCCTGATCCCCCTGAACAAGCGCTACCCGCTCGATGACCTCGTCGACGCCGGCCTGTACTTCTTCAGGAAAACCGGCCGCCGCATCTCCATCGAGTGGACAATGATGGACGGGGTCAACGACAACCCAGATCAAGCGGCGAAGCTGTCCCGGATCGCACATCGTCTCAGCGCCCACATCAATGTCATTGCAATGAACCCAACACCGCTCACCCCGCATCAGCGGCCCGACCGGATGACGATCCGGGACTTCATGGACGACCTTGACCACCATGGTGCCAACGCAACATTCCGTGAGACTAGGGGACACGAAATCGACGCAGCCTGCGGACAACTCCGCATCCGGAGCGCAACCGAAACGCCGAACGGAGCCCAACTATGAACCTCGAGCCAGGCATCAAGGCACCGAAATTCACCGCAATCGACCACGAAGGTATCTCTTGCACCAACACCGACTATGCGGGCAAAGGCCTTGTCATCTACTTCTATCCAAGAGCTTTCACTCCCGGCTGCACCGGCGAGTCCTGTGACTTCCGCGACAACCACCAGCGTTTCCTCGATGCCGGTTATGAGGTCGTCGGGGTCAGTCCGGACGAGGTCTGTCGCCTCGCCGACTTCCGAACTGAGTACGAACTTCCCTTCCCGCTACTCAGCGACGAAACGCACAAGATGGCGGACGACTTTGGCGCATGGGGCATGAAGAAGAACTACGGCAAGGAGTACGAAGGGCTGATTCGCTCGACGATCGTTGTCGACCCAACCGGCATCATCGAACATGCCTGGTACAACGTGCGCGCCAAGGCCCACGTCTCCCGAGTCAGCAAGGCAGTTCTCGAGACCCCCGCATGACGCATCAGAGTCTATTGCTGTGTCGCCATCCGATCTCGACGCGGTACGATCGACCACAAAAGGGGACGCACCTATGAAGCCAGTACGCAAAGCAGTATTCCCAGTCGGAGGGCTTGGCACTCGGTTCCTGCCGGCCACCAAAGCACTGCCCAAGGAAATGCTTCCCGTCGTCGACAAACCGCTTATCGAGTACGCCGTCGAGGAAGCACGAGCAGCCGGGATCGAGGAGTTCATCTTCGTGACAGGGCGTGGCAAGAGTGCCATCGAAGACCACTTTGACAATCACTACGAGTTGGAGCAGACCCTCGGCGAACGCGGGAAGGAGGACCAACTCGCACTGCTGAACGCCTCAAAGCTCGAACCGGGACAGGTCGCCTACGTGCGACAGATGTCACCGCTTGGCCTGGGTCATGCGGTTTGGTGCGCCCGCAACCTGATCAACGACGAACCGTTTGCTGTGTTGCTCGCGGACGATCTCATCAAGGCCGACAAACCGACCTTGGTTGAGATGGTCGAGGCGTATGAAGAGCACGGCGGCAATGTCGTGTCTCTCATGGAGGTCCCCGACGATCACACTTCCCGGTACGGGATTGTCGATCCGGGAGCGATGAACGGGCCCTTCGTCGAGATCAACGGACTCGTCGAGAAGCCAGACCCGGCCGATGCGCCGTCGAATCTGGCGATTGTCGGGCGCTACATACTGCAGCCGTCGATCATGCACCATCTCGGCAAAGGCAAGACCGGAGCCGGCAACGAGATCCAACTGACGGATTCGATGCTCGAGATGATTGGAGAGGCCCCGTTCACCGGTCTGCGGCTAAGCGGTACTCGCTTCGATTGCGGCACCAAGTCGGGGTTCCTCGAGGCCAGCGTTGCATACGGTCTGGCAAGGGATGATCTGGGGCCTGACCTGCGGGAAAGGCTTCTCGCCGTCCTGGAGACCAGCCACTAGCGTATCGCCGGGAACAGCACCTACCCGTTCCGGGTTACCAATAGAACTCGACACTGAAGAGGACCTCATGGGCAAACTGCACGAACTGCAATCCAAGGGACAGTCGATCTGGCTTGATTTCATCAGGCGAGACATGCTCGAGAGCGGCGAACTCAAAGACATGGTCGCCGATGGGATCCGCGGGCTCACCTCAAACCCAACCATCTTCCAGAAGGCCATCGGCGGCTCCGCAGACTACGACGGCGCAATCCGCGACGCCTTGGCTGCCAACCCTGCTCTTGGCCCCAAAGATGTCTATGAGACATTGGCGGTTCGCGACATCCAGGACGCAGCAGATGCGCTCCACCCCGTCTACGACGACAGCGCTGCCACCGACGGCTACGTCAGCCTCGAGGTGTCACCGCTGCTGGCTGCCGACACCGAAGGGACCATCGCTGAGGCCCACCGGCTGTGGGCTTTGGTGGCGCGACCAAATCTCATGATCAAGGTCCCGGCAACCCCCCAGGGGATCCCGGCAATCGAAGAGCTGATCGCGGCGGGGATCAATGTCAACGCCACTTTGATGTTCTCCATGGCTGACTATGAAGCAGTGGCCCAGGCCTACGTTCGTGGCGTCCGCCGTGCCGACAACCCGGCGAGAATCGCATCTGTCGCCTCATTCTTCGTTAGCCGGGTCGACACCACCGTCGATACCGCACTCGAGGTGATCGGCACGGATGCTGCCCTCAATCAGCGGGGCAAGGCAGCTGTTGCCAACGCAAAGCTTGCGTACGACCGCTACCTAGAGATCTTTGCCGGCCCCGATTTCGCCGATCAGGTCGAGCGTGGGGCCCAGCCGCAACGTGTTCTCTGGGCAAGTACCGGGGTCAAGAACCCGGCGTATTCTGATGTGCTCTATGTAGAGCCGCTGATTGGACCGGCCACCGTCAACACCATGCCCCCGGCAACGATCGACGCATTCCTCGACCACGGAGACGCGGCCAACGCCGCTTTGACGGATGCCGTCGACGTCGCACGCTCTGATATCGCCAGCCTTGCCGACCTTGGTGTTGATCTCGATGCGATCACACAGCAACTCCAGGACGACGGGGTACGGTCGTTCGCCGACTCCTTCGACGATCTGCTGGCAACGGTTGCCAAAAAGATCGATCAGCTTTCTTAGCTAGAACTGAACGCCAACCGCTTCGCAAAGAAACTTCATGAACGGCGCCGAGCGACGGCAGATGTCGGTGAAGTCCTCCATGAGGTGATCGGAAACGATGACCTTCTGCGTGATCCGGGTCGAGGCGATGAAGTCTTTCCTCTTGAGATCGTCGATCAAGGGATGATCCTCGTCATATCCGCGCGGCGGTCGTTTTAGCGAGTCGCCGCCGAGTTCCATGCTGTCTGCAAATCGTCTTGATCGTGACGCCCTCTTCCAGCGGGCTGGATCATCTGCAATGGCTTCCCGGATCACATAAGCAGTCTTGGTTTCAGGTCGCCACAGACCAACGCCCACAAACGACCCGCCCGGCTGGATGTGCATGTAGAAGCCGGGAGCATGTGCGTCCTTGCCCGCAATGTGGCGGAACTGCATACCGGTATTCAATTTGTACGGGGTTTTGTCCTTGGCGAACCGGGTGTCCCGCTGTATCCGAAAAAGTGATCCACCCACGGTGCGGGAATCTGCAACAAAATGCGGGCTGATCTTCTTCAGCGGAGCTGCAAAGTCATTGATGAAGTCGAGGGCCGGCTCGCGGACGTAGTTCTCATAGAGATCTTGGTGGGCCTTGAACCAGTCCCGATCATTGTTCTCCTCAAGGTCCTTGAGGAACGCAAACAGCTTTGGGGTGAAATATCTCTTGCTCATGTCGCATAACCTACATGGCGTGGATGACAGATGACAGGGGTACGAAACGGCGTATTCTGCGGCGATGGCTGTATTCCGCAAGAGAGCTGACAGAATCCGCGGCGTTGCAGGTTCGCTCGAGTCGAAGGTGGTTCTCGTCGCAGACGGAACCCACGGCGCCGGACCCGGCATCGTGAGAGTGTTCGCAGAAGCGGGCGCCGTGGTGACCGTTGTCGGCGCCGACTCACCCAAGCTCGATATCCAGCTGGGCAAGCTCGGCAGCATGCCGCACCAGCCAACCGGCGTTGTGTCCGACACGAGGACAGACACCGCACGCCATCAGCTTCTCGACGATGTCGGCAAGACCATCGACATCCTCATCCTGAACCCCGGGCACGGCTTCGGGGACGGGCCATTACCCGGTCCCCAGGACGCCGTGGCCCTGGCCGCAACCATTGCCCAACAGATGCAGGACCGAGGCCACACCGGGAGCATCATCTTTGTGACAGGGATTGCAACTGAGGGCGAAGATGCCGCCGCGGCCGCCTTCCTCGGTGCCGAGATGGAGCGAATGGCCCGCAAACTGACTGCAAACGCAATCCGGGTCAACGCCGTTGCTCCCGGTCACGTCGCCGCCAACCGGCGCGGCAATCCGATAGCGAGCCGGGTATCCCCACTTGGCCATGTGTCGGTGCACCCGGTAGAGGTCGGCAAGGTCGCCTGGTTCCTAGCCAATGATGATCTCAGTTCAGGCATAACCGGCAGCACCCTCACAATTGACAGGGGGGCATCGCTGTTGCTTCCGGAATGGTGATACATTTCCGTGGCAGGCCCATCGCGGCGATCGCCATCGCCCCAATAGGCTGAGCCAGGCCTCAGGAGACTTCTCGTGACGATCACAAATCAATGGCGCCAGCTGCGCTCATTCTTTCCGAGACGGCGCGTGAGGCTTGGGATAGTGGCTGGCCTGTCGCTACTCGGCGCTCTCCTGATCATCCCGATCCCGGTTCTTGTCCAGTACATCCTCGACGAGGCAGTTCCCTCGATGAAGACATCACGGATCGTTGGTGCAGGCGCTGTGCTGGTGGCACTGCTCGTCGGCAACGAAGGGGCAAGTCTGGTGCGCCGATCGATAATCACGCAGCAGGGCAAGGCCGCAGTTGCCGACTTGCGCAAGGCAATGGTGCACAAGCTCCACGGCACACACATCGACTACTACCGAAACACTGAGCCGGGCGACATCCACGAGCGCATCCTCATCGACACATCGGCCATAGATCGGATGGTGCAGGAGTTGCTGGCCACCGTTCTACCCGCAATCGTCTTGACCGCAGGGATGGCAGGGGTTCTCCTTTCGATTCAGTGGCTTGCGTTTCTAGAGGCTCTACTGCTCGTCCCAACGGTGTATGGCATCTACCGGTTCTTCCAGCCCCGTATCAAGCAAGCCCAGGATCTCCGCGACGAGGGCGCCGCGGCAATGAGTGATAGGGTGATGCGCTCGCTGCTGTCGGTCGAGCTGACCAGGACGCAGGGCACCGAGGCCATCGATATCGCAGATACCGATCAGCTCTTCGATGAGGTTCGTGATGCCGACGAACGCACCCGCAAGGTCAGGGGCTATTACCGAGCGGCCGAACGGACCGCGCTGGCCGTATTCGCAACGGCAATCCTCGGCACTCTCGGAGCTGCCTCGGCACATGGCGACATCTCGGTTGGAGAGATGTTTGGCTTCCTCGTCGGAATTGCACTTCTGGTCATCCCGATCGGTCTGACACTCGCAGCTGCGCCGATCGCTAGGGAAGGCACCAACTCCCTACGCCGCGTCACCGACTTTCTCAACATGAAGATGGATCGGCCCTATCGGGGTTCCGTTGTCACCGACACTGTGGGGACTATTCGCCTAGAGGACGTCGCGTTCAGCTACGGCGACGAACCACTACTGACCAACGTCAGTATGGAGCTCACGCCGGGAACGGTATCGCTGATCTCGGGACTCAACGGCTCAGGGAAGAGCTCGATTGTGAGCCTGCTGGTCGGCATGTTCCGACCGGATCACGGGCGCATCACAATGAATGGCACTCCATACGAGGACCTCGACATGACCGCCATGAGAAGCAAGGTGGGGTTGGTGGCGCAGGAGCCCGTAATTGTCGCCGGGACCATCTCCGACAACATCCGATACGGGTCACCTGATGTCACGGATGTCGAGCTATGGCAAGCTGCCCACCTCGCCACCGTCGACGACTTCATAGTTGATTTCGCAGGTGGCTATGACCACCAACTCGGCTTCGGGGGTCGAACGCTGTCTGGAGGGCAACGCCAGCGGATCGCAATCGCCAGAGCTCTCGTCCGCAACCCTGAACTGCTTGTCATGGACGAACCAACCAGCCATCTCGACATCGGCACGCTGCGCCGCATCATCGCCAATATCTCCAGAGGTCCCACCCGGCCAACCGTTGTCATTACGAGCCATCATCCCCGTGCTATCGAAAACGTAGATCGCTTCTACCGGATCGAAGGTCGGCAGCTGATCGAGGACACCGCGGCACTCCCGACCGAAGAAGAGGGGACGGAGTAGCGGCCGGCTCAGCGAGAGGGCGACTTCACAAGGACTCCCTGGATCCAGACGCGGCTGACGTTGCGACGGACGGTGTTATTGATGATCTTCTGAAGAACATCCAACGAGGAGTCGATATCCGGCCAGATATTGAGATCCGTCTCCGGGACCGCAGTGTCGATGGCTATCGCATCAAATGAGTACCCCGGCGACAAGACACCGATCGGCAGTCGCAGCGCCTCGCCCCCTCCCGTGGTCGCCATCCAAAACGCCTCAGCAAACGAGATACGGCTGTCCGGCACGCCCCGCTCGTCAGCCGTGACAATGGGATCGACACCGTCCTCTCGGACCCGTGACGCCGCGACGGCACTGGCGGCCGCACTAAAGACCGAGGGACCGGGGCCGCCCGACACGTCGGTACCCAGTCCGATATGCACATCCGCGGCGAAGGCATCACGGGTTGGGAAGACTGCGTTGGCGAAATAGACATTGGACAGGGGGCAGTGGGCGACGGCGGCGCCGGCATCGGCGATCATCGCTAGGTCCTGAGCGTTGACAAAGTTCGAGTGCGCCAACACGGTCTTGGACGTGAGCAACCCGAAGTCTCGGTAGGTGGCGGTATCGGTCTGACCGAATCTCGACACACCGTACGAATGAGCCCAGTCCGACTCTGAGCAATGTGTCTGGATATGGGCTGAGCTGTGGGTGGCCAACTCCCCCAGCCCCGCCATCAGTTCGTCAGTACAGCTTGGGATGAACCGTGGCGTGATTGCCGGCAGCACAAGCCCGTCTCGGTTGCCGGGATGGCTTTCTACGTAGTCGATGAGCTCCGCCGTGGCTGCGATGGCAGTTGCTGCCGACTCGTCGCGGTAGAAATCGGGGCAACCGTCGGGATCGTCCATGGCAACTTTGCCGACAAGTGCCCGTTGGCCCTTCTCGATGCACAGGTCGACAAGGAGCTTGGTGGCTGGCAGATGGGTTGTGGCGAAGTAGACAGCGGTTGTGGTGCCGTTCCCGATCATCGAATCGACTAGGGACTCGTACACCTCACCCGCAAAGCCGAGATCCGCATACTTGGCCTCCAGGGGAAAGGTGTAGCGGTTCAGCCAGACTTCGAGCGGCACGTCGAGCGCCTTGCCCAACTGCGGCCATTGCGGTGCATGGTTGTGCAGATCGATCAGACCAGGGAGCAGAAACTGCCCCTCCTCGAGTTCGGTGAGATGGCCGTTGCGGGCGAACCGATCCCGCAGCTGCTCGTATTCGGAGTCGGACGGATCCAGCACCGAGACAATGATGCCAGCCTGATCGACGGTCACAAGAGCCTCGTGTCTGACGCGGAGCTCGCCGCGTGTCGGGGCGTCGAGAACCGACGCCACAACGGCGGTCAGAGCGGTGCCGGTCGATCCGATCACGACACCGGAGGAACGATGCCGGGGACCGGCTCGGTTTCCCAGGATCCGATCTCCTCGGCGACAGTCACCTCGGCAGACATGATTGAGTCCAGGTACCACCCATCCACGGCCTCCGCCACCGTCGTGTCGTAGAGACCCGTCTGGAGTTCCTCGACTGTGGCCTCGGTTCTGCTGTCAACCCTGATGAGATGGAAGCCAAACTGGCTCTCAACCGGACCCACCACCTCACCGATCTCAGCAGTCATCGTCGCATCGGCGAAACTCTCAACATAGGAGGAAGGAACTGTGCAGCCGAGCTCGCCGCCGGCGGCGCCGCTACCAGTATCGATAGAGACCTCGATCGCAACGGCGGCAAAGTCTTCGCCGCCCGCAAGACGATCAAGGACACTGGATGCCTCTTCGGTCGTCTCGACAAGGATGTGGGCGCTGCAGACGTTGGTCCAGTTGTATGGATCATCGGCCAATACTTGTAGTGCTTCTTGCTCTGTCGGACGTTCGATCGATGCGGTGAGTTCGGTGAGTACCGCTTCACCGATCACCAACTGCTCGGCGTAGAGATCCAGCCCTTCCTCGGAGATGTTCTGTTGCTCGAGAAACTGTTCGAGCTCCAGATCAGCTCCTTGCTCTGCGATTATCCGGTCCACCTCGCCGTCGACCTCTTCCTCGCTCGGCTCGATGCCGAATTCGACCTCGGCGGAGTCGGCTATCACAGTCCACTGCACGAGGATGTCGAGTAGCTGCAGGAACTCTTCGTCTGGGATGTCTTCATCCTGGGCAAAGGTCAGCGAGTGCACTGACGTCGTTTCGATGTCAGTCCCGTTGACGGTAGCCGCCACGTCAGCCGAGCTGGAGCAGGAGGAGGTCAGCAGAACGACGGCGACCAGGGCAAAAAGATAGCGTTTCAAAGGGGGTACCTCAAAGAATGGGAGCAATACCGGCGACACGATACTCGCTCTTGAGATCAACGATGGTTGCCGGGTCGATCAACCTGCGGTGCTGCTCGTCGGCAGACTATTCGCCGGTGGGGACATCGAAGCCGATCGGAGCATCGGCTCCTTCGGTTTCGGATTCGTCGACAACGGCGTCCCAAACGCCGGACATTGCAGTGTCGTTGTCGTCACCGGCGGCCTCGGTTTCGGCCTCGCTGCGCTGTGTGGAAACCTCACGCGCTTGCGCGAGCATCGAGTCAAGTTGATCGAGGGCCGTCTGGGCGGTGGTGGCTTCCTCTTCTTCGGATGCCGGTGCCGCCTCCTCTGAGGACACCTCAGCAGCCTGCTCCCTTGCCTCGGACAGGATCTTCTCAGCCTGTTCGTGGGCTCGCTCCAGTGCCGCCAAGCTCTCTCGTTCGACCTCGGCCCAGCGCCGCTGCAACAACGTACGTTCGGTTATGAACGCGTCTTGGGCCTCGGTCAGAATGGCTTGCTTCTTGAAGATGGTGGCATTCTCGGCATCAATCTTGGCTCGGCGCTGCTTGCTCTCTTCCATTTCCGTCTGCAGTGAGGCCCGCTCCGTCTCGAATTCTTGTCTCTCCATCGCAAGGGCGTCCTGCTGCGCAGCCAGATCGGCCTTGGCCCCCAACTGTGCGTCACGCTCGCTGGCGACCTCGGTTTCGACGTGGCTAGAAATCTCCTCGGCTTCTGTCTCGGCGCGGGCGATTAGCTCGACAGCCTTCGCCGCAGCATCCTCACGCTCGGCGGTGGCAGCCGCAGTCAGTTCCTCAGCCTCCTGCTCAGCCTTCGCCACCAACTCCACAGCCTTCGCCACAGCATCCTCACGCTCGGCGGTGGCAGCCGCAGTCAGTTCCTCAGCCTCCTGCTCAGCCTTCGCCACCAACTCCACAGCCTTCGCCACAGCATCCTCGCCCTCAGTGGTGACCTTGGCCCGGCCAGCTGCCGCTAGCTCGCCAGCTTCGGTGCGAGCATTGTCAAGTAACTCAGAAGCGGTAAGCGTTGCGGCTTCCTCGGTTGAGCGGGCAGCAGCCTGCAACTCCTCAACCTCGGCCTCCGCCTTCTCCACCATTTCGAGTGACCACGATGTTGCTTCCTCGCGATCGGCCTTTGCCGCCGCCAACAGCCCGTCAGCCTCCTGCTGGGCTTTGGCAGTGATCTCAGCGGCCCCGCTGGTTGCGGCGCCAAGTTCGATTTCGATGCGAGCCTTCTCGGTGGCGACCATCCCGGCAGCCTCGGTCCTAGCGTTCTCGAGCAACTGGTTTGCCTCGGAAGTGGCCGACTTGCCGGCGCTGCTTGCCGCTTCGGTGAATTGCGAGGCTTCCTTCTTGGCGTCTTCGAGTAGCCGTGCTGCGTCGCTGTCGGCCGTCTCCCGCAACTCCGCAATCTCAGACTCGGCCTTCGCCCGCAACTCAGCAACCTCAGCCGAAGCGGTCGACCGCAACTCAGAGCTCTCCCGCTCCGCAGTCCCCCGCAACTCAGCAGTTTCCCTATCGGCCTTCGCCCGCAACTCAGCAACCTCAGCCGTAGCGGTCGACCGCAACTCAGCAGTTTCCTCATCGGCCTTCGCCCGCAACTCAGCAACCTCAGCCGTAGCGGTCGACCGCAACTCATCCATTTCGGCCTGAGTTCGCCGGGCTGACTCCTCGGCCTCCGCAAGCTGGGCGGTGGCTCGCTGATCGGTGTCTTCGGAGAGCCGTGCAGTCTCCGCTGTTGCCACCTCCAGCATGGCCTCCGATTCCTCGCGGGCTTCGTCGAGGATCTCGTCTGCGAGCTTGCGAGCATCGGCACTAAGCCGATCGCGCTCCTCTGTCAGCCGCTCACGGGCAGCGGCGACTTCCTGCTCGCTATCAGTGCGGATGGTCTCAGCTTCCGTGTTCGCATCAGCAACGATCTTGTCGGCAGTGGCCCGGGCTACGGCCTCGCTTGCGGCGAGCGTTTGCTTCGACTCTTCCGCAATCCGGTCGGCACGAGCCAGGGCAGCGTCCACCTTTCGGTGTGCTTCGTTTCGAGATTCTTCAGTGGCCTCATTTGCCTCGTTGCGGAGCTGCTCGAGTTCTGCCTGCAGCTCGTCACTCTGCTGGGTTCGGATGGCGGCAGCCTGCTCCTCGGCTTCCGCAAGCAGTGCTTCCGCACGCTGCTCGCCGTCAAAGACCAGGCCCGCGGCATCGACGCGGCGGGTCTCAACATACTCGTCTGCCGCTTCGCGGCGTCGGTGCTCGACAGTGCCTGCCGTCTCTTCGGCCTTGGCCAAGACGACGGCAGCTTCCGAGCGAGCATCCTGGAGTTCCTTCTCAGCTTCGGCACGCAGGGATTCGGCCGCGGCCGAGGCCGCTTCTCGCATCTCGGCAGCTTCGTCTGACGCCCTTTCCCTGGTAGCTCGGGCACCTTCGGTGGCTTCCTGAGTGACCTTCTCGACTTCGGTGCGGCTCCGCTCCAAAGCGATCGAGGCAAGATCAGACTCCTGGCGGAGACGTCGCGCCTCAGTGTCGGCGTCCTCGCGGACCTGGAGCGAGTCCCGCTCCCGACGTTCACTCTCTTCGAACTTGTCGGCGGCCCTGGCCAGCTGCGATTCTGACTCGGCCACTATCTCCGCGGCCCTGCCCCTGGCATCAACCTCGATACGCTCTGCGGTTTTCTGGGCGGCGGCAATAATCTCGGTGCTCTGCTGCTTTTCCGCAAGAATGCGCCCGGCTGAGAGCTTCTCCTGCTCTTTGGCTGCCGCAAGTTGCTCCTCAGCGGAACGTTGCATCACGTCTGCGTCAACCCGAGCTGCGGTGAGGGTTTCCTCCGCCTTCTGGTAAAGATCCTCTGCGGCTTGCTCGGAGGCAGCCAGCCGCTCCTCGGTTTCGTTCTCAGTGAGCGCAACCGCGTCAAGACGCTCCTGCGCCTCGCGGTGCAAGACTTCAGCCTCATCGCTTGCCGCCGCCAGTTCGGCTTGGGCGGCAGCATGGTCCTTGGCTGCTTCGGAGCGCAGCTCGTCCGCCATCAGCTGAGCATCGGCCAGGATCGCTTCGGCCGACCGATTTGCGCTGGCAACATCATTGGCAGCCCTGATGATCGCTTGATCAAGATCGGCACGAGCGCTGTCGACAACGCTGAACATCTCTGCCGTCTCTTCCTCAGCTTCTGCGCGACGATCGGCGAGCGCCTTGGCGACGTCGTCGCTCTTGGTCGCAGCCAGCTGTTCCGCCTCTTCCCTGATCTCATCGGCGCGCCTTTGTGCGATTGCAACTATCTCGGCGGCTTCGTGACGGGCGATATCGAGCTGCTCGGAGACCCTAATCTCGGTGTCGAGCTCGGCTTGCGCAACCTTCTTTCGCACCTCCTTGAGGATCGCCGTGGCTTCGTTTCGTGCGGTCTCGAGGGTGACCGGCACCTCGGTTCTGGCACGCTCGAGCAACGCCTCGGCTTCCTCGCGCGCTTCGCGCGCCATCTCTCTGGTCACCTCAGCATCTGAGCTGGCAGTGGCCAACGTCTCACGGACTGATGCGGAGAGGTGGGCAGCCTCGGATCGCATCTTGGCGCTCGCGGCGAGGGCGTCGGCCACCTCCACCTCAGCCCGAGCGCGAATCGAGCTCGCCCGCGCCTCGGCGGCGGCGAGCAAGTCTCGAGTGGTTTCGTCGGCTCTTGCGCCGAGTCGATCTATGAACTCTCGTTCAGGATCATCGAGAGTGGCATCGTGAGGGATCGTCGCGACGGAGGTGTCAGCTGCGGGGGCCCGATACCGATTCCTGGCATCACTATCAGGGCGATTCGATTCCGCATTTGGCTGTTTCGCAGCCGGTTTGCTTCTCTTCTTCACGCTGATTCCACAATCGTGGGAGACTCCGCCTAGGCGGAGTCGCCACCACGCTTGCTGCCTCCAATGATCGCGTTACGTAGTCCGGTACCGACCGTCGATGACGCCTCCCCGTCGTCAATGTGGGGAAGACGCCGACCCTTGCGGGCATAGCGGCTCTCTCCATACTCGGACGAGGCTTCGCTCGATGCATCCTCATCTTCGGCTTCCTCTACAGGATCGGTTGCTTCGTCGGCCGGCTCACCATCAACCGATTCGGACACTGACTCATCGTCAGCCTCTTCGGTCCACAGCATGTCCCAATTGCCGACTGCAGCAGCCGGGTCATCGCTCGTTGAGCCGTTCTGCTCGCTCACCGGCTTGGGAGCTTCGATCTCCTTGGACTCCGAAGAAGCAGCATCGAGACGGGCCAGCTCTTTTTCGAGCTCGGTAAGCGCCTCACTGATTGTTGCGCCATCGGTTTCGTCCTGAGCCGCAATCTGTGCTTCGTAGTTTTCGCGGTCCTTGGCGAGTTCAGCTCGGTCTAGCTCCAGCTGAGCCTGGCTCTGCTCGAACTCGACCTTCTTCTTCTCGAAGTCACCACGCTGATTCTCGAGTTCGGCCCGCAGCTCAGCAAGCTTGGCTGCATCGTCGGTGCCATCGCTATCGGTGTGCCCGATTACGCGGCGAGCTTCTGACCACGCTCGCTCGATGATGGCGTCTGCTTCAAGTTGAGCGCCGTGGAGCAGCTGGCTTCCCTTGCGCTCCATCTCGGCCCAACCATTCTCAGCCTTGGCCAGTTCCTTCTCGAGTTCCGAACGGTCCTGATCGACCAGGCCCTTGGCTGCGTCGAGGGCAGCACGTTCCTTGTCGAGTTGTGCCCGCCAGCCTGCCAATTCGCCACGCCAGTTCTCGATTGCCTCACGCTCTTGAGTGATCTCTTCGTGGCGGAGCTCAATCTGCGCCTTGTCCTCGTTGGACTGGCTGCGGGTTTCCTCGAGCATCCGGGTCACGTCAGCACGGGCCCGGGCCAGGGCTTCCTCGGCCTCTCGTTGCGCCAGTTCTGTCTGCGACTTCTGCGCAGCCAGCGATGACTGCTCGACCTCGATCTCGGTGCGTTGTGCCTCCAGCTGCTCGGCGAGCTTCGCCAAGCGCTCGCCCTCAGCACGATGGGAGCTGGCCAGAGCTGTTGCATCGCGCTCGGCCTCAGCCTTGATCGACTCGGCATCGGTGCGGGCTCTGTCGATTATGACCTTCGCCTCGGCATGTTCATCTCTCGCCTGACGACGCTCTCGCTCGGCATCACCGAGGTAGCGGCGAGCCTCGGCACGGGTCATGTCGGACTCGGCGGCAGCTGCGCTACGCATCTCCCCAGCCGCCTCACCGGCATCACGCCGGACGACAACGGCTTGCTGTTGGGCATCAGCGAGGACCGCCTCGGCCTCAGCTGCAAGGTCGGACTTCGCTCTGTTGGCATCAGAGATGATCCCCGCTGCCCGTGTTTCGCTGGCCTGGACGCGGCTGGCGATCTCGGCATCAGATCCTGCGAAACGCTGCCCGATCGTGGCGTCTGCGTCAGCCGCAACCTGGAGAGCCTCGGCTTTGGCCGACTCGATGATGACGGCGCTCGCAGACTTGGCTTTCTCGACCTTTGCGGCAGCCTTCTCGCGGAGTGCCGCGGCATCGGCCTCAGCCGCTGCAGCCTGGGCCACAATATCTTCACGATCAACTTCGAGCTGCTGCAGTTTCCTGGCCAGAGTTTCTTCGGTCTCAACGATTACAGCCATACGCACGGCTGCCTCTTCTTTGGCCTGGGCGGCTTGCCGCTCCAAGTCCGCCTGGCGGTTCACCGCAGCCTGCTCAGCAGCGGCAACGATCCCGGTAGCCTTTGACTCGGCATCGACGACAGCAGCAGCTGCCTTCTCTTCGTCCTTGCGAGCTTGATTGGCGCGGTTGCGAGCTTCCTTCAAGGCCCCCTTGGCTTTGCGATCCTTTGCTGCAATCTCTTCTGCGGCATTGGAGCGAAGCTCTTCCAGCTCGCGATCAGCCTGTCCCCGCATCTCTTCGACATAGACCTCGGCGGCAGCCTTGATCTCGTCGGCAGTGGCTGTAGCTTCGTCGACCCGTGTCTTCGCCTCAATATTGGCGCTGCGCAGAGTCGTCTGCGCTGTCTCCTGGGCAGTCGCCGCACTGGCCAACATGCCTTCAGCCTTTGCCCTGGTCTCTCCGACCTCAGCGTCAACCTGCGCCCGCAGCTTGCCGGAGTCGTCATCGGCAAGGGCTCTAACCCTCTTTGATGCCTGATCGGCTTCGGAGCGAACCCGGGCTGAATAGTTGTCGGCGGTACGAGTGAGCATTTGCACCCGTGACTCAGCTTCCGCAGAGGACGTGTCGGCCTCGTCGCGGGCAGCTGCGATGACCATCTGTGCCTTGGTGAGCATGGCGTTCGACTCTTCGGTGAGTCGGGTTGCCTCGGCCCGAGCCCCGGCTAGCTTCTCACGAGCCTGTGCGGTTGCGGCCGCGGCTTCGGCTCTGAGACGGGCGGCGTCCTGCGACGCTTCGGCTGCGACGGCTTCGGCGCGTGCGGTGATCGACTCGCCGCGAGCGCGAGCGGCTTCGAGCGTGCCCCGTTGCAACTCGTCGAAATTGGCCCCCTCGATACCGGCTTCGCGAGCCTGGAACTCGATCTGCTTGGCATCTGAAATAATGGTGGCAGCTCTTTGCTCGGCCCGTGCAAGGACAACTGCGGCTTCCTTCTTCGCAAGAACAACGCTCTCATGTGAAGCGGAAGGCTGATCGACAACGGGGACCTCGACTGCAACAGCGCTTGCGGTCTGTTCCTGGGCCGCTGCCACAAACGATGCGGCCTGCTCTTGGGCCTTGTCGACAATGGTGTTGGCGGAGGAGCGAGCCTCCTCTTCTATTTGGCGGGCTCGCTCTCTGGCGCGGTCGATGATGCGCTCCTTGGCAGCAAGCATCGACTTCATGTTCTCGTCGGATTCGTCGGTGACGACCGGGACCGCATCTGCGGCGTCCGCAAGCCGGGCTTCCAGCTCCTCTATGCGAGTCGTGGCATCGTTGAGACGGAACTCGCTCTCCTCGAGACGCGACGTCGCATCCGTCAGCCTTCTTTCGGAAAGAGCTGCCGATGATGCAAGCTTGTCTTGCGTCACCCGCACCTCGTCCAAATAGGCTTCTACCTGATCCTTCTCGAATCCTCTACGGGCCGTAGAGAATTTTGGCCGCTGGGGGCCGCTGGGGGCATTTGCGCTGTTCATAAGCTTTTCTATCGGCCAAAGGTTGTGGCACTTGATCGCAAAAAACGACCATTGTGTTTCTGTCCGGAGATACTAGTCAGTTCCCCTGCTCAGAAATGGCCCGTCCCCAAACTCGGTTCGAAATCTGCAGTGCCCGCATTCAAGTTTCTGGCCGATTTCGTCGATACCAGACGAGCCGAAGGATCGGCACGACACAGCAAAGGATTTGCACCAAATGCGGGTATCGCCACTCCGTCGAAGCCATCTTGGTATTGCGGCCATTCTCTCCCTCGTCGTCACGGCCACCCTCATTTCCGCTGGCACCACAGCTGTTCCGGTTGCGGCACAGTCCGCTATCGAGCCGCAGTTCCTGGCCTGGGACGGCGATCCATTCGCCGATGATCTCAACCACTATCTGGTCCGCATCGACTCCGCCGTCGGCCAGAAGGGCGATTCGTGGCTCCGCCTCGATGCAGAGGATCACCTCGTCGCTGCCGATCCTCAGAATCGGGTATCGGTACAGGACATTGAGGAAGCGGTCGCCGAACCGACTCACCCTGATCGAGGCCAAGTTGTGGAAGCGGTGGTCGATCACCCCGCCGTCACGTCAATGAAAGCGATCGGCTTCGACATCTACGCAGTGGCAGGGGCGGCAAGCGCAGCAGAGCTATCCGCTATACCCGGCGTCACAGAAGTCGTCGCAGACACGGGCGTCATCTCAACATCTGTCGACCCGTACTACCCGACCCAATGGGCTCTTGAGAACGACGGCGATGCGGTTGATCCGTGGCCGATGAACGCCGACGCTGATATTGACGCCCCGGAGAGCTGGCACCGTACCCGTGGCGCTGGTGTCGTTGTTGCGGTGATCGACTCCGGTACCGATATCACCCATCCCGACCTGGCCGACAACATCTGGCGTAACCCCCGTGAGGTCTGCGGCAACGGTACCGACGACGATGCGAACGGATATATCGATGACTGCGTTGGTTGGGACTTCGCCAACGGTGACGCCTCCGTTGATGACCATGTTGGCCATGGGACCCATATTGCAGGGATCATTGCCGCCGAGGCCGACAATGGCATCGGAGTTGCCGGGGTTGCCTACGAGGCAAACGTCATGGTGCTCAAGATCGGCGACGGTACTCCTGCATTGTCTGCAGCAATCGAAGCCATTGCCTACGCGGTCTACAACGGAGCTCGAGTCATCAATGCTTCGTGGGCGGTCGACGATCCCGCCGCGGCCCCTTATCTGGAAACAGCTCTCACCGCCGCGGCAGATGCCGGTGTCCTTGTAGTAACCGGTGCAGGCAATGAACCCGTCGACATTGACGCGTCCCCCATCTACCCCGCTTCGTCGAGCCTCAGCAACGTGATCGTGGTCGGGGCGTCCACCCCGACCGATGATCCCGCCTCCTGGTCCGGTTACGGCCAGCAGACGGTCGACCTGTTCGCTCCGGGGGAATACATCATCAGCACAGTTCCCGGTGGGTATGGCGTCTACAGCGGAACCTCGATGGCGGCTCCAATGGTCTCGGGGGCGGCAGCGCTGTTATGGGCAGCAACCCCTGGCGCAACGTACGCCGAGGTGAAGGGTGCGTTACTCGATCGATCCGATGGCCCCAATGACGGAGTCACGAGCTTCCGAAACCTGGCGTCGTCCGATGGCCGACTCAACATCGAGAGATCCATCTACACACGCCTCTTCCAACCGTCGCTCATGTACGACTTCTACGAATTCAACAGCTTCGAACCCCACGTCCCTCACAAGGTCGCGATCACCGCAAAGACCGTAGACCCCTGGATCATCCACCCCCAGACCCCTGCGATGTATCGCGCCGGTCTCTATGTACCCGTCGACGGCAACCCCATGGCCGTGGTGGGCCAAGAGATCACATACACCGGAGAGGGCGGCGACCTAGCGGTCACAACGGACGCCACTGGCCGAGCTTTGATTGGAACAGAGTTCGAGAGGCAACGCCGTTCAGCATTCGTCCAGGATGGTGACTTCACCCCGCTGGCGATGGAGTTGCCCGCCGGAACCTATGCCTTTGTCATCGAGGTCGTCGACGTGACCGACCCGACTGCGCCGGTGACCTTGGGAGATCCCTCTGCAGTGTTCTTCATCGTCGATGACGCAGGCAACGTCACCGAAATGCCACAGATTCCAGTCGGTGGCGACCCCGTGCCCACCAGTTCGACTACCACCGCTCCGCACGAGACCACGACAACTATCACATCCACAACGACCAGCCAAGCAACAACCACAACGATCCCGGAGGCGGTATCTACAACCATAACCGCTGCGCCGAACACCACGACGACAACCGCCGTGACAGTCACGAGCACCACAACCCAGCCACCAGTCCCCACGACAACCACGGCCGGGCCCGCACCAACGACTAGCGCTCCCCCGACGATCGCACCGCCCACAACGGTTGCGTCGACGACAACTACAACGACAACCGTCACAGCTCCACCTGCGACAACTACGACAACCACGGGAGCGCCCGTTGATCCCAACGCCATCGTGATCACCGGTATAAACCCAGCCCAAGGCCCTGTTGCCGGCAACACACTGGTGACGATCACCGGCGGTAATCTGCCGGAACTACCCGAGGTTACGTTCGGAGAGCGGGGGGTCGAGATTGTCTCCGTGATCGCTCCAACGTTCATCGTCGTCGATACCCCACCGGGCAGCGCCGGCTTTGTAGATGTGACGGTCACCGACCGCACTACGGGTGCCGCCACCGTCTACCGCGACGGCTTCCAGTACGTTGCCGACGGCGAGGTACCTGCCACCACGACCACGACCACAACGTCGCCATCGCTGACGACCACAACGGTCATGAGTCCGTCGACAACCATCACGACGACGACAAGCGCCGCACCGACAACATCGACGACACTGGTGACGTCAACCACGATGCCGGTGCCGGACGGGACTCTCGATGACTGGCTCGAAGATGTCCTCCGCACTCCGGAAGGCCTGGATCTGGCCCCACCGGCCGTCGACGACCCGATCAACGCATTCCCGGTTGAGCTGTGGGCAGGAGCCCTATGTGACGAGCCGGTTTGCCCTGGTTGGGTACTCGAGGACTAGCCAGGCGCGGATGGCGGGGACTCCCCGCCATCTAGGCTCGAATCACCCCGCGATCTTCAGCTCGTCCCCGGAGGCCTCGATGAAATCTGCCCCTGATCTGATAGCCAGCGAACTACGCCTTGGCGCCCACAACTACGAGCCGCTTGATGTGGTGCTGACCAGAGGCCGCGGTGTCTGGGTCTGGGACACCGAGGACAACAAGTACCTCGACTGTCTCGCTGCCTACTCAGCGGTGAATCAGGGGCATTGCCACCCGAGGATCATGGATGCAATGGTGAACCAAGCATCGCGACTGACGCTCACCTCGCGGGCATTTCGAAACGACCAGCTCGCACTTCTGTATGAGGATCTTGCGCAGCTCACCGGTAGCCACAAGATCCTTCCAATGAACAGCGGTGCAGAGGCCGTGGAATCTGCGATAAAAGCCGTCCGCAAATGGGGATATGAGGTCAGGGGGGTTCCCGAGAATCGGGCAGAGATCATCGTTGCCTCAAACAACTTCCATGGCAGAACGATCGGGATTGTCGGGTTCAGCACCGATCCCACCGCTAGGAAGGGCTTCGGCCCGTTTGCGCCTGGTTTCAACGTGGTGCCGTTTGGGGACTTCGATGCCCTGCAACAAGCCGTCAATCCGAATACCGTTGCGTTCCTTGTCGAGCCGATTCAGGGCGAGGCCGGGGTGATCATTCCGCCGCAGGGCTACTTCCGACAGGTCCGCGACCTCTGCACCAGTCTTGGCGTCACGCTGATCCTCGACGAAATCCAGACCGGACTCGGCCGCACCGGCAAACTGCTCGCCGAAGAGCACGAAGGCATAGAGGCAGACGTAACCCTGATCGGCAAGGCGTTGTCCGGCGGCTTCTATCCAGTATCGGCCGTTCTTTCGAACCTGGAGGTACTCGGGGTCCTCAAGCCCGGCGAGCACGGGAGCACATTCGGGGGCAACCCGCTGGCCGCAGCAATCGCTCGCGAGGCCCTCAAAGTGCTGGTCGAGGAGAATCTCATTGATAACTCTGCTCGACTTGGCTCCTATTTCCTTGAGCAGCTCTGCGGTATCGACTCGCCTGCAATCAAAGAGGTTCGCGGCCGCGGCTTGATGCTGGCAATCGAGCTACACCCTGAAGCCGGTGGCGCCCGCCCTTTGATCGATTCGTTGAAGGACCGTGGGGTGCTGGCAAAGGACACCCACGAGGATACGATTCGCATTGCACCTCCTTTGGTCATAACCAAGGATGAGGTGGACTGGGCCCTCGAGCAGTTCGCCACGGTTCTGACCACCGTCTGAGATTCCCAACGGTAGACACTCTGTCTATGATCTCTGGACATAGTGTCCATTGATGGAGTCGAAAGTGTCAGTCATCCAAGCAGACAGCCTCTGCAAGAGCTATGGCGACACCGTTGCCGTCGAAGATCTCAGCTTTGCGGTGGAGGCAGGCAAGATCATCGGGTTGCTCGGCCCCAACGGGGCTGGCAAGACAACGACCATCAACATGCTCACCACTCTGATCTCGATCGATTCGGGAGCCGGAACGGTGGCAGGCTTCGATGTTGCCTCTTCCCCCCACGCGGTGCGGCAACTCATCGGGCTCGCCGGCCAGAACGCGGCCGTCGACGAGAAGCTAACCGCCCGTGAGAATCTGGAGCTGTTTGGTCGGTTCTACAAGATCCCCAAGGACACTCTGAAGCGACGCATCGAAGATCTGGTCGAAACCTTCCGCATGGGTGACTACGCCGACCGCACCGCCGAAACATACAGCGGCGGACAGCGCCGTCGCCTCGATGTGGTTGCGGCTCTTGTCGCCAATCCGCCCGCGTTGTTCCTCGACGAACCAACAACCGGTCTCGACCCCCGGAGCCGTGCTGATATGTGGGATGCCATTACCGACCTGGCCGCCGGCGGCACGGCCATCGTGCTCACGACGCAGTACCTCGAGGAGGCCGACCGACTTGCCGATGAAATCCTTCTGATCGATCAAGGTATTGCGGTTGCCAGAGGCACTCCGGAGGAACTGAAACGAGGCTTGGAGAACGACGTACTCGACGTCCACTTTCCCGACGAGCGGGAACTCGACAAGGCCGTTGCGGTCATCGATGACGAGTTGATCTCGTCAATAGATCGGGACGCCGGCTTGATCAGGATCCCTGTGAAGAGCAACGCCAGAAGCTCCCTGAGCATCCTGAGAAGCATCGACGACGCCGATATCGAACTCGTCGACTACCAGCTGAGGCGACCAACGCTTGATGATGTCTTCCTCGAGCTGACCGGGGACGGCCCGTCCGCACCGGCCGAACGGAGCACACAATGACAACTTCGGTAACCGCACGCCCGACACCAGCGGAACGGATCTCTGCAGCCATCGCAGACACCCGAACCGTTGCGTGGCGTGACACGATTCGAACTGCCCGCCAACCCGAGATGCTGTCGTTTGCGGTCATCATGGGCGTGTTCTTCCTCGTCCTGTTCAACTACGTCTTCGGCGGTGCCATTGGGGCAGGAACCGATGTTGACTACATCCAATTCCTCGTGCCCGGCGTATTGGTCATCACTGCCTTGCAGGGTGCTCAGCAAACCGGGACCGGGCTGGCAACCGACATCTCACAAGGCGTCACCAGCCGATTCCGGTCATTGCCCATCAGCCAGGGGGCAATCATCTCCGGCCGCACGCTTGCCGATGCTATGCGCAACCTGATCGGGCTAGTTCTGGTTGCGCTGGTCGGAATGCTGATGGGGTTCCGCTTCAGTTCACTGGGTGGAGCGGTCGCCGCGATTCTGCTTGCCGTCGCAACCGGCTACGGCTTCTCCTGGCTCGGTGCCGCCATTGCAGCCAAGATCCGCAACCCCGAGATGGTCGGCATGTTGTCGATGTTCTGGCTCTTTCCGCTGATGATGGCGAGCAGTGCCTTTGCTCCGACAGAATCTATGCCGGGGTGGCTGCAGGGGTTTGCCAAGAACCAACCGGTATCCGTCGCCACCGACGCAATCCGGGGTCTAGTCGCCGGCGATGCGGTCGGCGGCGACATCGCCTATGCAATCGGTTGGATCGTCGTCATGTTGCTGGTCTTTGTCCCTGTTGCTTCGCGTCTCTACGCCAAGACATGAAAGCTGCCGACCGGATCGTCCACGCCACGCTTGGGCTCATTCTCGAACACGGGATAAGCGGTATCACGATGTCTGCAATAGCCCGCGAGGCCGAAGTCGCCAGGCAGACCCTCTACAACCACTACCCCGATGTCGAGAGCATCGTGACTGCCGCCATGGAGACCCACCAACGCGAGAGCCTCGACACACTCACCGAGTTGATGCGCACAATCAACTCCCCTGCCGGGCGCCTTGAGCACCTGGTGCGTCATGCGGCGGCCGTGGCGGCCCACGGTCACCCCACCTTCCGATACGGGTTTTCAGCACGACACCAGAAACTCGTTGCGGAGTACGATCACGGGGTGCGGTCGTTGGTTGCGGCTGCCCTCACCGACGGTATCGCTAGCGGTGCATTCCGGGCCGATCTCGATCTCCGGCGCGACCCATTGCTGGTGCAACGAATGATCAATGCAACTGGGGAACTGGTCGGGGACGATCCCGAGGACGCAGCTGCCGCGGTAGCCGTCACGGTGCACACTGTGCTTGCGGCCGTTGCCTCGCCCTAGGGAACGGAACGTAGCCGGCGATCTCGGTAGCCGTGGGCCATTGCTTCGAGATCGAAGATCGCCTCTCCTTCGGATTGACGCTCGACAAGCTGGCGAGCCTGCGCCAGTGGAAGCGGCTTGGCGAAGTAGAAACCCTGACCGGTATTGCAGCCAAGCTCGATCAGCTTCTCTAGCTGTTCTTTGGTCTCGATGCCTTCGACGATGGTCTGCATCCCTAGCGCCTGACCCAGCCCCACCATGGTCCCGACGAACGGCGAAGAGTCTTCCTTCTCATCGGTAATGCCCTGTACGAAGACCTGGTCGATCTTCAGAACGTCCATCTTGAGCTTGTGCAGAGATGCCAGCGACGAATAACCCGTTCCAAAGTCATCGATGGCAAGAGGCACCCCAAGGCTGCGCAGCTCCTCAAGCCGTTCCGGGGCGGCGTTCATCATCGCCGTCTCTGTGATTTCGAGCACGAGGAACGCAGGATCGAACGCCATCTCAGCAAGCACCCTCTTGACCTCATCCACAATCGAAGCATCATCGAGTTGGCGGGCGGAGAGGTTAACGGTGACCTTGAACTCCCCCGGCTCCGGCTTGAGCACCTCTAACCAATCGCGGCACTTCCTGGCGGCTTCCCACAGGACCCATCGGCCGATGTCGTGAATCAGACCGGTCTCCTCGGCGAACGGGATGAACGATCCGGGGTTCTGCCAGCCCTTCAGTGAGTGCTGCCAACGCACCAGCGCTTCGAAGCCGCGCAAAGAGCCGTCAGCAAGATTGACGATCGGTTGATACAGCAAACGCAACTCTTGACGAGCAATCGCTGCTTCGAGATCGGCACGCAGCTTGAGCTGGGCAACAGCCTCGGCATGCATGCTGGACTCGAATAGACGGAAGGTTCCCTTCCCGTCACTCTTGGCCGCATACATCGCAGCGTCAGCGTTACGCATGACCTGGCTCGACGTATCACCGTACCGACCGAAGGCGACGCCGATGCTGGCGTTCGCCTGCACGGTGCGACCCGCAATACTGAGGGGCCCCTCAAACGCCGCCAGGATCTTCTGGGCAGCCTCGGTGCCATCCTGGACACCGTCGAGGTCTTCAATCAAGATACCGAACTCGTCGCCGCCGAGACGGGCAATGGTGTCCTCTGGACGACAATGCTCACGGAGCAGGTTGCCTGCCGCCAACAGCAGTTCATCTCCGGCGCCATGGCCAAGGCTGTCGTTGATGTTCTTGAAGTCATCTAGATCCATGAACATCACTGCAACATTGCCGCTGGTGCGGCGGGTCATCTGCAATGCGTGGAATACGCTCTCGGTGAACAGGGATCTATTGGCGAGACCGGTCAGCCCGTCGTGCAACGACTGGTGGGCGAGCTCGGCCTTGAGCTCGGTTAGCTCCGCAAGCGAGTCCTCCATCTGCCCGTTCTCGACCGCAACCCCAACCTGGCCCGCCAGAGAGGTGAGCAGCTTCAGATCAGCTTTGGAGAACAAGGCCGCATCGTTCACGGGATTTGCCACCACGATTATCCCGGTCTGTTCGGTCCCGATTGCTACCGGTGCGACCATCGCTGCAGTGATCGGCAGCCGCCGATCACCCGCGGAAGAGGCCAGCGATCCGGAACGATCGATGACAAACGCTCGCTCACTATCCGTTGCCTGGTTCCACACCATCCGCCAACGTTCGAGATCGATCGGGTCCATTGCCTGATGGTGCTCACCGGGGCCGACGATTGTTCTGAAGCCCTTGCGCTCCCCGCCCAACTCCAAGATGATCTCGCAGAATTCAGACTCGAAAATGTCGCGGGCATGCCCGGCGGCTGCGGTTAGGGACATCTCGAGCTGCGGAGAAGCATGAAGATCACGCGTTGCCTCGTATAGCGATTTGAGCCGGACACGTTCGTGGCGGGAACTGGCGTACGCACGGAAGCCGCCATAGAGAGCGAGAGCAGGAATGATCGCAAATGCCGCGGCCTTGGGAGCGTCGAGAACTGCCTCGGCAATCAGCATTCCAAGCGCGGCGTTGACCAAGTTGACGAAAGCACCGAACCCGTAGGCCTCGAGACTCTCGTTCGTCGGGGACTCGATTCCCTGGACCCAGCTGGCAGTCGAGAACAACAAGTGGCCGGCAAGGTGAGCTGAGACCACCGCAGCCACGACCACCAACCAACCCGTCGGATTGAATATGTCGCTGTTGGGGGCGGCAGCCCGGAACACTGTGATCGCAACCGAGCCTTCCAGCAGACGTCTCCCAACCAAGAGAACAAGCATCACAAGCGGTTCGCGACGACGGCTCCCTGCGAACACCACCGCGGCCATTGCCAAGGCCGCCAGCAGCTCAACCGGTGTAACCGCAACAAGTCCGACCACCAGCGGCACTGCACCCATCGTGAATGTGTGAACCCGACCGCCGAATCTCATGTTGATGACGAGCCACTCGGAAACGACGAACCCAATGAGCAGGCCCCACCAGGCAAGCGGACGAGGCAGAATCACCTCTGCGGACCACTGCCACCACCCCACCAGGCCGGCGGCCACAAATCCGGTCAACGCAATTGGCCAGATCCAAAGCGCGGCGCGGCGGGCGACTCGCCCGCGCTTCATACGACGTGCGGCACGCGCCGCCACATTCAGAGCAGATTTTTTGCTACCGATGGTCACCGTTGCACCACCAACCACGCATTGGACAACTTGTTATGGGCTACCCCATCAGCCTGCAAGGTACTACCAAACACCGTCGGGTCGCGAAGAAATCTGCAAATGATTCGATCGACCCAGGGCCGATTCTGGCCGTCCCGCGGGGACAGTCACGTGATCGTTCGTCATCTGCGAACATGCAACGACTCATCCAAGGAACAGCTTCATGACAGCACAGGCAGATATCGGCGTCGTCGGGTTGGCAGTTATGGGTCGCAACCTCGTACTGAACATGGACGACCACGGCGTCGTTGTATCCGTGTTCAATCGGACAACAAGCAAGGTCGACGAGTTCATCGCAGGGGAAGCCGCCGGGACGGCAATCATCGGAACCCACTCGCTCCCCGAGCTCGTCGCATCGCTGCAGACGCCACGCCGCGTCCTGCTGATGGTCAAGGCCGGGCCCGCGGTCGATGCCTTGATCGAGACACTGCTGGATCTCCTCGATCCCGAAGACATCATCATCGACGGTGGAAACTCGCTCTACACCGACACCATCCGGAGGGCCGCACACGTTGAAGCAGCCGGGATGGCATACATCGGTACCGGCATCTCAGGTGGCGAAGAAGGCGCCCGCTACGGGCCGTCGATCATGCCCGCAGGGACCGCAGCCGCATGGCCGCATGTGCAGTCGATCTTCCAGGGGATCGCGGCCGTCGTCGACGATGTGCCTTGTTGCGACTGGATCGGGGCCGATGGCGCCGGGCACTACGTCAAGACCGTGCACAACGGGATCGAATACGGCGACATGCAGGTACTTGCCGAGGCATACGACGTCATGCACCGCGGTCTTGGCCTCGATCACAAGCGGATGGGCGAGGTGTTTGCGTCGTGGGATGAAGGCCCCCTCGACTCGTATCTGGTCGAAATCACCGCCGACGTCATGAATAAGTCCGACGAGGACGGCTCGCCGCTACTGGAGAAGATCCTCGACCGAGCCGGACAGAAGGGAACGGGCAAGTGGACAGTGATCTCGTCGATGGAGCTTGGCCAGCCGACCACGCTCGTCGCTGAGGCCGTCTACGCCAGGGTGCTGTCCTCGATGCTCGATGAGCGCGTCGCCGCGTCGGCTGTTCTCGAAGGACCCCCGCCGACGATTACCGACCCGGTGGAAGAAGTGCTGGCAGACCTGCATGACGCCATGTATGCGTCCAAAATTGTCTCGTACGCCCAGGGGTTCATGCTGTTGGGCGCGGCCGCGGCGGAACACGACTGGGATATCGACTTCGCTTCGGTATCTTCGATGTGGCGTGGAGGATGCATCATCCGCTCCAGGTTCCTCGGCGAGCTCATGGATGTCTTCGCCGCAGACCGCGAACTCACCAGCATCCTGAGAAGCGACTTCTTCTCGAGTGCAGTCGATCAGGCCCAAGCGGGGTGGCGCAGAACCATCGCTCGGGCAACCGCGGCGGGTATCCCCATCCCCGCTTACAGCTCAGCGCTTTCCTTCTTCGACGGTTATCGGTCGAGCCGGGGGTCCGCCAACCTCATCCAGGCGCAGCGTGACTATTTCGGCGCTCACACCTATGAGCGGGTCGACCGTCCCCGTGGCGAGTTCTTCCATACCGATTGGGTTTAGTTGCTCGCCGTCGCGAGCCTTAGAATCGCTCCATGGCGTCACTGATTGCATTCGCTAACCAAAAGGGTGGAGTCGCAAAGACGACGACCGTCCACTCGCTTGGCGATGCCCTCGCCGAGATGGGTCGCTCGGTACTGCTCGTCGACCTCGACCCCCAAGCCTGTCTCACATATGCGACCGGTCTCGATCCCGATTCACTCGAGGTGACTCTCCATGAGGTATTCACGGGTCGGGCCAAGGCCAGCGACGTTGTTATTGAAAGGGGTGATCTTCCCGCGCTCCTCCCGTCATCTATCGACTTGGCCGGAGCCGAGGTGCACCTGCTGACCAAGACGGGACGCGAGTTTGTGCTCGCACGGGCCCTCAAGAAACTCTCCGACTCCTACGACTATGTCCTGATCGACTGTGGTCCATCGCTTGGCATCCTCACGATCAACGGCCTGACCGCGGCGGAGTGGGTGGCGATCCCCTTCCACTGCGACACGCTGAGCCATCGCGGCGTTGGGCAGCTGCTGGAAACGGTCGGTGACGTCAGATCGTTCACCAACGAGGAGCTCAAGGTGCTTGGCGGAATCGCAACGATGTACGACGGCAGAACCCGGCTCGCCCAACAAGTGTTGGCCGATGTCGAGGGTGTCCACGGGTTGACCGTCCTCGACCCTCCGATACCGAAGTCGGTTCGAGTCGCTGAAGCCCCGGGGCGGGGTCGCTCGGTGCTCAGCCACGCCCGGACATCGAAGCCGGCAGTGGCGTATCGTGAACTGGCCGGGTCCATCGAGGCTTCCGT